>CAIMWS010000285.1 GCA_903845125.1 uncultured Verrucomicrobiota bacterium
ACTGCGGTCAGTGACATCCCCAGAGCCGGGTAAAACGAGAATGGCGTCTGGGATAGTAGTTTTAGGAGTGGATAGAGAAATAGAGCGAACAATAGGAAGGTTCCTTGGGAAAAGCCATTACTCGTTGCCAACCCAATATCCACCCACGGCATTAGCAGGGATATTGCGGCGCAAATGGAGGCACAGAATATTATGCGTTCCCCGAGTTTCCATTCATTCCACGTCACTTTCATTTGATTTCCCTTCACTCTCACACCAGCCTTGCTCACAACCACGGAAATCAAAAGGGTGCGAACCTAACGCACCCTCACTGAGGCACCGCCAAGCGCCTGTCACAAGAATAAGCCAAGCCGCACCCGATGGAATGCGCACTCGGACGGTCTTGTGACAGAAAATTAGCGATTTTCAGTGAGACCGTAGCCGTTGCTAAGCTAAATGCTATTTGTTGTCGTTTACTGCATTATGCGTTCTACTCGGTCAAATAGTGGGCCTATTTAGTGGGACCAGGACTTGACTTTCAGCGTCAATATAAGGATTGTAACCGAGAAAGCAATACTAAAAGTCAGTATATTTTTTGGCAGGCAGTGATGTGGAACGAAGCACGAATGGGTCATAAATCGGGCATGTTCACAGACCAAGACAGCACTATGCCGCCTGGGCAAGAATTTGTGAAACCACCACTGCTTAAGAGGAATCCACAAACCCCGACCTGACCGGGATAAAGGGTGAATGACGAGTGGCTTGCGCAAAAAGATCCAGTGTTAGCGGGCGCTCAATAAGGACCACCAAAGGTCGAAATAGGGACCACCCGTTGGAACATATTTCCCCCCATTTCGGCCCCCGGTATAACAGAGATATATTCAATTCCAGCGGCCTTCCGGCCGACCCATATGGACAGGGAGTTTATCGCTTTAAGCCGTGGATTGCGCCCAGCATCCCATATCACCCAGATAAAGCACATGCCCCTGGACTACCCGGCCATCGGCGCACCGCCGGTTCTCCACCAAACTCCAGTGCGTGTTGGACTTGCATTCCTTGGGGCGAATCCCGCACCACACCCGCAGCCAACGGCCTGCGGAGGGGGATCTGGCGCGTTCTACTGCCCAGTTCGTCCAACGTTCCTTACGGCAGCGTCTTCAGCCTCCAGAAGGTCTTCGGGCTCCCTTTGATCGACAGGAACCGGTTCGTCACATTGCCGGAGCCTTGGAACACCTCACCTACCCCCGTCCAGGCCTGCATATCCACCGACTTCTCCAATTGGTATTGCCGGTTGGTCAAGGTGACCATCTCCAGCTCGACCGCCGTGTAGATGCTCAATGCCTCCGGCCGCGAGGAAGCCAGCTTGGGATCCGTGCCCAGCTGCGCCTCCAAGCCATCCGCATACCCGTCCCCATCCGTGTCCGGATTGCGCGGGTCGGTGCCCAGCTGCGCCTCCCGCTCGTCGCTCAATCCATCGCCATCCGTGTCCAACGCCTGCCCGCCTTGGATCGTCACCAGGCCGGAGACCGCCGTGACCGGGATGGCCGCCAGGCTCCCGTCCAGGATCTCGATCGGCGTGGGCGACCCGTCGATGGTCACCTGCCGCACCCCGGCGCCTGTGGCCCGCAGCCGGATCGCGAAAATCACCGTCTGATCCGGCAGCGACGTGCTGCCGCCCGAGGGATCCTCCCAGGAGAGCGTCAGCGCGCCCGGCGCGGGCAGCCCGAAATTGCCCACCGCCAGCGAGGTCAGGCCAAACTGCTCCAGCCCCTCGTAGGCGAACACGTTGGTGTCCCAATGCGCCGAGAACTGCACGCTGCTCACGTTGATGAACCGCGCCACCTTCACCGGCACCACCGCGATGGCCGCGGGCGCCACCGTCACCGCCCCCACCGCCAGCGTGAGCTGGTTGCCGCCCGCCGGGTTCACCACCAGCACGGCCCCGGCCGACTCCACCGCCGGGCCGAACTCGTTGTCCACCACCACCGTATAGGTTCCCGCGTCCGCCGCCAGCGCGTGCGCCAGGCTCCAGGTGGGCAGCACCGCCCCCGCGATCTCCTGGCCGTTTTTGCGCCACTGGCAGGTGATGGGCGCCGTGCCGCTCACCCCCACCGTGAAGCTCGCCGGCTGCCCCTCCTCCACCGTCAGGCTCGCCGGCTGCGCCGTGATCTGCGCCGCCACCCCCCCGCCGCTCACCGTCACCGTCCCGGCCTGCACCGTGGGGGAGAGGCTCATCAGCTGGCTGTCCAGCACCTCGATCGGCGTGGGGCTGCCATCCAGCCGGACCTGGCTCGCTGTCCCCGCCCCGCCCAGCGTCTGGAAATTCAGCGCAAACAGCACCGCCCCGCTGGCCAGCGTGCTGCTCGTGCCCGTGGGATCCTCCCAGGATACGGTCAGCGTGCCCGGCGCCGGCTGCCCGAAATTCCCCGCCGCCAGCCCGGCCAGCCCGGCCTGGTCCATGCCCGTGTAGACCAGCTGCGTGTTGTCCCAGTGGATTGAGAACTGGAACGTGCTGATGTTGTTGAAGCCACCCACCGTCACCGGCACGGACACCACAGCCCCCGGCGCCACCGCGCTGGACCCGGCCGTCAGCCGCAACCCACCCGCTGAAAGCCGAGCCACCCTCCGGCTGGCCACGGCCCCCGGCTCGGGGCCGGGCAGGCCCAGCGACCCCACCCGGTTGGGCCATGACAAGCTGGCATCCCCCAACTTCACCGCCAGGAAATTCAATCCCGAAATGTCCGCCATCTGGTTGCTCCGCACGATGAACCCGGGCGCGCCGAACGGGCTCAGCGGGTCCAGCGTGTAATCCGCCGGCACAAACCGCCACAGGCCCGCTGGCATCCGGTTCGTCACCCCCAGGATGAACCGCCGGATCGACAGGATGTCCCCGGTCGTGATCTTGCTGTCCCCGTTCACATCCGCGGCCAGCAGTTTGTAGGGCGACCCCAGCGGCGTGGTGGCCAGGATATGCCGCCGGATCAGCAGGATGTCCCCTGTGGTCACCTCGCTGGCCAGCGGGGTGTCGTTCGTCTTGCCGGGCGTCAGCACCGGCGAGCTGCCCGTGGGCGCCCGCAGCTCGTAGAGCCCGTTGGTCTGGGTAAGCCCTTTGGCGGCCGTGCCCACCGCCTCCACCAGCACCTCCGCCACCGGCTTCACGCTCCCCGCATACACGATCGACCCCGCCAGCTTGATCGTCGGCAGCACCTGCACCAGCCCGTTCACCAGGTCCGGGATCAGCGGCCGTGACTGGCCGTCGAGCATCTCGATCGGCGTGGGATCGCCATCGATCAGGATGGGGCTGCTCGACCCGGAGGCCCCGGTCACCAGGAACCGCAGCACAAACAGCGGCGTGTCGTCCGCCACTGATTGGCTGCTGCCCGAGGGCGATTCCCACGAGACCGTCAGCCGCGAAGCCAGCGTCGTCCCGAAATTCACCCCGGTCATGTTCGGCAGCCCGAATTTCTCCACCGCCTGCAGCGCGATCACATCCACATTCCAGTGCATCGAGAACTGGAACGAACCGATGTTGTTGAACCGCTGCGCCCGCACCGGCACCAGCACCTCGTTCCCCTGCGCCGCGGTCACCTGCTCCGCCTTCACTATCACGACGTCCACCCGCAGCACCGCCACCGCGCTCGTCACGCTCCCGTAGCTGTTGCCCACGATTACCCGGTAGTTCCCGGCATCCTCCTTCCGCACGGGGCTGACCGCCAGCGCCAGGTTGGTCTGCCCGGCCAGGTCCGCCCCGTTGAACTGCCACTGGTATTTCAAGGGCGCCGATCCCTTCGCCCCCACATAGAATCCGGTCGAGCCACCGCTGACCACGCTCACGCTGGCCGGCTGGTTCGTGATCACCGGGGCATTGCCTGAGGGGAGAACCGTCAGAAAAGCGCTGCCCGCCACCTCACCCGCCACGTTCTTGATCGTCAGGGTATATGGCCCGGTCTGGTTGGTTTTGACGTTGCTCAAGGTCAAAGCGGCATTCGTGGCGCCCGCCAAATTCGTCCCGTTGAATGACCATTGCATCGCCAGCGGCTTGGTGCCGGTCACCTCGACCGCCCACGCCACATTGCCGCCCAGGACCGCCGTTTGATTGGTTAATCCACCGAGGATGACGGGAGCGACAATTGGCAAGCCTTCATAGGCGCCGATGTCCACCCCGTTCCCTTGCGGCCGGTTCACCCCACGCTGGTCCACCACGGGCGCTCCATCCATGGTCCCACCGTTGATGCAGTAGCTCCCGAATAGCAATTCATGCGTCCAGGTCGGACCGCCATTGTCCTGCAATGGACCGATTTTCGGATTTTCATTCAAGTAATCAGTGGCGGCGTTCCACCCGCTGGAGCCAGTGCTGGCGCCAATCATATTAAAACCTCCGCTCCGAGCAGCGCCCTGCATGTCGGGCGCTTCAGTGGCAATCCCAAGCGCAACAATGGTATTGAGCAGGAAAGAATTTGTATTCAGAAATAAAGCATTACCCCCAACGGATTTGCCCCCATTACCGCCGCCGGTTGCTTTGTTCTGTACGATGGTGCAATTTACAATGTTAGCTTCACCTTGCTCGATAAATAATCCTCCTCCAGCCCCTGCTCCTCCAGTGCCTGCACTTGCACGGCCAGTTGCCCCGCCCCCCGCTCCCCCGCTCACTGTGTTGTTTGAAATCGTAACATTAGTAAGGCCGATGGAACCATTTTTTGAATAAATTGCTCCACCCAATCCGGAACTGCCACCACCGCCACCGCCAC
>CAIMWS010000286.1 GCA_903845125.1 uncultured Verrucomicrobiota bacterium
ACATTGCCGTGGAGATCATATAGCCCCCAAGGATTGGCAGCATAGCTGCCCCCCGGCGTGGACCGCTCCCGCCAGATCCCTTTCGCGGCATTCCCATAGGGTTGGTTCCCATCGAAATTGGCTTGGGCTGAAGCGAGGGTGTCCCCAAAAGCCGTGGCCGTCGTGGTCCCCGCCCGGCAGGCATATTCCCACTCCGCCTCGGTAGGCAGCCTAAACTCGTAGCCGCGGGGCAGGTTCCCGGCCGCCCGTTCCCGCTGGGTCAAACGGGCGCAGTAATTGGTGGCCTCCGTCCAAACCACATTTTCCACAGGCAGATTGGTGCTCCCGGAAAACCAGGACGGATTGTAGCCCATCAGCGCCTCATACTCCCCTTGAGCCACCTCCCGGGTACCCAACCAAAACTCCCGGCTGATCGTCACTTCGGTTGTGGGGCCTTCGTTTTCGCCCCGCCCCAACTCGCTGGCCGGGCTGCCCATCGTGAAGGAGCCGGCTGGGAGGTAGGCCAGATTCCCCGCCAAGCCAAAACCCAACGCACGAACCCGGTAGCTCCGGCTGGCCACCCCGGCCCGCGGGCGGTCATCCAGCACCGCCACCAGCCGGCCTTCCCCCATTACCGGCAAACCGACGGCGGTCCAGGTCTTCAGATCGTCGGACGATTCCACCAGGAACCGCCGCGCCAAGCCGGCCTGAAAGCTCAGCCGCACCGGGCCGCCGCCGTCCATGGTGGCGGTCAGTTTGAGGAACGCATGGCCGTCAGCCGAACCAGTTCCGGCCAAATATTCCTGCCCATTGGTCTGGCCATCGCCGTCCGGATCGGCTTCCGCGGGGCCCAGCCATTCGGGGTAGGGCATGGCCGGAGAATTCTGTGAGGAGCTGTTGTTTTGGGCCTGAGCCGCCTGGGCCAGGCATAAAGCCGCCCAGGCCGCCCAGCATATGAATGTCGTTTTTTTCATTTTAATTATTTCCTTTTCCGTGCCTTCAAAGCGGCGTCCCCGTGCAATTAATCCCGTCCGTGAAAACGCCGATTCCAGTGCCATAAATAACGCTACGGATCCATCGTTAGGCGGGTCTTGGGCGGGCGCAATGAAAATCTGAAAACTTTCGCGACGGCAAAATCGCGATTTTGTAGTCGCAAATAGGATTGCCAGATTGATAATTATTGCTATACATCAGCCATTCCAAAGGGATGCGCTCAGTACTGAGCGCTTCGGAAGCGGGACACCTTCACCCAATCCGAGCCAAAAAAATCGTACGGAATTATGGGGAGCAATGCTCACTTTTGGAACGGCCAACCGAGGGATGCACAGCGAATGTTACAGGCAGGCTCACGCTTTTCTTCCGCGATAAACTTTCACTCCCAAGGCAAATACGCGCGCCCCGCTGGTGGGGCGGGCAATTCCCTGACCGCCGTAAAACCGTCCGCAAACCCCACGGAGGCGCTCAACGGAGTGAAGGCGTTGCAACTCGGAGGCTGGCAACCGCCTAAGGCTGACGATTAACCACTGCCCGCCAAAGCAACTCCAGGTTCACAGGGAGGAAACCTCCTGCCCGCCACCAGGCCAGCCAAAGGCCCAGCCATGGTGTTGATCATCCCCCCCGTTCCAATTCGCCATCGGCGCCGCACGCGGCGGCTCACTCGTCCGCGAACCAATCGGAAATCCCCGCCATCATGAAGACGCGCTTGATGGGCGGCGTGAGACCCAGCAGCTTGAAGCGACCGGCGCCGGCGCTTTTAGCCGCCGCGAAACAAACCCGCAGGAAGGCTGAACACACATAAGTCACCGCCTGCATTTCAAAGGCCACCGGCTGCTGCGGGGTCAGGCGCCCCTTCAATTCCGTTTCCAGTTTCTGGCTTTGAACGGTGTCAAAATGACCTTCCAGCGTGCAGACCAACCGGCCGTCACATTCCTTGATATTCATGTTTTATAAGGGATTGGGATTTAGTAGTTGCGATTGTATTGGGCCTCGATGGCGTCCACATCGAGGGATTCGTCCAAATACAAGGCGGTATTGAACCGCGCGAGCCGCTGGTTGTCCCGCCGACGCGCGACCCGTTGGATATTCACGAGGTGCCTGGCGGTCACGTTATCCGTGGTGATGTTTTTGCCGCCGGTCCCACAGCCCAGAGTGAAGGACGGGCTCAGCCGGTTAAAAATGCCGCCGACCGCGCCCTGGGAAGAGGGCGTATTCACGACAATGCGCCCGGCGTTCATCAGCAGGGCGAACTCACGGATGCGGACTTCGTTGTTGGCATACAGGCTGACGGTATGGCCGATGCCGCCGTAGAAATTCAGGTCCAGGCAGCGGTTCACCGCTCCGGTGAAGGAAGGCTCCACGTAGAAGCCCAGGATGGGCGCCAGGATTTCCGCGGAAAGGGGATATTTCTCCCCCACCCCAGCCAGCGGCGCGACCAGGAGGCGGACGCCTGCAGGCGCGGCAATCCCCGCCTTTTGGGCGATCAACGCCGCCGACTGGCCGACAATATCCGGCTTCATGGCGCCCTTGGCCCGGTCAAAGGCCACGGCTTCCAGCTTGTGGGTTTCCTCGCGCGAGAGGAAGTAAGCACCCTGGCGCTCAAACTCAGCCCGCGTGGCGTCCGCGATGGCAGTCTCCACCACCACGGCCTGTTCGCTGGCGCAAATGGTGCCATTGTCAAACAACTTGGACAGCAGGATCTGGCTCACGGCAAAGGGGATGTCCGCGCTGGAATCGATGAACACCGGCACATTGCCTGCGCCGACGCCCAGAGTCGGCGTACCCGAGCTGTAGGCCGACTTGACCAGGCCCGTCCCGCCCGTGGCCAGGATCAGCGCCAGACCCTTGTGGCTCATCAACGCCTGCGTCTGCTCGCGGGAGGTTTCGTTGAGCCACTGAATGCACTCCTCCGGGGCCCCGGCAGCCAGGGCGGCCTCATAGCAGATGCGGGCCGTTTCGGCGCAGCAGCGCTTGGCCTTCCCGGATGGGCAAACAATGATCGGGTTGCGCGCCTTGAGCGCAATGAGGATTTTGAAAATGACCGTGGAGGTGGGATTGGTGACCGGAATGATCGCCAGGATGGGGCCCACCGGCTGCGCAATCTCCAGGATGCCGCTGCCAAAGTCCTCGCTCACGATTCCCGCCGTCTTCAAATCCTTGATGTCTTCATAGACCAGCTGGGAGGCCACCACATTTTTAATGACTTTGTCCTCCCACCGTCCCATGCCCGTCTCCTCGTTGGCCATCCGGGCCAACCGCACCCGGTTATTGAAGGCGGCCTTGTGGATGGCGTCCACGATCCGGTCCGTCTCCGCCTGCCCAAGCTGTGCATATACGGCGCCGGCTTGTGCCGCCCGCCCCACGATCTCATCTGCGAATTGCAATATCTGGTTTTCCATTGTGTATCTCTTCCTAACTTGGTTTTCGGTGTCCCATAGCCGGGTGGCCATAGGAAGCGGTGCCATCACGTCCTTCTGCCCACTCAAGGCCCGCGCCCCCCATCCGGTGCCCGCCAGGCCGATTCTACAGAACCATGCCCATGCCCGGCGCGCCGCCTAAAAAGCTTAAAAAGGCGCTACGGAGGCCATCATTCAGTATTGTGCTCCACCGGCGCAAGAAATTCTTCAAACTTCCGCGACGGCAAAGTCGCGATTTTGCCGTCGCCCAAATATTGGCCGGCAAAACATTTGGCATCGTCACTCGCTCCGGTCATGGCCTGATCTCCCCAGCCTGAACTGCGCCTGTGAACACAGCGGACATCCCGTGAATCCGCCCGGGATTTACTCCGTCGCTTTCTGGGGTTTGGTCGGGGCCATGCAAATTGGCTCATTTCAAACCCCCGCGTCAGGATCGCTTCCGTCCGCGGCCTTCTGCCAGTTTACCTTTTTCGGGAATTCAAATCAAAATGTCACTTCCAGCCCCACGGATACTCCCCAGGCGGAATGGCCCTGCCCTAACCGCCAAACGCGATGGGGCGATGTAATGCGCGCAGGCAGTTCCGGACGTTTTTGTACATCCCTTCCACGGGATTCGGAAACCAAGCACTCCCCTGACACCGGGGTTTTTAACCGCTGGGGCCGAAATTCCCTATGGTTGCACAACCACAACGGCCTCAGCACCAAGCCAAATGCCCGGGCTATGGCGGGGACAGGACAACCCGAAACCCGAGATCATCCGCCTTAAAGTTTTGCTTGACGTAAAAGCGCATCGATGAACTGACCTCCATGTATGGAGTTCGACAGTGACCCCCACGCACTGCGCGGTATGAATCCGTCTCGGAACCCCGTGGATCGGTCGCAAAACCGCCACGATAGAAGCCAAGCCAGTCCTGGCACCACTCAGACACATTCCCATTCATGTCATACAAGCCCCAGGCATTGGGCAGTTTCAACCCTATCCTGTGCGTTTGCGCACCGCTATTGCGAAAAATCCAGGCATAGTTATCCAGGCGGTCATAGCCAGGATCGGCCCCATAAAAATAGCGGGTTGTTGATCCCGCCCGGCAGGCATACTCCCACTCCGCCTCCGTGGGCAGCCGATACGCATACCCCTGGGGCAGCCGCCCTGCGGCCCGCTCGCTGGCGGTTAATTTCCCACAATAATTGGTGGCCATATGCCAGGTTACCCGCTCCACAGGCCTTGCGAAACCGCTGGTGAACCAGGAGGGATTATACCCCATGACCGATTCGAATTGAGCCTGGGTTGTCTCGGTCTGCGCCATCCAAAAGCCCCTGGTCAAGGTCACGATCGTCTGCGGCCATTCGCCATTCCAACCACCCTCTGCGCCTTCGGGGCTGCCCATGGTGAAGGTACCCGGTGGGATCCACACCATGCCGGAAGCAATAAAGACCATGCCAATGACCGCCGAATTGGCGCTGGTCATGCTTCCCGCCACACCCCGGACGCGGTAATAGTAGCCCCCGGTCTGCAGGTTATCCATTCGGAACCAGTTATCGGCGCCCACTTCGCGATCCTGCAGGACATAGCTGCGAAATTGCGGGTCCAGCGAAACATCCAACCGATAGCCCGAAGCCCCCGCCAGCGAAGCCCAGTTGGCGGTGAAACCACTGCCATCCACACGGGTTGCTGGCAGCGCCAAAGGACCCAATCCGGCCTGAATGGTTTTTGAATTGAGGCTGGTAACCCCGTTGGCGCAGGCCCGAACCTGGTAATAATAGGGCCCTCCGCCAGCGGGCAGGTTGGTGAGGCAGTAGTTGGTGCTGGCGCCCACATTCACATCCTGCAGGATGAAACTGCCAAATTGCGGATCGGTTGAAACATCCAGCCGGTAAGACTGGGCGCCTGGTAGTGGGTCCCAAACTGCGGTGAAGAAATTGATTCCCAAGCCCGCCGCCAGCGCTCGTGGCACTGCCACCTCATCCAAACCCACTCTGACCACACCAGAATAGGGACTCAACACCTTTTCCCCATACACAATCACCCGGTAAAAATAGGAAAGTTTGTTCTCGACGGCCACCGGCAATGCCACCACCCGCTGGACGTCCAGGCCGGCGTCGATGGACAGGGTGGGTCGGCCATTGTTTTCCGCGAAGGTGCCATCGGTGGACACCTCCACCACATAACCATAGGCCCCGCCCACAGCCTGCCACTGGGCTGTAAACCGGCCGGGGAACTCCAGTTTCGTGGCCGCTGCCGCCACCGGCGCGGCCAGGATCGTGCCTGGCACCCCATCCCCACCCGCCACATCCCAGGCGAATACCGAATTGGCCGGGCATTTATCCCCCCACGGCAGGGTGATCAACGCCTTTGCCAGCAACTGGTTTCCCGCCGAAAGCAACCGCACCTGGAAGACGTTATCCACGCCATTCCAACCGTTGTTTTCGGAATACCCAAAAGGTTCTTTCATCTGGATCCAACCCAGTCCATGCACTGGGTTGGCCTGGTTCCACACCCATGGATTTTTGATCGCCTCAAACCACCCAAAGCCGCCCCACCAGTTAAAACTCCGGCGTTCCACTTTGAGCTGGCAGCCACTGGGGAACCGTGAGGCATCGTAATAAATCGTCACCGTAAAGGTGCCATCATCTCCCTCGAATAATGAAGGATCCTGGGCGGTGAAATCCACCGACCGCTGGTCGTTGCTCACCGTCAGGAACGGACTGGCGGAAGCGCCAGCGGCCGTCAGTTGCCAGGCCGATCCGCCCTCCGTTTTCATTGGCACCACCGCGTAGCCCCCCGGCTTCACGTTGCTGAAACAATAAGTGCCATCCGGTCCGGTGACGGTAGCCGCCACCATCCCCTGCCGACTGCTCTGAGGGTCGTTGGTGTCCACCAGATATACCGCCACCCCGGCCAGGGGGAAATCGCTATCCTGAACGGTCACCAGTCCGGAGATCGTCCCCCCCACAGCGGACGGATCCACCACGGCCTCCGCCCGCCCGCGGGCCAGCGCCA
>CAIMWS010000287.1 GCA_903845125.1 uncultured Verrucomicrobiota bacterium
AAAGGGAACACCACGCGAGTGGACAGAAGTTTTGGATCAGCGCCGGAATTGAACCGGCTACATTCTGTTTTTGCACAGATGCTCTACCATTGAGCTAGCTTGTGACTTCCGGCCGATTGCGTGGTGTAAATGGTCAAAATTCAAGTGTCCGGGTGGATCTGCTCCACCCGGGTGCGCCTTCAATAAGGCGGGACTAATAATTCAGTCTGCATGATTTTCTCGATGATTGAGCACTTCTCGCGGAGGGGCTGCGCCTCGAGCACTGCTTTGAGGGTGCGCTGCACCTGGTAAACATCCGTAAACTGTTCCACCTTCACCTCGGTGTAGGGCACCCCGAGTATCTCCGCGGCACTCCTCAGAGTCGTGCCCCGGCCATATTCGGATCCTACGTTCACAATATGCGCGATGGCGCTTGGCACATAGCCCCAAGCCTTCAGGTTTTTCGCGAACTGGCTCCCCGGCTCACCCAGCTCATCACCCACCGCGAACAAGATCAGGTCGGCGCCTTCCGGGATGCATACGCCCTGGTCATGGAACACCCGCACCCCGGCGCCATGGATCGTGCCGCCGCTGGCCTTGATGCCCCGCAGCATGTGCCGCACCCCGGCCGCTGAATGATGCCGGGGCTTTAACAGGGTGCCCATGGTGTTGAAGCTGGCAATGTGCAGCTTTTCCGGTGGAAACCCCTGCACGATCATCGCCAGCGCCTCTTTCGAGGCTTCGATGGCCCCCTGCATCGAGCCGCTCCTATCGATGATGAACATGATGTGGAGGTCGGTTTCCTGCGTGGCCTCCGCCACCGCCTGGGCGACGGCGGCATCCGCCGAAGCGTCCAGCTGGCCGGCGAGACCGCGGTCGCGGAGGTTTTTCGCGATATTGCGGGCGCGCTGGTCTTCCTGCTTTCGGATTGCTTCCTGCCAGCGTTGCTGGATCGGTTCGTGCCGCAACAGCCCAAGCTCTTCCAACGTCGGCGTCAGGATCGTCAAATCCTTGTCCGACAACTGGTCCAGCAGGGCGACCAGGATGGCCGGAGTAAGGCCGATTTGCGGAGGCAGCAAGCCCATGACCTGCTTCCAGCCGGGCTTGTCGGTTACGATTTTTTCGCAGATCTCTGGTTCGGAGAGACCCTCGAACGTGAACTTGCGGATCTCAAGGTCCGTCAGTCCGATGGAGCGGTGCCCCGTGGCGGCCTGCTTTTGCTTCCAGCCCAGCACCTCGAAAAAGCGCTTCGACTGGGGCTTGTAGCCGGCCATGCGCGCGAGGCCCCGGACCGTCCTCGCATACCCCGCCTTCCGCAGGCCTTCCAGGAGCAAAAGGTTGGTTTCCCGGAATTCCAGCCAATCCGTCACGGCGTGGTAATAACGCCCGCTGAATGGCTTGCGCTTGTGCGGATTGCCGAAGCCGAGCCTGCCGTTGATCGCCGCGATGGCCGGCAGGCTGAGCACCTCGCCGATGCGCTGGATGAGCTTGGGGTTCAGCATGCGGTTGGACCCGCGCTCATACAGCTTGATCATCGCCTCGCCGATGGCGCGATAATCGTCGTCGTGGAACAGCACGGCCTGCCTGCCGTTTTGTTGCTCCGTGACTGGCTGGCCGGCCCGGCTCTGCACCAGCATGAAGGCCGCGCAAACCACCTTCATATCGCGCCAATCCGTTTCTTTCATCACGTAGGATGCCAGGCGGGCGGCGAGTTCGTTGTTGGCCTCCCAGATTTCGGCCAGGGTGTGGTATACCTGCTCGATGGCTTTCGGATTCGGGCCGGCCGGCTGGAATTCTCCGTTGCCCAGGCAGCCGGACATCTGGTGCTCCTGGATTTCCTGGCGCGTGGCGGCCTTCCATTTGCCGTTGCGCACTACTCCCGGGCGGTTGTGCCACAGATGATCGGGGAAGTTGACAATCAACTGGACCAGCTTTTCGGCCGGGCCAAGGGCTTCCGCGATGCGGCGCGCTTCCGCTGGCGTTCGTTGGCTCATGATTACCTCCAATTTATTAAGGGTTGTTTTTGAATCGCAAAGTGCGGCCGGAAATGTCCAGCCTCTATAGTTGATTGATGAATGGGTCCGGGCTCCGCGGTTTAAGTGACCGCTGCATCGCTGCCATGTTTGCATCTCAGGCACGACACGCAGGCGGAGTCGAACCGCCGTCCCGCTGTCTACGCTCCGATAAAGTGGCGGATCCGCAGGGGCTCACACCCCGGCCTTCCCGTAGCCAAACGGGTGGCCTGCTGATGGGGCTGCGGATCCAATAAAGTGAGAGGTGCTGGTAATGCTCCAGTCGTCACTTCCGGCCCTGGTTGGCGACACCGGTTTTTCAGACCGGCAGCCGGAACACCTCCCCAGATTGGTAGCGGGGGTGGGAGTTGCACCCACGGAGGCTGAGTTTATGAGGCTCGCCTGAATCTCATTCGCCCCGCAGTGAAATGGTGGAGCCGGCGGGTAACGCTCCCGCATCAACCTGCTTGCAGGGCAGGTGCATTGCTTTTCTGCCACGCCCCCATTTCGAAATTGGCAAGTCGCCCTGGTGCTGCCCCAGGCAAGCTGAATTTTGGAGACTCGGCTGCACAGGCTGGTGCGCGACTTATGGAAAATTGGTGCGGTTGCCGGGAATTGCACCCGGACTTCCTCCGTGGCAGGGAGGTATTCTGGCTGTTAAATCACAACCGCCGAAATTAAAAGGGCCGAGAGCGTTCGCACACTCCCGGCCCATGCCATTTCAACAAAGAACAAACACCTCTTGGCGATCTACTCGATCCCAACCCGCGGTTTCACGGCGGCTGTTTCGGTGTTTAGGGGCACACCTCCTCCGAAGCCCTTTAAATTTAAAATTCGGGAAATTCGCCTTGGCAGCTCTGCTGGCGTGCTCCGGACACACCCCGTCGGTGGCCAATCCCGGTTCGCCTCTGCCATTTTCAATTTTGTGCCGGATGACATCATTTAGATGCCGCCTGGTCTTTGCTCACCTTCCATGATCTTTTTTTTTCAGCGGACAATGGGTTCTGTTTCGTTCAATAAAAAACCCTGCTACCTCTTTGGTTAGCAGGGTTGGGAAATAATAATTCGACAATTCTCCTACCTGCTCACCTCCAGCCGATGACCCCGGCTCTTACGGGCCGCTGTCGCGGCCGTCGCCGGCTTGCTCATGTTTGAAATATTTATGCAGTTTTTCATCGAAAGCGTCTTTAAATTAAATCAGGATGTATTCCGATGCAAGATATATTTTAAAAATAATTTAAAATACCTGCCGCCAAAGTGGGTGAAGCATGAAATACATCCATCCGGATCAGTTGATGCAATCAGCCTCCCCAAGCCATCCAGGACGCTGCCTGCAAATCACCTGTCCCGATTTTTCCAGGCCGCCAATGGCGCCCGAACCGGGCATTCCCAGCTTTACTTTTGCAGCAAAGAGGTATGCACTCCAGCCATTGAGTCCGCAAAAAAACCGAGTCGTATGAACTGGGGAATCGCCTGTCGCCCACCTCGGGCCGCGCCGCATCGGCAGTGCTGCGCGTGGTGGGCGGCCGTGGGCCTGGCCGTGCCGCTGCTGCTCGCTGCCGGATCCGGGCCTTTCCCGGCCCCACCCGCTTTCACTGCCTCCCCCCTGGCCTTGGCTGAGATCCGCGCCATTGTGCCCTTGGGTAATTTGAATCCGCGCGGTGGCCATGTCCTTCCCACCGACCACGTCTATCTGGATTATGGCGGCCAGCCGGGTTTGGTGGTGTTTGCCCCGGCGGCGGGAACCGTGTTCACGATCCGGGACCAATCCCCGGGGGATTCCAAAGTGGAAATCCGCGTGGATCCTCAGCTCTGCTACTACCTGGCGCACCTGCATCTGCAGCCGGGGATCGAAACCGGGAGCCGGGTGAAGGCGGGCCAGGCCATCGGCCGGGTTTCCGCCCGCTCCTGGCTCGAC
>CAIMWS010000288.1 GCA_903845125.1 uncultured Verrucomicrobiota bacterium
CCCCACCCGCCCCCACCCGCCGGATTTCCTGGAACGACAAACTGCCGGACGCACCGAAAATAAAGGCAATGCCATAGACGAAGAAAGCCGAAGCCAGGGCGCCCAGGATCAGGTATTTTATGCCGGCTTCGAGGCTCAAGGCGTTGGTGCGCTGATAACTCGTGAGGACGTAGAAAGTGATGGTGATCAATTCCACCGATACGAACAGCATGGAGAAATCGTTCGCGGAGGCGGCCCACATCATGCCCGCCAGCGCGAACAGCACCAAAACAAAATACTCCGCCACCCCGATCGCCAGAAAACGCAGTTGGTTCATGGAAATCTGGAGCACCGCGATCGCCGCCACCAGAAAACACCGCTTGAAGAACAGCGCCAGCTCATCACATACATAAATTTGCCCGAAGGCGTAACGCGCCGGTTCGCCATCCACCAGGAAGGTTCCCACCAGAACCAGGCCGAGAACCGCCATAGCCACCAAACCGAGCGCCGGTTTTTGCTCTCGAGGGGTCCACAAATCCAAGAGGAGCAACCCCAATCCGAGGGCTGTCACCGCTATTTCCGGAGCTGTCAAAAAAATGTTCATGGTCACGGAGAAGGCAGTCTTAATACGGCCGCAGCCTGCGGTTTGACCTGATCGACCAGCAGCCGGGGATAGCATCCCAGCAACAGCAAGGCGCCCAGCAGCAGCGCGAAGGGCAGCTTGCGCCAGGGATTCCGGGCGTCCTCCAAGGCCAGCCCCTGCTCGATCACCGGGCCATGCAGGATCTTCCGGATGGCGCGTAACATGTAAACGGCGGCGATGACAAGGGCACCCCAGGCGGCCAGAATGGTCACCAGCGGAAACGGCTTCCAAACCCCGAAAAGCACGAGCGATTCACCGATGAAATTGGGGAAGCCAGGCAGGCCGCAGCCAGCCATCAGGGTCAGCAGCAGAACCGTGCCCAGAAATGGCACACGGCGCAGCAGGCCGGACATGGCATCCATCTGCAAAGACCCCAACTGCTGGTGAAGATACCCGCTCAAGGCAAAAGCCAGCGCGGCCAGTAGGCCGTGCGCCACCATGATCACCACCGCGCCCGTCACCCCCAGCAGGCTGCCGCTGGCGATACCGAGGAAAATGAAGCCCATGTGGGCCACGCTGGAATTGCCGATCAGCAGGTTGAGATCTTTCTGGCGCACCGCCACCAAACCACAGTAGAGGATATTGCCCAGGCAGAGGAATGCGATGACCGGCAGCCAATGCCGGGCGCCTTCCGGCACCATGGGCAGAGCAATCCGGATCAGGCCGTAAACACCGAACTTTTTGAGCACCCCGGCGTGCAGCATCGCGGTGGAGGTGGGTGCTGAAGCGTAGCCCAAGGGAGCCCAGGTGTGGAAAGGCCACAGTGAAACCAGGATGCCGAAGCCGAAAAGCAGCAACGGGAAAATCCAGGCCTGGGCCGCCACGGGGATCGGCCGGGCCCGCAGGTGGGCGGCCAGTTCCACCAGGTCAAACGTCCGCGCTCCCGCCTGCCAATATAATCCCAGCAGGCCAACCAGCAGGATCAACGAGCCTACCACGAGATAGAGGGTGATCTGGAACGTGGCGTAATTTTTCCGTTCGCCTCGCCCCCAAATGCCGATCATCAGGAAGGTCGGAATCAGCGCCAGTTCATGAAACACGTAGAAGAAAAACAGGTCCTGCGCGGCAAAGGCGCCGAGGATTCCTCCGGTCATCACCAGCAGCAGGATGTAAAACTCTTTGGTTCGCTCGCGAATTTCCCAACTGGCACAGGCCGCTGCAAAGGCCACCAACGTGCCCATGAACAGCAATCCCGAGTTCAGCCCATCCAGGCCAAGGTGGAAACGAATATCCAAGCCGGCCACCCAGATCCAGCTCTGCTCAAACTGCAGGCCTTTCGCCCCCGGCTGGAATTGCCAGAACAGGCCGGCCCCGAGAACCATCACCACTCCGGTAACCACCAAGGCCACCCCGTGGAACAGCACTCCCCGCTCGCGGGGCACAAAAGCCAGCACGAGGGCCGCCAGGAGCGGCAGCAGGATGATGATCGTCAGTATGGATAGTCCGAAAAACATGGCCGGGGTTCAGGTTGGAAAATTCATGGCCGGTTAACGCATCAGGGCAAGCCACAAGGTAATGATCACGCCCAAGCCAAACATGAAGCCGTAGGTGTGCAGGTTGCCGGTTTGGAACAAACGCAGAATCCGGCCGGTCAGCTCCACCGTGCCATGCAACCCACGCACGATGACACCCGCCAGGATCCAGCGATCGAAGAAATCCAGGATGGCTGCCACGGCATCCAGCCCGAGTGTGATGCATACCCGGTAAATCTCGTCGATATAGAACCGGTTGCGCAATACCCGGGCAAACGCCCCCCACCGGCTTGGCAGGGAATCTTCCCTGGCCCCGAGGTAAAGAGTGGCGGCCGCAAAAATGCCAAATCCGGCAGCACCCAAGCCGGCAAAAGCCGCCAAGGGCTCGTCAAAGGGGGCAAGCAGCTGTTCATACCAAGGCTTCACGGCCGTCGCGGCGTGGGCGGAGAAGAGCGGCTCGAGATACGGCTCCACGCTCCAAAACCCCGCCAGCACGGACGGAACCACCAAAAACAGCATGGGATAAAGCATCAAGGCCGGGGCTTCGTGCGCATGCCCCGCCTCGGAAGTCCGGGGTTTGCCTGCAAAGGCCACAAATACGAGCCGGAACATGTAGAACGCGGTCAAGACGGAGGTTGCGACCGCCGCCAGGAACAGGACCATGTTTTGTTTCAAAACACAGGCCAGAATGGCGTCCTTGCTGTAGAATCCGCTGAATGGCGGCAGGCCACACAAGGCCAGCGTGGCGGCCAGAAATACCGCCGCCGTGACGGGCATTTTCCGGCCCAAGCCACCCATCCGCCAAATGTCCTGCTCGTGGTGCATGGCGTGGATCACCGCCCCGGCACCCAGGAACAATAGCGCTTTGAAAAACGCGTGCGTGGTCAGGTGGAACATGGCCGGGAGCGGCCCCCGGCAGCCCACCGCCAGCACCATCAGGCCCAACTGGGACAAGGTGGAATAGGCCAGTATCCGCTTGATGTCATTTTGTTGGACGGCCATCAAAGCGGCCAGCAGGGCGGTGATCATCCCGATGGCGGCGATCACGTCCAGCGCAGAAATTCCCGATAAACCGGCCAGCATCAGTGGCATGGAAGGCTCCGCCAGGAACACAAAAAACACGCGGCACAACATGAAGATGCCCGCCGCCACCATCGTCGCGGCATGGATCAAGGCACTGACCGGTGTGGGGCCTTCCATGGCGTCCGGCAGCCAGACGTGGAGGGGGAATTGGGCCGATTTGCCAACCGCCCCGCAAAAGATCAACAAGCCAATAATAGTGGACATCTCCCCCAGCAACTTAGGCTGTTCATGCAGCAGTTGTTGGATGGTCCCGAAATGCACCGAGCCAGTGGCGCTCCACAGCAGGATGATGCCCAACAGGAATCCGGTATCCCCGATGCGGTTGGCCAGGAACGCCTTTTTGCCGGCGTCCGCGGCGGCTGGACGCTCGAACCAAAAACCGATCAGCAGGTAGCTGGACAGGCCGACCAACTCCCAAAACACGAACATCAGCACAAAATTGTTCGCCAGCACAATGCCCAACATCGCGAAGGTAAACAGGCTCAAGCTGGCGAAATAACGAGGAACATCCCGATCTTCGGCCATGTAACTATAAGAATAGATATGAATGGCTCCGGCCACCCCGGTGACCACCAGCAGCATCAATTCGCTCAACCGGTCCAACCGCAGCCCGAAGGCCACCACCAGATTATCCACCGAGAACCATTGGAAGGCGGTTTCCGTGGCGCCATGCTGCTTTAAATCCGCCGCGAACCAGAGCAGGAAGCTCAGCCAGAACGCGGCCACCACCGCCCCGATGGAAAGGCGGGCGCTCAGTTCCCGCCGGGTCGGGCATAACAAGGTGATGCTCCCCGCCGCCAGCAGCGGCAGGAACAGGATGATCCATGGAAAGGTTTCCGCCAGGCCTATAATTTCATCGCATTCAACTCATCCACCCGCACGGTTTGCCGCAACCGGAACAGGGCCACCATCAAGGCCAACCCCACAGCCACCTCCGCCGCCGCCACCGTGACAATGAAGAAGACGAGGATCTGGCCGTCCAACTGTTGGTTGTATTTGGAAAAAGCCGCCAGCGCCAGGTTGGCCGCGTTCAGCATCAACTCCAAGGACATGTAAACAATCAGCAGATTGCGCCGCAGCAGCACGCCCAGCAAGCCCAAGCTGAATAACAGCACGCTGATCACCAGGTAATGGTTCAAGCCAATCATCGGATATCCTTTTTGCTGAGGATGACAACCCCGATGATGGCCACCAAGAGCAGGATCGAAACCACTTCAAATGGCAGCAGGTAATGCAGGAAAAGCATTTTCCCGAGCGGTCCGGCGCCCGCGTTCATGGGGGCTGGCCCGGGGACGGTCAGCGCCGGTGCACCAAAGATGGTTCCAATGAGGAACGAAGCCAGCAAGCCCACCAGCAAAGTGCCCAGAAATCCTTTCACCAAGCTGTATTTGCGCCTTTGTTCCTCCCGGAGGTTCAGCAGCATGAGCACAAACAGGAACAAGACCATCACGGCTCCGGCGTAAACCAGGATCTGGATCGCTGCCAGGAAGAAAGCGCCCAGCAAAACAAACAAACCGGATAAACCGATGAAAGTCACCACCAGGAACATGGCGCTGGCCACCGGATCCCGGCTGAACGGATTGGCCACCACCAGCACGGCACCCACCAGCGTCACCAAGGCAAATAATAGGAATAATGCATCCTGCATGACGGCAGTCTCTATTTATGTTTCCATTTCATGATAGAATCCTGATGAATCCCACCCAAGGCGAGCAATTTTTCCTTGTTGTGGATCATTTCCTCCCGGGCCAAACCACTGAAGGAATAATCCTTCATCAGGAAGATGGCCTCCTCCGGGCAGGCTTCCTGGC
>CAIMWS010000289.1 GCA_903845125.1 uncultured Verrucomicrobiota bacterium
CTTTTTGAGCGAGGCGATGCTGTTGTCCATCCTGGGTGGCTGCCTCGGCCTGGGGGTGGGGATTGGCGTGGCCCAACTGCTGCACTTTTACCTGCCGGGGCTCGCAGTCAAAACGCCCGTCGAATATGTGTTCCTGGCCCTGGCCATCAGCTTGTTGGTGGGGCTTGCCAGCGGCCTGCTGCCCGCCCGGCGCGCCGCCGCGCTGGATCCGGTCGCTGCGCTGGCGGCGGAATAATGGCGGTTTTTTGTGCTTTTCCTGATCGCCGGGGTCCGCTATCTCTGGTGGCACTGGTTGGTGATGAGGATTTTACGCCGGGCCACCCCGGGCACCGCGGCGCAGCTTGATGAGCGCCAGGTGCTCCCGTCCGCGGCCCAATGAAGGAAAACCATGTCGCAGGTAAGGCATATTTATATTTCGCCCGGGCACAATTTTTTCGGCCATCATGGCCAGCCGCCGGGCGGGCATCCTATTGTGGAGGTGGACCAGGTGGAATGTGTGGCCGGCTGCGGCCTGCGTGGGGACCGGTTCTTTGATTACCGGGAGAACTACAAAGGGCAGGTCACCTTTTTCAGCTGGGAAAACTTCCAGGCCTTGTGCAGCAGCCTGGGCCTGACCGCCGCCTCTCCGGCCGCCACCCGCCGCAATGTCATCACCGAGGGCCTGGATCTGCCCGCGCTGGTGGGGCGGCGTTTCGAGATCCAGGACATTCAATTTGAAGGGGTGGAGGAATGCCGCCCTTGCGCCTGGATGAACGGCGCCCTGGCCGCCGGGGCCGAGGAGTGGATGAGAGGCCGGGGCGGCCTGCGGGCCCGCATCCTCACCGATGGCATCCTGCGCCGCCAGTGAGCCTATGCGCCGCGCGGGAGTTTTGCTGGCAGGGGGCAGTTCCACCCGGATGGGGCGCGACAAAGCCCGGCTGCCTTGCGGGTGCGTCACCTTGATCGAGCACCAGTTGGAGACTTTGGCGCGCCTGGCCCTGGACTCGGTATACATTTCCGCCCGCCCCGGTGGCGGATATGAGGATCTTGGGGTGCCCGTTTTGGAGGACGATTGCCCGGGTGCCGGGCCCCTGGCGGGGATCGCCAAGGCCTTGTCCGCCGGTGGCGCCAGTTGGGTGGTGGTGCTGGCTGTCGATATGCCCGCCATGACGGCGGATTACCTGGGGCGGTTGCTCCACGGTTGTGCCCCTGGCATGGGCTGTGTGCCGCAAAACGGCGCTTTTTACGAACCGCTCGCGGCGGTTTATCCACAGGAGTGCCTGGGCCTGGCCCAACGCCTGCTGCTGGGCCGTTCGCTGGCGATGCAAAACTTCGTGCGCCAAGGTGTGGCGGAAAACCGTTTGCAATCCATACGGGTCACGGAGGCGGAGCGGGAGTTGTTTGCCAACTGGAATACGCCGGACCTGGCTGGCCGCTGACCTTGAGTGGGCGGGATCCCGCCAGCGCGGCGGAGCCCATTACCGGGACACGGCTTATTCAGGCGCCGTTTTGGCTGTTGCTGGCGTGTTTCCCGGCGGGGCGGGCAGGGATATCCCGAACGTGCTGCCTTTTCCCACCGTGCTGGTGACCGAGATTTTCCCGCCATGCGCTTCCACCGCCAATTTGCAGAAGGCCAATCCCAAACCGGAGGAGTATTTGGGGCCATCCACGTTCCTGGCTGAGCGGTTGAATTTATCAAAAATGGTGGCCAGGTTTTCGGGGGGGATGCCGATCCCGGTATCGCTGACTTCAATCACGGTCTGATGGGGTTCGTGGCGTGCCCCCAGGGTGATGCGGCCATCGGGAGCGAACTTGGCCGCGTTGCCCACCAGGTTGGTGAGCACCCGGCGCATGATTTCGGCATCGCAAAAGGCGATCACCGGCCCGGTTGGCCATTGGAAAGCTATCTGGTTTTGATTGCCCCGCGAACCCAGGGCATGGATGGCTTCGTCGAACAAGGCCCGGAGGTCCGTCAGGCGTTTGTTCAACGGCATCTTGTCGGTTTCCATCCGGCTGATGTCCAGGATGTTGCAGACCATGTCCAGGAGCCGTTTCACGACGTGTTGGGCATTGGCCAGCAATTCCCCGCACTCGTGATCCAATTTGCCTTCAGCGCCGGCTTGGATGATGTCCAGGCCGCAGTCCAGGCCGGCCAAAGGGGCGCGCAGATCGTGCACCAGCATGTGGGTCAGATTATCGCGCAGGTCCGACAGTTTTTTCAGTTCCCGCAGGCTTTGGGAGAGTTGGTTGCTGTTGTCCGTCAGTTCCCGTTGCAGGGAGCGCAGCCGCAGGTGGGTGGCGATGCGGACGACCACTTCCTCAAACTCGAAGGGTTTGGTGACGTAATCCAGGCCGCCCGAGGAGAAGGCTTTGACTTTATCGATTGTGTCCGACAGGGCGCTCAGGAAAATCACCGGTATTTCCCGGAGGCGCTCATCCTGCTGCAAGCGGCGGCAGACTTCGTAGCCGTTCATGCCGGGCATGCTGATGTCCAGCAGGATCAAGTCTGGCAAATGTTCGGCAGCCTTGCGGATGGCGGTGGGGCCGTCGCTGGCAGTTCGGACTTCGTAGCCTTGTTTGCGCAACCGGGTGGCCAGCAGGTCGCGCATGGTGGCCGTGTCGTCAACCACCAGGATGGAGGCATTGGTGGTTGCGCTGCCACGTGCCGGGTGAACGGCCGTGCCAGGGGGAGGCATGAAGTTGTCGCGCATGTTTGATTTCCACCGGTTGCCGGCGGCCACAATCCGCCCTCTCCTTTCCTGCCGCCAGCAACTCCATATTAAGTCTTTGCGGTCATAAAGGCAAACCGTTTTGAAGGTTTGGCTTACTACGGCGCGCTGGCCGGAAGTTGTGCCAGCGGTATAGCCTGCCAGCCGATGCCGGGTGGGCAGCGAAGCCGCTGCCTCCGGCAGCAGTGTGGCCTATTTTATTTTTTTAAGGTCCGCGCTGAGCCGGGTGAGACATTCCGGGCAGACCCCATGGCTGAAAACGGCGCCGGAGTGGACTTCGATAAAATTCTCCAATTGCTTCCAGTAGCCGCTATCGTCGCGGATTTTTTTGCACCAGGCACAGATGGGCAGCAGGCCGCTGAGCGTCTTGACACTGGCCAGGGCTTCCTGCAACTCCAGGATCAGCC
Organism: uncultured Verrucomicrobiota bacterium; assembly: GCA_903845125.1. Lineage (GTDB taxonomy): Bacteria > Verrucomicrobiota > Verrucomicrobiia > Limisphaerales > UBA1319 > CAIMWS01. The sequence continues at coordinate 3,116 of CAIMWS010000289.1, forward strand.
GCTCGCGGTCGGCCTCGGCCTGTTTGCGGGCGGTAATGTCCGCGCCATAAAAATTGGCGTAACCCGCCTCCGGGATGGCGGCCAGCACGAAGGAAAACACCTGCTCCTCCACCCGGATTTCGAATTCCCGCTTGAGGCCGGAGGTGAAGGCGGAATTCACCTTTTCCAGCCAGTCGCCGGTGAGGAGATCGCCGGTGTGAAAGCCCAATTTGCCGAGCAAAACGAGCCCGGGCTGGTTGCTGTAAAGGATCCGCCCATTCTGGCTGGCCCGGAACATGGGCGCCGGGCTTTCGGCGGGAATGCGGGCGAGCACCTCGTTTTCCTGCAAGGTGCGCTGCAGGTCGCGGTTGGCCGCCAGGATTTTTTGCTTCAACCCTTCCATGTGGCGGGCCGTCACCAGGGCGTGGGCGCAGGCGCCCAGGAAAACGGAAAGCAGGCTGAAGGGGATCTCCTGACTCGTCACCGGCTGGCGGCGCAGCAATCCGCAGAACATGCCGGCGGTGTGGGACGCCACGCCCAGGGAATGGAACACGCCCTGGACCGCGGCCGGCGAACCGGCGGCCTCGAAAATCACCGGGCTGCTGTTCCGCAAGGCCCAGGCGAAGCGCCCGGATTTGATCTGCTGGCGCACCAGGTTTTCCATCTGGGGACGCTGCTCCTCCGGCCGGCACCAGTAGATTTTGAAATCGAAATCCTCTGGGTTCACCAGGTAAAAGCCGATGGCCTCAAAAAGCTCCAGGCCGGACACATACCGGTGCGTTACTTCGCAGATATCCTCCATCCGCTCCTGGAGCTTGAGCTCACGCTGGAAGTTTTCCAGGGCGGAGAAAAGGGTCATGAGATCCCGCGTCAGCACCCCCTCACTTTGCAGTTTGCCGATGCCTGCCTTGAGGAAATCGGGGTAGATCGATGGGGTCGCGTGAGTCATTGGGCACTTCCCGGAGTGAGGAATGCATCTTCCACGGCTTCGATCTGTTCATCCGCGGTGGTGAGGATGGATTCCAGTTGGCCGGGCTCCAGGCTGGTCCGCTCCCAGGCCGGCATTTTCAAAGGAGGGATGAATTGCTCGCCCGAGGTGCCCAGCTGCAAGCCATTGCATAAAAAATCAGCGACGTGCACCACCGAGGCCTCCAGTTGGAAAACCCCTGCCGACAGCGGATGGTGGTGATAGGCAATGGCCTGCACCAGGTTGGGGGGGTAGCTCCATGATTTGAGCAATTCTCCGCCGATGGCCGCATGATCGAAGCCCAGGACATCGCTCTCCGCTTCCCGCAGGAGGCAGCGCCTGGCCTGGCAGGTTTCAAAGATGGTCTTCACCTCGCCGGGGATGCGCAAGAACAGGATCAACCGGCCCACATCGTGCAGCAAGCCGGCCACAAAAAACTTGTCCGGCTTGGGCAGGCGGCGGTCCAGGGCCAGCAGCCGCGCCACCACCCCGCAGCTCAGGCTGTGCCGCCAGAACGATTGCATGCTGACAAATTCCGGCGATACACCCTCAAAAAGCTCGATGACCTGGGCCGCCACGATCAGGTCGTAGACCTGCTGGATGCCAATCAGCGTGATGGCCTCCGACACCGTCTCCAGCCGGCTCGGGAAACCATAAAAGGAACTGTTCCCCAGCTTCAGCAGCCGGGCTGTCAGGTCCGGGTCTTTCTCAATGACTTCACCGATGTGCGACAGGGTGCTTTCGGGATTGTTGAGCACCTCTTCCAACTCCTCGATCACCCCGGAATAGGATCCCATGCTGGGAACTCCCCCGATCAAGCCGGCGATGGTCTGGCTCATAGCGGTCCGCGCAAACGATTAACCGGGGGTCTGCCGGGCGCGGCGCTGCAAAAGCAGCCGGAACAACTCCTGGTGCACCGCGTTGTTGTCCTCGAATTTCCAGAAGCGCGCCTTGAGCTCCTCCTGCATTTTGGCCAGCACCTCGGGTGGCAGTTTCAGCAGGGGATCCGCCAGCTCCTCCACTTCGCCGCTGGCTTCCACATTCACTTCGGCAATGCCCCAGGCGTGGAGGATATTGATATGTTTCTCGCTCAGGGTGCAGCCGGCGGGAATCAACAACATGTCGTCCAGGTTCTTGATATCCGTCGCCACCACCATTCCTTCCTGCACCGATTCCAATTTGATTTTGGGCATGTCGCGTATTTGCCGGTTTGCGGTGTTACTTCATTCGTCCGCACCATTATAATCAAGGAAACCGGTTCTTCAAGGCCAAACCCGGAGGCCAAACCCGGAGTGTGGCGGATTCGCGTAGGGTTCAGAAGGCTAACTTGAGCTGCACCGTCAGCGTCCGGGAGTGGGGCAGTTCCGTGTGCAGATTCAGGGGGTTCAAATGATAATCCTGATCGGCCAGGTTCAGGAGGCCGAGCTGCAGGTTTGCCCGGCGCTGCCAGAAGCGGTACCCGGCATAAAGGTCGAATTGCCAGAAATCATCGCCTGCCATATACGCATAGCTTCCCCCGTTGGACTGGGTATGCCAATGGGCATCGAACCGGCTGTAAAAACCGCAGGGGTGATTATAAAGGAGGAACGGGCGGACTTCCTGGAGCAATCCGTCGCCATCCGCGTCCAAAGGCAAATTGGGGCTTAACATGCCGGATCCAGCCAGAATTGGCATCCGCGTTTGCATTTCCGCCAGCGAGACCCGGTGGCGCAGGCCCAAGGACCATTCGTTGCCCAGCAGTTGGTTGACCGTGGTGGTGAGCGTCCGCTCGTCGTAGTCCATCTGCTGGAGTGCGTTGGTGGGGGTGGCAACATGCGGGAAATAAAAATCATAAAGGCCTTGGTAACGCTCCGCTTTTTCATTCAACCATTCAGCCTCCAGGCCAACATAAGTGCGGGTGGGAAAGCGGTGGTCGAATCCTAAACTGCGGGTTTCAAACCGCGCAGCGGGGACAAGCCCACTTGAACTATCCGGTGAGGATTCCGGGATCATGCTGCGGTAGGCTTGGTTGAATCCGGCGATTTGGACCGGCTCCAGGCGCACGCTTTGGTCATAGTAAGCACCGCCGAGCGACCGCGTCCAGGCGCCATAAACATGAGTATTGGTGGCAGCCTGCCACTGCAGCCCAATTTTGGGGGAAAAGCGGTCTGCTGTTTGCTGGCCGGAACTAATAGGGGGCCAGTCGAGGTTGAGAGGATAATCCAAGTAATCATACGCTCCACCCAGGTGAAGCTGAAGTCCGGAAGTGATTTTCCATTGATCGTAAAAATAAACACTTCCCCGGATGAAATCGGATTGAATCGTTTGGCGAATGGGTTCGCCGCTGAAATAGACCGGCACTTGGGTTTCGAATATGGAGGTCGCTTGCGGTTCAGAAGTCTGAAAGCGCCCGCCCGAGATTAAGGTGTGATTGCCCGGTTGCCAGATTTGCTGGAGCTCCACCGAGTAGGCTTCAAATAGCCGTTCATACTGGTAATCAGAATACTGTCCCATCCAAGATGTTTTCGGGTTTAAATTAAAAAATGGAAGCACTTGCGGCACGGTGACTGGCTTTTTATTTATGACTTGATGATCCATGACAATAATCCCAGCACGGGCATCATCATAACGGAATGTGTCGCTCAAGCGGCCAAACAGCAAAAGCGTGTGCGAGGTGGGATTCCATTCCCGGTGGTAGCCGAGGAATAAATTCGGATCCTGGTACTCGGCCACGCGCAACAGTGTGTTAGCGAAGCTCGCATCATAATACTGACGCAGATCGCCCGCATGAGACTCGTAGGTATTAGCGCGGATCAGGACACTGTCCGACGGTGAAAGTTGCATTTTGACGTTCGCGTATAGGGTGGTTGATTGCCATGTCTCATTTGCACGCTGGCCGTGTTCGTCACGATAATCCGCGTCGAGCGAGTAACTCAAACTCCCGAATTGTCCATACTGGGATGTCTTTTGAATCCAATCCCCCTGGCTCGCATATTCTGTGCTGGAACGGACACCCATTCGGTTGCGGTCGAAAAGGCGGGAATATTCTTCCTGGGACACCGTTTGGGAAAGCAAACCCATGCCCGGAGGCGACAGCAAGTTGGCAAGCAACAGTTCGCTGGCCCACAAGGTTTCGTAGCGAAAGTTGATCTGGCGCGGATCACGCAGAGCCTCGAAAGAGTTGGCGAGGAAAGCGTGCGCAGAGGAATTCGCATAGTCAGAGTTAACCGCCCGACTCGCTTCGCGGACGGCAGTTTCGTTCATGCCCGAGTCCTGGTATAAGGCGGCCAGGTTGGCGCTCCGTACTGCCTGGTCCTGGTCGAGCAGCAAGCGGGACCGGAAGCGCTGCCGATTATCATTAAGTTGTTTGGATTTTTCGAGGTCGGCAATGGCCTCATTGAACCGGTTGCGGTTTTGTTTGAGCAGGGCGGAATAAAGCCAGGAGGTGGGATCCTGGGGATCGATCTTCGCGGCCAATTCCAATTCGTGGAAAGCTTTGTCCGATTGCCTCTCCTCGAAGAAGGCTTTGCCCAGATAGCTGCGCAATAAGGACCGCTGCGGCTCGGAGGCCGCCGCCGTTTCCAGATCCTGGCGCCCGCCTGCCACGTCGCCTTGACGGAACCGGCAAAGCCCGCGCCCGAGCCAGGCGTTCCCCAAGGCGCCGTCGAGGAGAACCGCCCGGTCAAATGCCTGGCGGGCTGGTTTGAACCGGCTTTGGGCGCAGGAAACAAAGCCCTGTAAAGCCCATGCCTGCGCATTTTCAGGCGCCAAAGCCAGGGCCTTTTGCAAGGCTTTTTGCGCCAGGCGGTGGTGGGCCAAACTGAATTCCAGCTCCGCCACTCTCGCCCAGGCAAAACCGAAGGTGGGGGAGTTGGTCGAGGCGGCCCTGGCCGCGCTTAATGCGGCATTCAATTCCCCGTGTGATTGCCAGGCATAGGACCGGGCCATCCATTCGCTGGCCAGCAGGTTGGTGGCCCCAGGTTTTGGGATTTCGGCGCGCAGTTGGGTGGCCGCTATCAAAAGCCTCAAGGCCGCCGCCAGGCGGGCTTCGCGTTCGGGCAATTCAGCGGCCAGGCATTGATCCGTTTCGGATACATTGCCCGCGCCCAGCAGCAAAGCGGCATAAAACACCCGTTCCGCGGGAGTGGCGGGTTGCCGCCCGGTGGGATAGGCAGACAGGGCCTCCAGCAGGTTCCCCTTTTTATAGGCGGCCAGGGCCTCCGCCAGTTGCCGGGTAACTTCTGGCTCCCAAGCCAGGTCATTCAAATCAACCACGGCGGGATAATAGAGGTTCCATTGGATGGCTTCCAGGTTTTGGAAAGTGATCACGGCGGTTTGGCGGCGGGGGGCCTCCCCTTTTTGCGTCACCACCACATCCCCGCTTTGGAAGTGCTCGGCCTGGATGCCGTTCGCTCCTGCTCCGCTCGGGGCATACTGTCGGCGCAGGTCCACCTCACCATCATAGAGAGTCAAAGTTGTGGTTTCATCGCCGGCCACCGCGAAGACGAATTCAGTCCCGCGGATGACCGCCGCGACCTCTGAACTCTCCACCTCCATCCGGCCGGGGACGTCCCGGTGGAAAAATGAAATCACTCCGCCGAACAAACGGCTGACAATCCCTTTTTCCTTCCTGGCAAACCGCACCGAGCTTTGGGGCGCCAAATCGATGATGTGCTGATCCTGGAGGATTAATTTACAGCGCGAATTTTTTCCCGTGGCGATAATCCATCCGGCCCGGATGGTCCGGGATGGCAGGTCGGCCAGACGCTCGCATCGCAAGGTGGCATTCTCCCCCTTCTGGATGCTAATCGATCCACTAAAAGATTGGATGGTGGCCACGGCTTCCTCCTGGCTCTGAGCCGCCAATTGGGGTGCCAACAGGCTGATCAGCAACCACCCAGCCAGGGAGACCAGGCAAGCCGCTGGGCGTAACGGAGTGCGCATAGGGGTTTGATTCGGGGCTATCATACCATTTTATGCGATCGATTCCTGGAGTGAACGCAAATCGTCCAACAAGGTTTTGGTGGTCTGGTAGCGCTCGGCAGGATTGGCCGCGCTGGCTTTGACCAGGATTTGCAGCAAAGCCAGCAAGGCAACCTTTTCGACGCCGTTTTCCAAACTGGACGGCAGTTTTGGGAATTGCTGGACCGGGCCGCCGGTGCAGGCCACGTAAAGGGATTTGCCGAGGCTGTAAACATCGGCCGCCTCGGTGCCCGGCCCTTCCGGCGCGGCATAGCCCGTTGTGCCCACGAAGCTGGTGGCCTCTTTGTCGGTCACCATTTCAGTGACCAAACCAATGTCGGCCAGCTTGGGCTTGCCGCCCACAAAAATGATGTTGGCGGGCTTGATGTCCCGATGGATCAAGTTCTGCCCGTGGAGGAAGCCCAGGGCTTCCGCCAGCGGCAGGGCCAGGTTCAAGGTTTCTTTCACCGGCCAGGGCCCTCGCCTGGCCACATCTTTGGATAGATTGCGCGGCACATATTGGTTGGGATCGATGGCCTGGCCGCCGGTTTGGTCGTCACCCACCTCCATGATATAGTAGAAAAAGCCCGCCGCGTCATTGCGCCCGACATGGAGGATCTGCACGAGGTTGGGGTGTTTGCGGGATATGGGGGTGAAATACTTGATGCCGTTGAACTCCTGGTCGTAAGGACGCGCCTCACTAAAGGCGGCGCGGCGCACAATTTTCACCGCCTGGTAAGTGCCAATGATGTCTTTGGCCAGCCAGACCTGGCCAAAAGCCCCTTCGCCAATGATTTTAACCAATTCGTGGTCCGGTATGAGGAGGCTGGCCGCCCCCGGCGCCGAAGGCGAAATTGGGGGGGGCGCAGGCAGCGTGCGCGAGCTTTGAGTGAGCCCCGCCGTCCGCGAGCGGCGGGCCGCCAGGGCTTCGTGCAGAAGCCTTTTTTCCAGGGTTAAGCGCCGGGTGTTGGCGAGCACGGACCACAGCACGGCCACGGGCGCCTGGGCGGCACACGGGATCAGCCAGTTGAACCAGAGCCCGGTTTTGGCAAACAAGGCCAGCGAGAGGCCCACCACGGCCAGCGCGACGCCCAGGCCCGCGAGCCCTGATTTGACCGGACTCAGGAAGGTCAAAAGGAAGCCCAGGCCGGCGCCCAGGATGCAAACCATCACCAGTTCCAGCCAGTTGCTGATCCGCACCAGCCAATCGCCCCGGATCAGGTTCAAAAAACAGGTGGCGTTGGCCACCATGCCTGGCACGTAAGGGTAGTTCCAAAAGCCGTAAGGCGTTTGGAATTCATCAGCCCCCAATTTGGGCCGCTCGTCCGGATTGATCAGCTCGCAATTATACCCCACATAGACGAATTTGTTTGAAAAGACCAAACCCGCCCCGGGGATGGCGTTGGAGAGGATCTGCCAATAAGAATGGTGATGAATGCGATTGGGCGGGCAGTAATAATTCAGGAAAACCCGGTGGGCGGGAAGGTTGGACCGCAGGTTGAACCGGGCCGCCACCTCTTGCGCCAGCGAGTTCCATTCGTCGTTCCCTGAGCGGCGGGGTTCCCGGATGGCAAAATCAACCCTGGAGGAGCTTTCAGGAGCGCCAAACCACACGTTGGTCCGCAGTTCATCGAAAGGAAGCGCCGGGGTTCTTATGGCGTGGCCTGACTCGTAGGATACCCGTTCCACCATGGCCACCGCCACGTTCGTGAAACCGCGGATCGCCTCCAAAAAAACTTTGTCCTGTTCCGGGCGCTGCGTGTCGAACAGCACATCGAAAACCACCGCCTTGGCTCCCCAATTTTTCATATTATCGATCAGGCGCCCATGCAGTCTGCGGTCCCAATCCAGGAATTGGCGCTGGTTCAGCTCTTTGAGGGAAGTGTAGTCCAGATCCACAAACTCCACGGTGTTGGTGTAGCTTTGGGGGGTGGCGCCCAAGCGGGTGAGGTGGCAGAAATCGAAGCTGGCCTGGTCCCCGCACCGCGCACAAAGCAGCACCGCGCCCAGCAAGGCGATGGCGCCGCCGCAGAATACGGCCTGCCGCAGTTCAGGGCGGCTGGCGGTCTTCAGGCGCTTGAAAAATGTTTTTTCCCTGCCCTCCAGCTGCAGCGGGATGCCCGATAGCTCCCCTTTGACCCGCCAGGCTTTTTCCGAATCGGGCGGCAGGAGCGGGGTGATCATGCCGGTTTCATAAACCTCACAAATCTCCACCGGTTCGCTCAAGCCCTTGAGGCTGTAAAACCCATGCACGGTGAACTCAAAACCATTCAGCCCCTCAATCTGAACCCCTTTGAGCGCCTGCACGGCGCTGTCGTGCGCGAAACGGGTCAGGAGGATATGGTCGGGGCTGGCCAGGGACATGACCCGGGCGCAGGTGTCCACCTCCAGCCCATGGAGATCAGCCAGCCGTTTCGCCCCCACCTCGACTTTGCGGGACACTTCGCCCACGTGGATCCCCACCCGGTCCCGCAACCGGTGTCCCAAGGCTTTGGATAAGCGGGGCAGGCGGGACTGCAGTTGCAGGGCAAAACGCACCGCGTTGGAGGCCGCATTGAAGGAGATGAAAAAGGAGTCGCCTTCCGTGCCGATTTCCTCCGCATCAGGGAAGGTCCGCAACAGCTCGCGCACCATTTCATGATGGGTGTACATCAACTGCAGCGCGGCCGCGTCCCCCAATTCCTGCTTCAACTGGGTGGACCCGGCCATGTCGGTGAAAACAATCGCCTTAATGTCACGATTGATGGTCGTTCCGCTGCCGGTGCTTGATGATTTCGTTGACCCCTTATCCATAGCCTTTTCTTCAATTAGTTATTCGATAGGACTCTTTGCTCTTCGTTTCGTCCGCCGCCCTCGGCTCCATGCTCCATGCTCCATGCTCACTTGCCGCCCACCTGGCCGGTATTGGTGGTTTGGGCGGAAGGCGGCAGGTACAGCAACGCGCGGTAGAACATTTGCGGCTCGAGCCCCGTTGTCAGCAAATCGTATTTGCCGCTGGCAGAGTTGGTCGTGAATAATGGCTGCCAAGCCTTCAAATCCGTCGTGGTATCCACCGTGAAGGTTGCCTCCCGTGGCACCCGCAGCGTAAACACGAACCCTTGCCCCGCCTGGTACCCCCACTGCCGATACTCCTGCAGCGGCTCCAGCCGTGAACTCAATTTATACCTCCCCTGGGCCTCGTTCTTCCCCGCCACCCGCACATAATAATGCCCGCCTTCAGCCACCCTCCCCACCAAACGGCTCGTCCGCCCGTCCGCTCCCCCATTGTCATCGGATCCCACCAGCGACAGCTCGCGCCCCTCCAACAAATACAACTCCAGCACCGTGTCGAATTCGCTCCCCTCCGTGCTCAGCGTGCAGATCCCATCCACCTGCACCTCCAGCCAATGCCACCGCGAATGCCCCACAATGCCCGAACCCCGCTGGTTCTCCAGCCACTGCGTAGTCGCCTGGTTGTTCTCCGAATAAACCGAAAGGCTGTAGCCGGAGGAAAAGGGCAAGCCCAGCCGCTTCACTGCCCCCCACCGCACCTCCAATCGATTCCCCAGCGAAATCCCCGCCGCCAAATCTTCCACCTTGTCTTGGCCCGGCTGGACCGGGTCGGTTTGACCTTCCAACACTTCAAAAACCTCCAGCAGCGCCCCTGCGCTGGTGTTGGTCTTGGAGCCTGCGGCATTGATCACTTGGACGAGGTAATTGCCCATATCCGCCACTTGGACGTTGGTTATTACCAGGCGGCTTTGGCTGGCCCCGGGCAAGGGCTGGTCATTGCGGAACCATTGGTAGCGGAGATTGGCTCCGGTGGCCTGGACCTCAAATTGCGCGTTTTGGCCCAGGGCCACCATCTGGGGCGCGGGATTGGTGACAATGCCCGGCAGCAGGTCCGTGGTGGCTTCCACGCCCCATTCGAGCACCACCCGGCCGGCCGCCCCGGCAAAGCCGTCCACGGCCACCTGGTATTCCACGCCGTTGGCGGCCGGGAACTGAAGCTTGCTGGTCAGGTAGCCGCCCCGGTCCTCATCACTGGCTACGGGCACCAAAGTGCCGACATTGGCTCCCGTATAAACGGCCAGCAGGGTGTCAAAGGTGCTGCCGGCGGTGCTGAAAGTAGCGTTGCCGTTGGTGGGAGCCACCCACTTGAACCAGATCGAGTTGCTGCCTTTTTTGCCGGCATGCTCGGGCTCGCCGGCTTCCCTGGTGGCCAGGAGATTGGTGGCACTCACCACTCCGCCCAGCCCATTGGTGGCCAGGAGGGGAATCCGGTCGCTAAAGTTGTCCCCGGCGACTACCGGTCGCGCTTGGACGATGACATCGGCGATATCCACTGCCACGGCTTCGGCGCCGCTGGCCACGATCACTCGGTAGGAGCCGCCGTCACCAGGCTTGGCGCTAGGGATCGGGTATGTGGCATTGGTGGCGTTGGGAACCGCCTCGCCGTTGATCTGCCATTGGTAGTTGAAGGGGCCCGGGCCTGAGTTCTCCATATTCAGCGGCGGCAACGGCAGGATCAGGCTGTCGCCCGGGTTGAGCAGGTTCGTGGTTTTGACCTGGGTGATTTTCAAGGGGGGCAGGATGGATACCGCGGCGGTGAAACTGCGAGTGACACCAAAGATATTGCTGGCGCTCACATAGTATGGCCCGGTGTTGGTTTTCCCAAGATTCGTGATGCTGAGCTGAAAACTCCTGGCATTGGCCAAGGGGGCGTTGGAAAAGAACCATTGGTAGCGGATCGGCTCAACCCCCAAGGCGGGGGCAAAAAGAACCAACGATGCGCCGTTGGTGAGCGCCTGGCTTTGGGGTTGCTGGGAAAAAGCCGGTGGCATCCCCACCTCTAAAACGGCCAGGCTGCTGGTGAGGCTGCCGTAAGCGTTGGAAACCACCACCGAATAGCCGCCGGCATCGGCGAGGCCGACGCCAGCCAAAGAGATAACAGCATTGGTCTGGGACCCGAGGTTGAGGCCGTTTTTTTGCCACTGATAAAAAATGGGAGCAGTGCCGTTTACCACGACACGGAAAGTCACCGGACTCCCGATGGGGATGGCTTGGGATTGCGGTTGCTGGATGATGGAGGGCGCCATCCCGGCGCGGAATTCCAGGTACCGGATGCTGACCCCGCCCATGCTGTTGGTGGCCTGCAACTGAAACCGGTAAAGATCCGGCAGGTCGGGCGTGAAAGTGGGATTGCGGATCGTGTCCGAGGAAAACCCGGCCAATGAATAGGCGGGATTGCTAATCAAAGACCAGCGCCAGCGATCAGCGGTTTGCGGGGAGGTGTCCAATTGCCGCACCACCCCCACCGGCCCGGCCGCCCAATCGATCACTGGCTTGTCCGGAGCGGCGGGAATACTTTTCCGGATCGTGTGGTTGCCGTAATCCGCCACATAGACGGTGCCCGCGCCATCCACCGCCACGCCGATCGGCGTTAAAAACCGCGCCTCGTTGCCCGTCCCGTCCGCGCTCGTGAACTTGGAAGCCAATACCGAGCCCCCAATCGTCGTCGCCATCCCCTCCGGGCTGATCTTCCGGACCGTGCCGTTACCTTGATCCGCCACATACACACTGCCCGCGCTGTCGACCGCCACGCCCGCTGGCTTGCTAAACCGCGCCAGGCTGCCCTTCCCGTCCGCGTAACCGGCACTCCCCGCCAAACCCGCCAACGTCGTCACCACCCCGGCCGGGCTGATCTTCCGGATCGTGTAATTGTTTTGGTCCACCACATACACATTGCCCGTGCCGTCCACCGCCACGCCCTCAAGGAAGTTAAACCGTGCCGTGCTGGCTGGCCCATCCACAGCCCCGATTTTCCCCGCCGCACCCGCCAGGGTGGTCACCACGCCGGCCGGGGTAATCTTCCGGATCGTGTAGTTGGCCGAGTCCGCCACCAACACGTTGCCCGCACCGTCCACCGCCACGCTCTCCGGGTAGTAAAACTGCGCCGTGCGGGCTGGCCCATCGGCTGCCCCGGGCACCCCCATACCCGCCAGGGTCGTCACCACGCCGTTCGGGGTCAGCTTCCGGATCGCGTGGTTGGCGTTATCGGCTATATAGACGTTGCCCCCGCCATCCACCGCCACGCCCGCAGGGTAGTTAAATCGCGCGGCGCTGCCCGTCCCATCCGCGTAACCGGAGCTCCCCGTCAAACCCGCCACCGTTGTCACCACCCCGGCCGGGCTGATCTTCCGGATCGTTTGGTTAAACATATCCGCCACCCAGACGTTGCCCGCGCCGTCCACCGCCACGCCCGCGGGGTATTTAAAACGCGCCGCGCTGCCCGTCCCGTCCGCCGCGCCCGAGCCAGCCGCGGCGGAACCCGCCAGCGTCACCCAGGTGTATTCGGTGTTCCCGGGCGTGAGGGATAAAACCGCATTGGAACTGCCAACCATCCCCACCTCATTGCTGACGGTGACTGAATAGATCCCGGCCTGGCTCATGGTCATCGCAGCCAGGACCAGCGTGGCATTGGTTTGATTGAGTAAAGGGGTGCCGTTGAAAGACCATTGGTAATACAAGGGGGGGGGGCCGGTGGCTTGGACCAGCAAGGTCACATTATCGCCTGGCGTATAGGCCTGGCTCTGCGGTTGCTGGACGATCGCGGGAGGGACGCTCAAGCTTGCTTTTGCGGTGAATTCCAGATTCCGGATGGCAATTTCGCCCGAGGCGTTCGTGGCCCGCATCTGGAAAATCCACAAATCGGCCACATCCGGCGTGAACGTGGGATTGCGAACAGTTGAGGAAGATAATTCCGCAGCCGATCCTGAAGGCCGCCGGATGATTTGCCATGCCCATTGGGTGGCGGTTGGTTTCGCCACATTCAGTTGGCGGACGACTCCCACTGTTCCTGAAGCTTGATCGACTATCGGTTCATCCGGGGCGGCATAAACACTTTTACGGATCCGGTGGTTGGAAGCGTCCGCCACATAGAGGTTGCCTTGGTTGTCCGCCGCTACGCCAAAAGACCCATTAAAACGCGCCATGCCAGCTGTCCCGTCCGCGCTCCCGGAATACCACGCCAGCCCCGCTACTGTGGTCACCGCGCCTGCTGAATCGATTTTCCGTATGATATTGATTTCCTCCGCCACATAGAGGTTGCCGATCGTGTCCAAGGCCAGGCTCCAAGGCCCCGCAAACCGGGCCTGGCTGCCGATGGCGTCCATCGTCCCATAACTTCCCGCCAGCCCCGCCACGGTGGTCACCACGCCTCCGGGTCCAACCTTCCGGATCGTTTGGCTGGCCCAATCCGCGACATAGAGGTTGCCGGCGCCATCGACGGCCACGCCATAAGGATAATTAAATCTGGCCGCGCTGCCCGTGCCGTCGGTGCTCCCGGGATTCCCCGCCGATCCCGCGACGGTCGTTACTTCAACACCGGGACTGATTTTCCGAATCGTGTGGTTACGGGAATCCGCGACATAGAGGTTGCCGGCGCCATCGACGGCCACGCCAAAAGGAAAATTAAACCTGGCCGCGCTGCCGGCACCCTCGGTGCTCCCGGGATTCCCCGCCAACCCCGCGATGGTCGTTACTTCAAGACCAGGACCGATCTTCCGAATCGTGTGGTTATACGAATCCGCCACATAGAGGTTGCCGTGGTTATCCGCCGCCACCCCATAAGGTTGATTAAACCGTGCCGAAATTCCCGTGCCATCCGTGCTTCCGGAACTGCCCGCCGAGCCAGCGACCGTCGTCACCGTGCCATCTGGATCGATTTTCCGAATCGCGTTGTTATTCGAATCCGCGACATAGACATGGCCTGTGCCATCGACGGCCACGCCATAAGGATAATTAAATCCGGCCGCGCTGCCTGCACCATCGGCGCTCCCGGGATTGCCCGCCAGCCCAGCCACGGTTGTTACTACTCCCCCGGGGCCGATCTTCCGGATGGAGTCGTTCTCCCAATCCGCCACATAGAGGTTGCCGTGGTTATCGGCCGTCACCCCATAAGGCTGATTAAACCGTGCCGCGCTACCCGTCCCGTCCGCGTTCCCCCGCTGCTCCGCCAGGCCCGCCACCGTGGTCACCAGGGCCCCGGGGCTGATCTTCCGGATCGTGTGGTTATACGTATCCGCTACATAAACCATGCCGGCGCTGTCCAACGCCACGCCGAATGGCCCATTAAACCGCGCCGCACTGCCGGGTCCATCCGCACTCCCGGTATCCCCGGCTTTTCCCGCCACCGTCGTCACTACGCCCCCCGCACTGATTTTCCGAATGGTATGGTTGCCCCGTTCCGCAACATAAACATTGCCAAAAATGTCAGCCACGATGCCTTTAGGTAAATAAAATCTGGCTGCGCTGCCCACGCCGTCCACACTTCCGGAACTCCCCGCCAAGCCCGCCAGCGTCGTCACCACGCCCCCGGGCCGGATGACCCGAACCGTGTGGTTATAAGTATCCGCTACATAAGCATTTCCCGCGCTGTCCAACGCCACCCCCTCCGGTGTTTCAAACCTCGCGGCACTGCCCGCCCCGTCGGCGCTCCCGAGATTTCCGGCCTGGCCTGCCAGCGTCAACACCTCCCCACCGGGATGGATGATCCGAATCGTGCTGTTTCCCCGTTCCACAACATAGAGGTTGCCCAGGCTGTCCAGGGCCGCGTCAAAAGGCTGCGCAAACCGCGCCGCGCCCCCGATCCCATCTGAACTCCCCCAGTTCCTGGCCAAACCAGCCAGCGTCGTTACCACCCCTCTGGGATCGATTTTCCGGATGGTGTGGTTATGCGCATCCGCCACATAAACGTTGCCCGCGCTGTCCGCCGTTAATCCGGCAGGATGGTTAAACCGCGTTGCAGTGCCTGTCGCATCCACCGCTCCCGGACCCAATTCGGCCGGTCCGGCCAGGGTCACAAACGTGCGTTCCCGATCGGCCTGGGCCAAAGAGCCAATGGTTAACGTTACATAAGCGCTTCCATACCCCTCCGGCCCTTCGGCAAAAAACTGATAATTTCCCGAATCGCTGGGGTGTGCATTGCTGATCATCAAAGTTGTATTGGTGGCCCCACTGATCACCACTCCGTCTTTTTGCCAACGGCAGGCGTACGAGCCGCTATTGGCACCGCCCCCCGTCAAAACCACCGTAGCGCCCACATTCGTCCAAAGGGTGGTGGGGCTCCAGGGTGTTATGGATACGTTGATGGGCGTCAACACCTTCAGCACCGCATTGGAACTGATCACCATTCCCGCCTGGTTGCTGATCGTCACCGAATAAATTCCAGCCCGATTCGTCGTGACCGTTGTCAGCACTAAAGTCCCATTGGTCTGGTTCAACAAATGGGCGCCATTGAAAGACCATTGGTAATACAAGGGTGGGGTGCCAGTGGCTTGGACTTGCAGAGTCACCGCATCCCCCGGTTTACAGGTTTGGCCCTGCGGTTGCTGGGTGATGGCCGGGGCCACCGCGCCGGAGCCCAAGCCATCGACCTGCAGGATGACCAAGCCGCTATTATCGACCGCCATATACGCGGTATTACCCGCCGCCACCAAACCGCGAATGGCGTCACCGGTGGCGTATCTGGCCAGCCATTTCGGGGTTGCCGGATTGGTTATGTCAAACACCTGCAAACCCGCTCCGAACAAAAAGGCGTAATTGCCGGACACCGCCACCCCTATTTGCTGGCCCGCGGCATAACCGCCCACCCGTTGCGGATTCGCCGGATTGCTCACATCGAGGACCGCCAACTCACCGGCCGCTACGAAGGCATAATGCCCAGAGAGCGCCACTCCCCACGCCTGGCCGCTGGTTTGATAACCACCCACCCGCCGTGGATCCGACGGGTTGCTCACATCGATGATTTCCAAGCTGCTGGATAGAAATGACCCCAAAAAAACGTAGTTGCCCGACACTGCGATACTCATCAAATTGCCGGTGCCTTGATAACCGTCCATCCGCCGCGGATTCGCTGGATTACTCACCTCGATCACCTGCAGGCCATCCATCCATTGCAGGACATAGGCGTAATTACCCGAGACCGCCACCCCCAGCACGGAATCGTCGGGCGAGGCGGGGCTATATTCGCCCACCCGCTGAGGTTTTGCCGGATTGCTCACGTCAAGCACCAGCAAACCCGCCGTGTCATCCGCCACGTAGGCATAGTTGCCCACCACCGCCATGCCGCCAATCGCACCGCCGGTGTCATATCCGCCCAACTTTGCCGGCATTTCCGGTTGGCTGATATCCAAAATAACCACGCCGCCCTGGTCGAGGCCTACGTATGCACGCTGGCCCACTACTTGCACGGCCTGGACCGAACTGATCAGGGTTGGAGCCCATTGACCCAATAACTTGAAGGTGACATTGGGTTGCGCCTGAGTGGCGCATGAGCCAACCCAACAACCGCTGGCGATGAGCAAAAAATGACGGCAAACCTGATGGATCTGAAGCCACCACCGACTATCTTGAGTGATCATAATTACTGGCCTTTGGTGATACCAACGATATCAGTCAATTCAGTTTCTAACAAGCGTTCTCTGCTCTTCGCACTCGCCAAGCTTATATCCCGCGTGCCATACGCGGCGGTCCCCTCAAGTGCCGTTCCGTGGCGCTGAGCGCTGGGCCAAACCCAAACCGTGGGTTGAAAACCCACGGCTACCATCCAAGTTCGCTTCGCGAACCAAGGGAATCCGTTGCCCTCCTTTTCACCCCGCCCCCGGCTCCCGGCTCCATGCTCACTTGCCCCCCACCTGGCCGGTGGTGTTGGTTTGGGCGGAAGGCGGCAAATACAGCAACGCCCGGTAGAACATCCGCGGCTCGCGCCCCGGGGTCAGCAAATCGTATTTTCCGCTGGCCGAGTTGGTCGTGAATAATGACTGCCAAACCTTCAAATCCGTCGTGGTATCCACCGTGAAGGTGGTCTCCCGTGGTACCCGCAGCGTAAACGAGAAGCCCTGGCCCGCCTGATATCCCCACTGCCGATACTCCTGCAGCGGCTCCAGCCGCGAACTCAATTTATACCGCCCCTTGGCCTCGTTCTTGCCCGCCACGCGCACATAATAATGCCCGCCTTCAGCCACCCTCCCCACCCAACGGCTCGTCCGCCCGTCCGTTCCCCCATTGTCATCCGACCCCACCAGCGACAACTCGCGTCCCTCCAGTAAATACAACTCCAGCACCGTGTCGAAATCACTTCCCTCGGTGCTCAGCGTGCAGATCGCATCCACCTTCACCTCCAGCCAATGCCACCGCGAATGCCCCACAATGCTCGAGCCCCGTTGGTTCTCCAGCCACTGCGTCGTCGCCTGGTTGTTCTCCGAATAAACCGAAAGGCTGTAGCCGGAGGAAAAGGGCAAGCCCAGCCGCTTCACTGTCCCCCACCGCACCTCCAGTGGTTTGACGGGTGAGATTCCTGCCATCAAATCCTCCACCTTGTCCTGGCCAGGGGGCACCTGGCCTGGCTGGCCTTCCAACACCTCAAACACCTCCAGCATCGCCCCCGCGCTGGTGTTGATCCTGGCGCCGGTGGCGTTCATCACTTGGACGAGGTAATTGCCCATATCCGCCATTTGGACGTTGGTTATTATCAGGCGGCTTTGGCTGGCACCGGGCAAGGGCTGGTTATTGCGGAACCATTGGTAGCGGAGATTGGCTCCGGTGGCCTGGACCTCAAATTGCGCGTTCTGGCCCAGGGCCACCATCTGCGGTGCCGGATTGGTGACAATGCCTGGCAGGGCGTCACTTGTGGCGTCGATGCTCCATTCCAGCACGACCCGGCCGGTGGCCCCGGCAAAGCCGTCCACGGCCACCTGGTATTCCACGCCGTTGGCGGCCGGGAACTGAAGCTTGCTGGTCAAGTAACCGCCCCGGTCCTCATCGCTGGCTACGGGCACTAAAGTACCGACATTGGCTCCCGTATAAACCGCCAGCAAGGTGTCGAAGGTGCTGCCGACGGTGCTGAAAGTAGCGTTGCCGTTGGTGGGGGCTACCCACTTGAACCAGATCGAGTTGCTGCCCTTTTTGCCGGCATGCTCGGGCTCGCCGGCTTCCCTGGTGGCCAGGAGATTGGTGGCACTCACCACTCCGCCCAGCCCGTTGGTGGCCAGGAGGGGAATCCGGTCACTAAAGTTGTCCCCGGCGACGACCGGCTGTGCTTGGACGATGATATCGGCGATATCCACGGCCACGGCTTCGGCGCCGCTGGCCACGACCACGCGGTAGGAACCGCCGTCGCCCGGTTTGGCGCTGGGGATGACGTACGTGGCGTTGGTGGCGTCCTGAATGGCCTCACCGTTGATCTGCCATTGGTAGTTGAAGGGACCCGGGCCTGAGTTCTCCATATTCAGCGGCTGCAACGGCAGGATCAGGCCGCCGCCCGGGTTGAGCACGTTGGTGGTTTTGGCCTGGGTGACTTTCAAGGGGGGCAGGACGGACACGGCAGCGGTGAAACTGAGAGTGACGCCAAAAAAATTGCTGGCGCTCACATAGTATTGGCCCTCGTTGGTTTCTTTGGCCACGGACGGGATGACCAGTTGGAAACCGTTGGTGGTGGCCAGGGTGCTGAGTTTGAGGGAGGGATCCATGAAGAACCATTGGTAGCGGATCGGCTCCACGCCCAGGGCGGGGGCGTAAAGCGTGAGCGTGTCGTGGTTGCGGAGCGCCTGGCTTTGGGGTTGCTGGGAAAAAGCGGGCGGCACGCCCACGGTTAAAATGCCAATGCTGCTGGTGACGATGCCATATCCATTTTCGATGATCACCTGGTAATTGCCATCATCGTTCCAGCCGGTTGCCGGGAGGGAATATTCCGGCGCAATGGCGCCGGGAAGGTTCGTGCCGTTATGCTGCCACTGGTAGAATAACGGGGGCGCACCGGTGGCCCTGACCGACAGTTTTTGAGAGGAACCCAGGGCCGCCATAAGGGAGGCCGGCTGGGCTATCACCGTGGGCCGCAAGTTCGCCGGCACAAACACATTGGCCCCGCCCGTTACGGATTGGAATGGCAGGGCTTGGGCGTTCGCATCGAATACCTGGAGGGGGACGGGTTCCTCGGCAAAAACCAGTTTGATCTCCCCGGCAGCCGGCACGGGGCGGAACCGGAGGCGCACAATTTCGGCCGGGCCGGCGGGCAGCGCCGCGCCACCCGGCAGGGCGGCCAGGAAGCCCAACTGGCCGCGGTTTAGGGCGTTGGAATTGACCACGAAGCCGGCCGCGAAGGCCGGGCTGGGGATCCACTCCTGGAACGACCATTCCCAAGGGTTGAAGGCCACCGAAAATCCCACGGCGTTTTCCCCGCCCGCCGCCAGCAGCCGGATGGGGATTTCGACGCTTTGCCCGGGCAGCACCGGGACGTTGGCGATCTGCAAGGTGCGGCCGGTTGCCAGCCGGGCGGGGCGGCTGGTGATGACGCCCACGCGGTTGGAGACCACGGCCGCATAGAGGCCGGCCTGGCTTTCCGCAACCGCCGGGAGGGTGAGGGTGAAATTGGTTTCGCCGGGCAGGTCGCGGCCATTGAATTGCCATTGGCATTGCAGCGGCGCGGAGCCGGCAACCTCCAGGCTGAAACTGGCGGGGGCGCCGGCCAGGACGGCTTGATCCGAAGGCTGAACCGTGATGGCGGGTGGCACGCTAACCGTCAGCGAACCGGGGATATACCGCAGGGGCAGGGGATTGCCCTCGGTGTCCACCACCTCCCGGAGGATGGGATCGTCGCCGAAATTCAAACCCGTGATGCCATCCACCGCGTAAGCCAGGAAGCGCAAGTTCAGAATCGTGTTCGTGCCCGGCTCCATGGGCGTGCTCAGGCCCTGGCTGTAGATCAGGCCGATCCGGCCGTATTCGATGTAATTCGTGTTCAGCACCAGCACGGCGCCGGGCGAAGCGGTGGCGGCGTCCAGAAAGCGCAAGCGGGTCCGCTCATATAGCAGGCTGAGCGCGCAGGCCTGTTCACCCCCGAGGGTGGCCATTTGCAGCGGGACGGTGATGGTTTGTCCGGCGATGAGGGAGCCCGTCCCCAGGGCAGCCCAGCGGGGGTTGGTGGCCACCACGGTGATCCGGGCCACCGCGCTGGTCACGCTGCCCGAGGTGTTGGCAACCACCACCTGGTAATCACCCGCATCGGCCTCCTCCACGGCGGCCTTGGACCAGGTGTTGTTGGTGGCGCCTGGCAGTGCCCCGCCATTCCGCTGCCACTGGTAGGTCAGCGGCAGGCTGCCTTGAGCCTGGACCGACAAAGCCAGTTTTTCACCGACCACCAGGGAGCCGCTGCGCGGCTGGGTGAGGATCGACGGCTTGGCCTGGCTGGAGGATCCGGCCTGGATTTTTACCTCGGCGGCGGCGCTCGTATTGGTGCCTGCCGCGTTGCGAACCGCCACGGAATACCAGCCACTCTGGGCGGGGGTTGCGCCCGGCAGGATCAGCTGATTCTGGTCCGCGCCCGGGATGCTTACTCCATTCCAAAACCATTGGTACTGCAGCGGAGCAGGGCTCTCCGCGCTGACGCTCATTGTGACCGGGGTACCTTCGTAGCCTTCATAGTTCTGCGGCTGGCCGACAATGACCGGCGGATTCAAGGGCAGCACGGTCAGAACCCCGTTTTGGGTTCGCAGCGCGAGCGGCTCGCCTTGCCCATTCACCATTTCGCGCGGCACCGGGACATCGCCAAAACTGAGGCTGGCCGGGCCGGAGACCAGGCTGGTTTTGAACCGGATGCGCGCCAGTTCCTGGGGGCCGGCTGGAAAAGCCTGGCCCACGGGATTCGCGAGGATGAGCCCCAGACGGCCGGGCGTTGCCTGGTTCACCTGGAAGGATATTCCGGGATTCGCCACTTGCAGGCTTTCAAACGCCAGCTGATTAGTGGGGTATTCAACGCTGAAGCCCATCGCGTTTTCATCACCCTGGGCGTCCAGCTCCACCACGGCTTCCCCCAACAAGGAAGCGGTGGCGGTGGCGTCGCGGAGGGTTAATTGGGCAGCTCCCGCCGGGCCGGCGAATCCTGTCCAAAGCAACAGCAGGGATAGCCAGCCGGAGAGGCGGCCAGGAGCAGCTACCCGGGGGGGGCGGGGCGCCAAGTGTCGTGGATTATGGTTTGCCATATGCAACAGCCAATATTTCGTTCAAGGCAGTTGGCTGGCCCGGTAAAAACGGGTTGCCGTGCCGGGTGTGTGCAGTTCGATCACGTGCACCGTCTGCCCGCCTTCATACACGCCGGGCAGCGGCGTCCAGGTTGCCAGATCCGTGGAGGTTTCCACCTGGAACCGCTCCCCCGGCTGCCCGCGCAAAGTCAGGCTCACCCCCCCGGGGCTGCCATCGCGGTAGAGCCCGATGGCCGCACCCACCGGCGGCGCGTTGAACACCACCGGGTTTTGCTGGGGCGCCAGCGCGTAGCTCACCCCTTCCACATCCGCCACCTCCATCGCCACCGGCGTGTTCTCCCACTGCGCCCCGATGGAGCCGGTCTTCAGAATCCGGAAATCCAGCGCCAGCAGTTCGATTTTCCCCAGCCCAAAACTCTGCCCGCTCGGGCCGCCCAGCACCCAGCCCAGAATCCCTTCGGCCACCCGGGTGTCGTTCAGGATCAAGGTTCCCGCCGGGCCAGCCGCGCCGGAAAACTGCATTTGCGCCGGATCAAACCGCAGGCTCAGGCCCAGGGCGTTCTCCCGGCCGGTGCCCTGGATCCCCACATGCAGCCGCCACTGGCCGCCGCTGGCCGCCTCCCACTCCCCCCACAGGGCGCATTCGCGCGGGGGCGGTGGGCTCATGCCCGGCCCGGCCAATCCGGGCTGGGGTGGCGCTGGCTTGACGGGCGGGGCGATCGGCCCGCC
>CAIMWS010000290.1 GCA_903845125.1 uncultured Verrucomicrobiota bacterium
CCCAATCCAGGAACCGCCGGGCGGCCGCTTCCTCCAGCGGCCACCCCAGCCTTTTCTCCCACGCCGGATTAATCTGGAGCAGCCGGCCGGCCGCATCCGCCACGCCCAGCAAGTCCTGGGATAGCTCGAAAAATAACCCGGTGGCGGCCGGCTGGGCGGCCGCTGCCTTTGACCTTTCGGCATCGGTGTTTTCCGCCTGGATGCCGGTTGCTTCGGCGCCCCGCGCCGCCTTGATCTCATTTTGCATCGTGACCCCTGCAAGTTGTCCTTATTCAGCGCTGGCTCCTGCAAGCCCTCCCTGATAATCAGCATATATATAGGCTATGGTCCACAAAATGCAATAGGCTAAACGGGGGGAGGGATCAGGCCCCCCCGATGGCGGTAGCCCGGCCGTACCCTGCGCTACACGGCGGCCGCCTCCGCCCGCTTGGCCATGATGGCCTCGATGATTTTAGCCCCCAGTTCCGGCTTTTCCTGCAAGGCCTGGCGCGCCGCATCGCGGCCCTGGCCGATCAATTCACCCTTGAACTGCAGCCAGGCGCCTTTCTTGTCCAGCACTCCGCTCTCCAGCCCCGCATCCAAAATCGTCCCTTCCCGGTTGATGCCCTGGTTGAAGAAGATCTCAAACTCCGCCTCCGTGAAAGGCGGGGCCACCTTGTTTTTGACGATTTTTACTTTGACGTTGTTCCCGATGCTGTTTCCCGCGGCGTCCTTGATGGTGTCCTTCCGGCGGATGTCGATGCGCACGCTGGCGTAGAATTTCAGCGCCTTGCCCCCCGGGGTGGTTTCCGGATTGCCAAACATCACCCCTACTTTCTCCCGGATCTGGTTGGTGAAGATGCAGGTCGTCTTGGCCTTGCTGAGGATCGCCGTCAGCTTGCGCATGGCCTGGCTCATCAGCCGCGCCTGCATCCCCATCGTGGCCATCCCCATCTCCCCCTCCAATTCCGCCTTGGGCACCAGGGCCGCCACGGAATCCACCACGATCACATCCAGCGCGTTGGACCGCACCAGCATCTCGCAGATCGTCAGCGCCTCCTCGCCGCTGTCCGGCTGCGAGACCAGCAGCTCGTCCAGGTTCACCCCCAGCTTCTTGGCGTAGCCGGGATCCATCGCGTGTTCCACGTCGATGAACGCCGCCTGCCCGCCCATCTTCTGCGCGTTGGCGATGATGTGCAGCGTCAGCGTCGTTTTGCCCGAGGATTCCGGGCCGTAGATCTCGACCACCCGCCCCCGCGGCACCCCGCCCACCCCCAGGGCCA
This sequence comes from uncultured Verrucomicrobiota bacterium, assembly GCA_903845125.1. GTDB lineage: Bacteria > Verrucomicrobiota > Verrucomicrobiia > Limisphaerales > UBA1319 > CAIMWS01. The sequence goes on from CAIMWS010000290.1 coordinate 1,263, forward strand.
GGTCCACCGTCAGCGCGCCGGTGGATATCACATCGATCTTTCCTCGCGACCGGGCATCGCCCAGGCGCATGATGCTCCCATCCCCAAAGGTTTTGGTAATGGTCGCGATCGCCGAGTCCAGATCCCGGCGGCGGCTGGCCTGGGCCTTGTCGGCATCGGCGGTCTTGATTTCAGGGGTTTTATCGGTTGTCTTGGCTGCCATGGCATTTTCTTTCATCTACGGAGTATTCCATTTCTGTGAATCACGCCCCTTGGTACGCAAGGAGCGGCTGATTGTCAATTTCTTCTGTTATGTAACTTTAACGTTATAACTCAACGCATCTTTTCGTTTCCCGCTCATCTCTGCAGCACCGTGTGCAGTTCCACCGCCGGGTATATGAACCCAAACGAATCCGCCGGAAATTCCTGCGCCGCGTAATTCGGGTTCAGGCTTTCCAGGATGATCCGCTGGCCCTCCGGCCCCGACCGCCGGAACCGCTTGAACATCACCCCGTGGCTTTCCTTCAGCCGCGCCACCACAAAATTCCCGTTCCGCGGCTCGCTGTTCGGTGCGAACACCACCCGGTCCCCCGCCAGGAACCGCGGCTCCATGCTGTCTCCCTCCAGGATCAGCGCGAAGCTGTTCGGATCCCGGCATTCGGTATCCACAAATTCCTCCAGCTGGTTGCACAAATCGCCATAATCGTGCGCCAGCCCGGCGGTGGCCCACGATACCACCGGCACCTTGCGTGACCCTTTCGGCCACGGCACAATCCGCCCATCCGCCAGCACGTACCCCACCATTTGGTCCGCATTCGCCTCGGTAGCCCCTCCCTCCGGCGCCGCCCCCCCCGCCTCGTCCTCACCCATCAAAAACGGGATGGAACATTGTAATATATCTGCAATTTTCTTCAGTTTATGCGGGCTCGGCAGGCCGCCATCGCTTTCCCAATGGGACACCGAACTGAGCGATACTCCCAATTTCGAAGCTAAACTTTGTTGCGTCAGCCCTTGCCGGATCCGCAACCGCCGCAATCGATCGCGAAAAAGTTGTAATAATTCTTCGTTTTGCATTTGACTCGCGTTTAAACCGGTTCCATATTTATGCAAAACTATATCACCATGTTCAACCAAGCAAGCAAAAAAGAAGCAATTAATTCAAATCAGGCCGAAATTCCCTTCCCTTCCGGGGATCCCGGCGGCCACCCCGACCCGTTGGCTTGGTTGGGCTTTCACCCCGGCCGCATCTCGCTCAGTGTCCAGGAGGTGGCCAAAGCCTTGAGCGTCACCAAGCAGCACGTGCTGGATTTGATCGATGCCGGCCGCCTGCCCGCCGTCAACGTGGGCCGCCAGGAACGCCGCTACTGGCGCATCCCGGTGCTGGGCTTGCGGCAATTCCTGGAGCTCAATAACAGCGTCACCAAGCCTTGAAGAACGCCAGCGGCGCAGGATGCTCCCTCACCCTGACCCTCTCCCCGCCGGCGGGGCGCGGGGATTGGCGGGGGACACCAGTTCGGGGGATTTCGCCGACGTGCGGCGGAAGCAAGGTATCCGGAAAGGCTGCCGGCTGAACTCCGGATGGGGTATGGAACGGTCGGGATTGCGCCCGCGCCAGTTCCTCCTCCTTGCCTCGGCGGCTACCCGCGCTGGGTCCGGCCAGGCAATGGATGATTTTCCCCGGGCCAGGGCCATCCCGCCCGGGCGGGCCGGGTATTTATGCGATTGACGCCCGCCCGGTGTTTATTGGATGCTTGGCCGTGAAGTTTATGTCACGAATCCAACGCGCGCTGATTTCAGTTTTCGACAAGACCGGCTTGATTCCCTTTGCTCAAGCCCTGGTGGAGGCCAAAGTGGAAATCCTGTCCACCGGCGGGACGGCCAAAACCCTGCGGGATCACGGCCTGCCGGTGACCGAGCTCAGCGCTCACACCGGTTTCCCGGAAATGCTGGATGGGCGCGTGAAAACCCTGCATCCCAAAGTGCACGGGGGCCTGCTTTACTTGCGCGGCAACGCCGAGCATGAGGCGGCCGTCCAAAAGCACGGCATCCCGCCGATCGATGTGGTGGTGGTGAACCTTTACCCGTTTGAAAAGACCGTGGCCAAGCCGGATGTGTCGCTGCACGATGCCATTGAGAATATCGATATCGGAGGCCCGGCCATGCTGCGCAGCGCCGCCAAAAACCACGATTTTGTGACCGTGGTGATGGACCCCTGTGATTACTCGGAGGTGGCGGCCCAGATCAAGCTCCACGGCCATACCTCCCTGGAGCTGCGCCGGAAGCTGGCGGCCCGCGTTTTTGCCCGCACCGCCTCGTATGACTCCGCCATCGCCGCCCACCTGATCAAGGTTTTCAACCCGCCGCCCCCGGCCGCCACCCCGGCCGCCACCGCCCGGCCCGCCGGGAAATTGCCCGACCGCCTGCAGGTGGATCTGCCGCTGGCCCAGCCCTTGCGCTATGGCGAAAACCCCCACCAGCGCGCCGCTTTGTATGGCGGTTTCCAAAAGTATTTCTCCCAGCTCCACGGCAAGGAGCTTTCTTATAACAATATCCTGGATCTGACCGCCGCCACCGGTTTGATCGCCGAATTCACGGGCGACCGCCCCACCCTGGCCATCCTGAAACACACCAACCCCTGCGGCGTCGGCCAGGGAAACCACCTCAAGGAAGCGTGGGACAAAGCCTTCGCCACCGACCGCCAGGCGCCCTTTGGCGGGATCATCGCCGTGAACCAGCCCCTGGATGGCGAGTGTGCCCAGGCCATCGCCGAGATCTTCAGCGAAGTCATTGTCGCGCCGGAGTTCACCGCCGAAGCCCTGGCCATCCTCCAGAAAAAGAAGAACCTGCGCCTGATCAAGGTCCTGCGGGACCTTTACACCATGGATCCCTGGGAGGTGCGCGCCGTGGGGGCGGAATCATTCCTCTTCCAGGAGCGGGACCAGAAGACCGCCGGCCTGGGCGAGCTCCGGGTGGTCACCCAGCGCAACCCCACCGAGCTGGAGTTCCAGGCCATGCTGTTCGGGTGGCGCATCGTCAAACACCTGAAATCCAACGCCATTGTCTATGTGGGGCCGGACCGCACCCTTGGGGTGGGCGCCGGCCAGATGAGCCGCGTCGACTCCAGCCGCATCGCCGTCTGGAAAGCCGGCGAGGCCGGCCTCTCCCTCCAGGGCAGCGTGGTGTGCAGCGACGCCTTTTTCCCGTTCCCGGACGGGCTGGTGGCCGCCGCCGAGGCCGGGGCTACGGCCGCCATCCAGCCGGGCGGCTCCGTGCGCGACGCGGAGGTCATCGCCGCCGCCGATGCCCGCCAGGTGGCCATGGCCTTCACCGGCTTCCGCCATTTCCGCCATTAACGGTCTTCCCCGGGAGGGGTTTGCGCGAACCGGAAGGGTTCCGCCGGGCATCTGCCGGCGGGTGGCTGGTGGCTGAATCATTTCCGGTGCGGGATCGGTTTCTGCGCCTTCCCCTCAAGTTTGCCCTCCCGCGTCCGATATAGTATTAAGCGATGGGTGGATATCCCTTGGGATGGGGCAAGCCGGGGGGGCGTGGTGTGTCCCGGTGCAAATGACTTCTCGACTGCCGTAGGCCGGGGAGTATGCTATGCGAAAATATGCAAAAGCCCTCATCACATGGAGTGGCAACAAGCAGCAGTCCTCCTCCGATGCTGGCGGTCCTGGCCATGCTCTTCCTGGTAGCCTTGGCCGGCCAAGCCCAAACTGATCTCCCACCCACGATCATCTCCCAGCCCGCCAGCCTGGTGCGGAATGCCGGTTTGACGGCCTACCTCAACGTGGCCGCCGCCGGGACCGCGCCCCTGGCCTACCAATGGTTCAAAGGGGAGGTTTTGCTGGAGGACTCGGAAAAGATGGGGGGTACCCAGACGGATGCGCTGGCCCTGAACAACCTGCTCCAAGCCGACGCAGGAGGCTACCGGGTAGTGATCACCAACGCCTTCGGCAGCGTCACCAGCCAGGTGGCGGTGCTCTCCGTGAACGATCCGGCCATCCTCACGCACCCGGCGGACCTGGCCGGGCAACCCGGCCGGAATGCCCAATTCACGGTGGTGGCGGGCGGCACCCCGCCCCTCTCCTGCCAATGGCTCAAAGATGGCCAGCCGCTGGCTAATGGCGGACGCGTCTCGGGAGCCACCAGTTTCAGCCTGGCCATCCAAGGTCTCACCCGGGATGACCTGGGCGCCTACTCCGCCCTGGTCCGCAATCCGTTGGGCAGCGTCACCAGCCAGGTGGCCCTCCTCTCTTTCAACCTGGCCGCGCTGGATGCTGCCTTCAGCCCCCAGCCCAACGAGGGCATCAGCGCCCTGGCCCTCCAGGTCGATGGCAAATTGGTGGTGGGCGGGTGGTTTACCTCCCTGGGTGGCCAGCCCCGCAACCGGCTGGGCCGCCTCCAGGCCGATGGCACGGTGGATGCCTCCTTCAACACCGGGGCGGATTGGTATGTCCATTGCCTCGCCCTCCAGGGGGATGGCCGGATCCTGGTGGGCGGTGAATTCAGTCAGCTGGGCGGCCAGCCTCGCGAAGGCCTGGGCCGGCTGAATGCCGATGGCACCCTGGACGCCACCTTCAACCCCAGTCCCGCCAGCGCCGGCGGCTGGAGCGCCATCTATTGCCTGGCGCCGCAGGCGGACGGAAAAATTTTGGTGGGCGGCAGCTTCACCACCATCGCCGGCCAGCCGCGCAACAACCTCGCCCGGCTGAACACCGATGGCACGGTGGATTCCACTTTTGATCCCGGGGCGGGCGGCAGCGTTTACGCCCTGGCCATCCAGGAGGATGGCAAAATCCTGGTGGGCGGCCGGTTCACCACCTTGGGGACCCACGCTTGCGGCAAGCTCGGCCGCTTGCAGGCCGAGGGCACGGTGGACGTCGATTTCAACCCCGGCATCGCCGGGGATGTCCGGGTGATCGTGCCCCAGCCGGATGGCGCCATCATCGTGGGCGGCGAGTTCACCGTCATCGGGGGTGAGCCGCGCAACAAACTGGCCCGCCTGAAGGCCGATGGCACCCTGGATGCCGCTTACCACCCCGAGGCCGCCCCTGGCCGGTCGTTGCCGTGGAGCACGGTGTACGCGGCGGTTCCGCAGGCGGATGGCAAGCTCCTGGTCGGCGGCGCCTTCAGCACGCTGGCGGGCGAGGCCCGGGCCTGCCTGGGCCGTTTGCACCCGGATGGCAGCGCCGATGCCACCTTCAATCCCGCCCCCGGGGGCTGCGTTTACGCGCTCGCCGTGCAGGCGGATGGCCAGGTCCTGGTCGGCGGCGGATTTGCCAGCCTCGACGGCCAGCCCTGTCCCAACCTCGGCCGCCTCCGGGCCGTGGTGCCGGCCACCCAGCAGCTGGTTTTCGACGCGTCCGGCACCACCTGGCTGCGCGGCGGCTCCAGTCCGGAGCTTTCCCGTGCCACCTGCGAATTTTCCCAGGATGGCCTGGCCTGGACCAGCCCCGCGGCCGGGAAACGTGTCGCCGGCGGTTGGCGGCTGGCGGAGGTTACCCCGCCCGCCGGCTCCTTCCTCCGCGTCCGGGGCGAGGCTGCCACCGGCGGCAAATCCGGCTGGTTTTTCGAGATCCTCACCGGGCCGCCCCTGGGCGTTTCGATCAAGCCCGTGGCCCTGACCGTCAATTTCGCCGGCTCTGCCACTTTTCAGGCCTCCGCCAGCGGCACCGGCCCCTTCAATTATCAGTGGCTCAAAGACGGCGTTCCCCTGGCGGATGGGGGCCACATCTCCGGCTCCGCCACCGCCACCCTGGCCTTGAAGGAGGTCGGCGCGGAGGATCGCGGCGCCTACCACGTCGTGGTCACCAACGCCTACGGCACGGCCGCCAGCCCGGCCGCCACCCTCGCCGTGAAGGACCCGGTGATCCTCGTCCAGCCCGTCAGCGACAACAAAAATCCGGGCCTTGCCGCCACGTTTTCCGTCACCGTCGGCGGCACCGGCCCCTTCGTTTACCAATGGTTCAAGGATGGCGTTCCCCTGGCCGATGGCGGCAAATTTTCCGGCGCCCAGGCCAGCACCTTGCGGATCACCGATCTGCTCAAGGCCGAGGCCGGCACCTACCGGCTGGAGGTCAGCAACCCATTCGACTCCGTCACCAGCCAGGGCGCCATCCTGAGCGTGAACGATCCCCTGGTAGCCAAGGCGCCCGTCGGCCTCTCCCAAAAGCTGGGCGAACCCGTGGAGCTGTCCATCACCATGGCCGGCACCGGCCCTTTCGATTACCAATGGTACAAGGATGGGCTGCTGGTCCAGCAAACTACCGGAGGCTCCTTCACGGATCGCCTGGCGATCCCCGCCTTGCGCCCCGAGGACGCGGGCCGCTACTGGGTGGCCGTCTCCAACCCCTATAACCATCTCACCAGCAACCCGGTTTCCGTCACCATCAATTCCACCGCCCCGGACCCGGCTTTCAATCCCGGCGCCAATGGCGCCGTCAACGTCCTGCTCCCGCTGCCGGACGGCCGGATCCTCCTGGGGGGCGAATTCACCCAACTGGGCAAGGAGGAGCGCCGGCACCTCGGCTGCGTGAACCAGGACGGCACCCTGGCCTCGGAATTCGAGGCGGAAGTTGAGGGCGGCGCTTATCCCTTCGTGAACACCCTGGCCCTCCAGGCGGATGGCAAAATCCTCGTGGGCGGCAATTTCACCAAGCTGGGCGGCGACGACCATCCCCATCTCGGCCGTTTGCGTCCGGATGGTTCGGTGGATGAAAGTTTCCATCCCGAATCCGATGGCGAGGTCTATGCCCTGGCCGTTCAGCTCGACGGCAGGATTCTGGTTGGCGGGCACTTCTATAAAATGAATGGCCGGCCCCGCTGGTCCCTCGCCCGCCTGCAGCCGGACGGCTCGTTGGATGACAGCTTCAGCCCGGCCGCCAATGATTTCGTCTTCACCCTGGTCCAGCAGCCCGATGGTAAAATCCTGGTCGGGGGCGGCTTCCTCTCCCTGGGCGGCTACCAGCGCAACAATCTCGGCCGGCTCCTCGCCGATGGCACCGTGGATACCACCTTCAACCCGGGCGCCAGCGGTCTCGTGCAAGCCCTGGCGTTGCAGGCGGACGGCGCGATCGTCGTGGGTGGCGCCTTCGCCGTGCTCGCCGGCCAGAGCCGGATGGGCTTGGGCCGGCTGGCTGCCAACGGCGCCCTCGACACCACTTTCAACCCGGGCCCCGACCACCGCGTGAATGCGCTGGCCGTGCAGGCCGATGGCCGGCTGCTCGTCGGCGGGGCTTTCACCCGCCTGGGCGGCAGCACCCGCTCCTTTATCGCCCGCCTGCAGCCTTCCGGGGAAGTGGACCCTTCCTTCGAGGCCCAGCCCAACCAGGAGCTCTTTGCCCTGGCGCTGCAGGCCGATGGCCAGCTGCTCGTCGGCGGGGCCTTCACCGGCCTCGGCCTTTCCCCCATTGCCTATGCCGGCCGGCTCCAGAACGGGGACCCGGCCGCGCCGCTCTGGACCGTCACCCCCAACCGCCTGGTCTGGCGGCTGGGTGATACCAGCCCGGAGTTTTCCCGGACGGCCTTTGAGTTTTCGTCGGATGGCTCCACCTGGCACCCGCTGGGCGCCGGCGTGCGCACCGCCAGCGGCTGGCAGCTGGACAATATTTCCCTCGCCGACGGCCTCACCCTGCGGGCCCGCGGGGAAGTGGTGACCGGCGGGACGGGCAGCTGGTACCTGGAATCCATCTGGAAGGCCGCCAAATCCAGGCTCTCGCTGGTGGTGATCCGCCAGCCGGGCGGCCTGGCGCTTAAAATCACCGGCCCCCTCGGGCAGCCGTTTACCCTGGACCACACCTCCGATCCCGCGGCCGGGGCCGTCTGGCAAAGCCGCAGCCTCATTCTCAACCAAAGCCCGCTTTATCTCCTGGAAGAGCAAACCGCCGGCGCCGTCAGCGGCTTTTACCGCCTGCGGTATTGACGCTTCCGCCGGCGGGCCTGGAGGGGGTGGCAGCGAATCGCCGGAGCCGCGCCTGACCGCGCCTGAACTGGCCGGCGCCGCCGGCCATGGCTCCCCTCGCCCCGCGGGCGGGGAGCGGGACCGGGTGAGGGGGCGTTCTACCGCCCTCAGCGTTCCTACTCGGCGGCTGGTGGATTGGCCGGAGGCTCGGGCGGGGCGGTGGCCGCGGGCGGCGTCTCGCCCGGCTCCTCTTTTTCCTCGCTGATGACCGGGGCGATGGCCTGGAGTTGGTCGCCGGCATCCAGATCGATGAGCTTCACGCCCTGGGCGTTGCGCCCGGTTTCGCGGATGCCCTTGACCGAGAGGCGCACCATCTGGCCGCCGGTGGTGATGAGCATGATCTCGTCCGTGTCGCGCACCGTCAGCGCGCCCACCACCGGGCCGGTGCGATCGGTGGTTTTCATCGTGATGATGCCCTTGCCGCCCCGGGATTGGGCGCGGTATTCCTGGAAATCGGTGCGTTTGCCGATGCCGTTCTGCCCGGCGACCAGCAGGGTGGCGTCCGCCACCACGGTGGCGAGTGCCACCACCGTGTCGCTGGCTTCCAGGGAAATGCCCCGGACGCCGAACGTGGCCCGGCCCATGGACCGCACATCCTCCTCCGCGAAACGGATGCTCATGCCTTCGGCGGTGATGATCAGCATCTCGTCGGCGCCACTGGTCAGGCGCACGTCGATCAGGTAATCATCCGGCTCGATGTTGATGGCGATGATGCCCCCCTTGTTCACATTCGCGAAGTCGGCCAGCGCGGTTTTTTTCACCGTCCCTTTGCGGGTGGCGAAAAACACAAAGCCGGGCTGCTCCCACGTTTGGTCCTCGTTCTGCGGGCCGTTGCGGCCGATGATCCGGATCAGGGCGGCGATTTTTTCGTCGGCCTTCAGCTCCAGCAAATTGGCGATGCTGCGGCCGCGGCTCGCGCGGCCCATGTCCGGTATCTCGTAAACCCGCTCCACGTAAACCCGGCCCGTGTTCGTGAAGAACATGAGGTAGTCGTGGGTGCCGGCGGAGAACAGGTGCTCGATGAAATCGTCCTTCTCCCCTTCCACCACCACGGCGCTTTCGCGGGTGGTCATGCCGATGACCCCCTTGCCGCCCCGCCGCTGGGCGCGGTAGGAGCTGACGTTGGTGCGCTTGATCAGCCCGTTGTGGGTGATGGTGATGATGACCCCCTCGTTGGCGATCAGATCCTCCAGCGCGATCTCCCCTTCGTCGGGCACCAATTCCGTGCGGCGGGGGTTGGCATATTTGGCGCGGATCTCCTGCAGCTCCGTTTTGATGATCGTCAGGACGCGGTCCTCGCGGGCGAGGATGTCCACCAGGTCCTTGATGCGCTCGATGAGCTGGGTGTATTCCGTCTGGACCTTGTCCCGCTCCAGCCCCGTCAGCTGGTAGAGGCGCAGCTCCAGGATGGCGTTGGCCTGGGCTTCGCTGAAGGCGTAACGGCCGTTGACCAGGCGCGCCTCGCTCCGGATGAGGATGCCCAGCTGCTCCACGACCGCCCGGGAGAATTCGTATGCCAGCAGCTTCACCCGCGCCTCCTCGCGGTTGGCGGAGGAGCGGATGATGCGGATGAAATCGTCCAGGTTCGCCAGGGCGATGAGGTAGCCTTCCAGGATCTCCGCCCGCTCCTCGGCCTTGCGCAGGTCGAACCGGGTGCGGCGGATGATGACTTCCCGGCGGTGCTCGATGTAGCAATTGATCAGCTCCTTGAGGCCGAGCGTCTTGGGGCGGCCGCGGTCGATGGCCAGCATGTTGACCGCGAAGGAGGCTTCGAGCTGGGTGAAATTGTATAGGTTGTTGATGACCACCTTGGCCACCGCGTCCCGCTTGAGCTCGATCACCACCCGCGTGTTTTCATCGGACTCATCCCGCACCGCCGTGATGTCCGTGAGCGTCTTTTCGTTGACCAGGTCGGCAATCCGCTCGACCAGCACCGCGCGGTTGACGTTGTAGGGGATCTCCGTGATCACGATCTGCTCCCGGTTCCCCTTGAGCTGCTCCACGCCCGCCTTGCCGCGGATTTTGAGGCTGCCGCGCCCGGTGGTGAAGTATTGCCGGATGCCCTCGAGGCCGCACACCATGCACCCGGTGGGAAAATCCGGGCCCTTGATGAATTTCATCAACTGCAGGGTGGTGATGCCGGGGTTGTCGATCTGGGCGCAGATGCCGTCGATGACTTCCCCCAGGTTGTGCGGGGCCATGTTGGTGGCCATGCCGACCGCGATGCCCGTGCCGCCATTGACCAGCAGGTTCGGGAAGGCCGAGGGCAGCACCACGGGCTCCTGGTGTTCCCCGTCGTAGTTGGGGACAAAATCGACCGTGTCCCGGTCCATGTCCGTCATCAGCACCGCGCCCAGGGGGGCGAGGCGGGCCTCCGTATATCGCATGGACGCGGGGGGATCCCCTTCCACCGAGCCGAAATTGCCCTGGCCTTCCACCAGCAGCTCGCGCATGGCCCACGGCTGGGCCATGTGGACGAGGGTGGGGTAGATGGCCTGGTCGCCATGGGGATGGTATTTACCCATGGTTTCGCCGACGATACGGGCGCACTTGAGCGTCTTGCGGTTGGGCATCACCCCCAGCTCGTGCATGGCGAACAGGATGCGGCGCTGGGAGGGCTTGAGGCCGTCCCGCGCATCCGGCAGCGCCCGGGAGATGATCACGGACATCGAATAGTCCAAAAACGAATTCTTGATCTCCTCCGCAACGTTGATCTTGTCGAGCTTCTCGTTGGGGGCAAAGACGGACTGGGCGGCGGGCAACGGGGTTTCGGGAGCGTCAGCCATAAGGTGTCATCCAAAAAGTTAAGCGCTATACATCCAGGTTCCGCACGTTCAACGCGTTGTCCTCGATGAACTGCCGGCGCGGCTCCACCTCGTCGCCCATGAGCTTGGTGAACATCTCCTCGGCCTCCACGGCGTCGGTGAGATCCACGCGGAGCAGCTTGCGGCGGCCGGGGACCATGGTGGTTTCAAACAGTTCCTTGGCGTTCATTTCACCGAGACCCTTGAACCGTTTGATGGCCAGGCCGCGCCGGCCCACATCCTTGACGGCATCGAGGATTTCCGGGATGGAAAACAGGGGGCGCACCACGGCCCGGTCGCCCTGCCCTTCCACCAGCTCGAACAGCGGCTTGTCCTGCGCCGAATAATGGTCCACGCTCAGACCGATGCGGGTGAGCTTGTCGAGCAGTTCCTTGACGGCTTTGCTCTCGTGCAGCTCCACATGCCGGGCGCGGCGGTTGGGGCCGCTTTTGGCCTTCTCGGCGAACTCCGCCTCCTCCTCCCCGAACAGTCGCAGGTCGGGATTGGCATCGCTGAATTTCCGCAGATCCTCCTCGGTATGGAAATAATGCACCGCTTCTTCGTTGCCGAACCGCACTTTGACGAGGTGCCGCGGCAGCTCCCGGTTGTTCGGGTCCAGGTGCTCCACGTACGAGCCGAATTCGCCCCCGTGGCGGCGGATCGCGCTGGCGTATTTGTCCAGGACCACCAGGTGCTCCAGGATCTCCGCCAGCTGTTTCTCGTTGCATTCCCTCCCGTCGGCCAGGTTGCGCAGGCACACATCCTCGATGCCGAGCTGGATCAGGATGCGGTTGAGGGCCGCGTCGTCGTCCACATATTCGATCCGTTTTTTGCGGGCGATCTGGTACAGGGGCGGCTGGGCGATGTAGACAAACCCTTTTTTGATCAGGTCCGGCATCTGCCGGTAGAAAAATGTGAGCAGCAACGTGCGGATGTGGGCGCCGTCCACATCGGCATCGGTCATGATGATGATCTTGTGGTAGCGCAGCTTTTCGAGGTTGAAGGCCCCCTCCCCCTCCCCGTCGCCGATGCCCGTGCCGATCGCCGTGATCATGGTGCGGATCTCGTTGTTCTGCAGCACCTTGTCCAGCCGGGCTTTCTCGACGTTGATGAGCTTGCCGCGGATCGGCAGGATGGCCTGGAACTTCCGGTCCCGGCCCTGCTTGGCCGAGCCGCCGGCCGAATCCCCCTCGACGATGAAGATCTCCGTGTTGATGGGGTCGCGGTCCGAGCAATCCGCGAGCTTGCCCGGCAGACCCCCGCCGGTGAGCGCCCCTTTGCGCACGGTTTCCCGGGCCTTGCGGGCGGCCTCCCGCGCGCGTGCGGCGGTGAGCGCCTTGTCCAGCACCCGTTTCGCCACCGGCGGATTGCCGTCGAAGTAGTTCATTAAGCCGTCATAGACCACCGAGGAAACCAGCCCTTCGATTTCCGTATTGACCAGCTTGACCTTCGTCTGCGACTCAAACCGGGGGTTGGGCAGCTTCACGCTCAGCACGCACACCAGCCCCTCGCGCACATCGTCCCCGGTGATGGCCGGGTCCTTGTCCTTGAGCAGCTCGTTGCTTTTGGCGTATTGGTTGATGACGCGCGTCAGGGCGGAGCGGAATCCGGTCAGGTGCGTGCCCCCATCCGGGTTGGCGATCGAATTGGCGAAGCACATGATCTGGTCCGTATAGCTGTCGTTATACTGGATCACGCAATCCACCTGGACATCGTCTTTTTGCGCCCGCAGGGTGATGGGCTTGGGATGGATCAGCTGCTTGTTCTTGCCCAGCTGCCGGACAAATTCCTCGATGCCGTCCCGGTATATGAAACGCTCGCTTTTGTTCTCCACCCGTTCGTCGGTCAGGGTGATGACCACCCCCGGGTTCAGGAAGGCCAGCTCCCGCAGCCGGTTGGCCAGGATGTCGAACTTGAACTCGGTCGTAATGGTGAATATCGTCGGGTCCGGCTTGAACGTGATGAGCGTGCCGTTGTTCTTGGACTTGCCGATCTCGGTCAGCTTCTGGACGGTCACCCCCCGGTTGAACTCCATGTAATAGACCTTGTTATCCCGGGAGATCTCCACCTTGAACCAATCGGAGAGGGCGTTCACGCATTTGGCCCCCACGCCGTGCAAGCCCCCTGAATATTTGTAAGCCCCCTGCCCGAATTTGCCGCCCGCATGGAGATTGGTCAGCACCAGTTCCACCGCCGGGATCTGGAACTTGGGGTGGATATCCACCGGGATGCCCCGGCCGTCGTCCCGGATGGAGCAGGCGCCATCGACATGGATGACGACCTCGATGTTTTTGCAGTAGCCGGCGAGGTGTTCGTCGATGGAGTTGTCCAGCACCTCAAAGACCGTGTGGTGCAATCCTTTTTCGTCCGGGTCGCCGATGTACATCCCGGGCCGCTTCCGCACGGCTTCCAGACCCTCCAGCTTGTCGATCTTGGAGGCATCGTATTTCTCGGCGGACGAAACATTCGCGATCGAATCATCCACCCCGTTTTCAACGGGCAATTTGTCCGATTCCTGTTCCATAATAGGCTACCGGCGGTATCCCAAACCGCGCCTGGCCACCGGCCGATCCCGCACGGAATCCGCCGGGCATTCCCCCTCGATGTTGGCGCAGTAAAACCACCCTGCAACCGTTGGTTTTTCGATCGCAGTTAAACGGCTGGGACCCACCCAATTACATGCCCCGTAGGTTAACGAAATGGCGGGAATGTTACAACCTCTTTTTCGGGCCCATGCTGATAAATAATACTATTAGTTGTGGGTTCAAAAATTAGATCACCAAACTAATTGTGTGGTGCCCCGCCGGCCCGGGACCAGCCCGGGACCGGCCGGGTCCCGCGTCAATCCCGCGCCGGTCCCGCCCGGCGCCGGCCGCCGGGCGCCCGCGTAACGCCCCCCGGTCACTTTCCCTTTGCCAGAGGGTGGGCATCCCGCGTATAGGTAGGCGCACAACAAATTGGAAAGGACCAAAACCGACATGACTGCCAACAATCCGGAAACAAAAAACCAGGAAAAGGCCGGTTTCCAGCCATTCATCCCGGCCGGGGTGGCCATGGAGGAATTCAATTTCCTGCCGCTGATCATGGGGGTTTTCCTGGGGATGGTCTTCGGCGCCTCCTCCCTTTACCTGGTGTTGAAGGTGGGGCTGACCGTCAGCGCCTCGATCCCGGTGGCGGTGATTTCGGTCACCCTGTTCCGGATCTTCTCCAAGCTGGGGATGCGCCAGGCCACCATCCTGGAAAACAACATCGTGCAGACCGCCGGCTCGGCCGGGGAATCGATCGCCTTCGGCGTGGGGGTGACGATGCCCGCCATCCTGATCCTCGGCTTCGACCTGGAAGTGGCCCGGGTGACCCTGGTGGCCCTGCTCGGGGGGTTGCTCGGCATCCTGATGATGATCCCGCTGCGGCGGGCCCTCATTGTGCGGCAGCATGGCATCCTGAAGTACCCCGAGGGGACCGCCTGCGCGGAGGTCCTGAAGGCGGGCGCCTCGGAGGAGTCCCTGGCCGCCTCCGCCACGGGCAATTCCCGGACCGCCGTCCGGGTGGACGAAGCCCAGGGCGGCGCGCGCATCATCTTCGCCGGCTTCGGCATCGGCCTGGTCTACAAATTCCTGATGGCCGCCCTGAAGTGCTGGAAGGAGATCCCGGAGAAAATCTTCGGCGCGCCCTTCCGCGCGGGAACGATCTCGGCCGAGATTTCGCCCGAGCTCTTGGGCGTGGGATACATCATCGGCCCGTACCTCGGCGCCATCATGTGCGGCGGCGGCGTGCTGGCTTACCTGGTGCTGATCCCCCTGATCAAATTTTTTGGCGAAGGCCTCGCCAATCCGCTGGCCCCCGGCGCCAAGCTGATCCGCGACATGGCCCCCGATGAGATCCGCAGCGCCTACATCCTCTATATCGGGGCGGGCGCGGTGGCCGCCGGCGGCATCATTAGCATGATGCGCTCCCTGCCCATCATCTGGCACAGCATCAAGGAGGGCTTGAACCTGGTGGACCTCGGCAAATCCAAAACCACCAGCGTCAGCCGCACCGAGCTGGACCTCTCCCCCCGGTTCATCCTGGTCGGCATTGTGGTGCTGGTCACCGCGATTGTCCTCTCCCCGCCGCTCCACATGAACATCATGGGGGCCTTGCTGATCGTCGTGTTCGGGTTCCTGTTCGCCACGGTCTCCTCGCGGCTCACGGGGGAGATCGGCTCTTCCTCCAACCCCATCTCCGGGATGACGGTGGCCACCCTTTTGCTCACCTGCCTGATCTTCCTCCTCTTGGGCTGGACCCAGCCGAACTATTACCTCACCGCGCTGTCCGTGGGCGGCATTGTGTGCATCGCCTCCTCCAACGCCGGCACCACCTCGCAGGCCTTGAAGACCGGCCACCTGATCGGCTCCACCCCCCGCCTGCAGCATTATGCGATCCTGATTGGGGCCTTCGGCTCCGCGCTGATCCTCGGCCCGCTCCTGCTGAAGCTCAACCAGGCCTACACCGTTTATGTCCCGCGGGTCACTTTTGAGAAACCGGTGGGCCAGCCCGCCACCCTGCCCGCCGCGGAAGTGGAAAAGCTGCCGGCGTTCGACGCCGCCGAAAAACCCGGTCCGGGCTATCGCCTCCTGACCGCCGCAGCCGGGCAACCCGCCGCTGGGCTCACCAATTTGAGTGCCGGCCAATACCTCGTGAACGCCAAAGGCGAAGTGGCCTTGAAGCGGCTGGAACATTTCGGGGCGGCGGTGCGCGCGCCGGAGAAGGGCCTGGTCAAGCGGGAAAAGCTCATCGGCCCCCAGGCCAAATCCGACCCCAAGGAGTACTGGGTCTGGCAAAAAACCGACACCGTTGGCGGCCCCGCGGGGCGCTACCTGGTAAATGACCAGGGCCAGCCGGTTTACCTGGTGGATCCCGGGATCAACGGCGAGTTCAAGACCCGCCCGGACGGCTCCACCGTCACCAAGCTCAATGCCCCCAAAGCCGTGCTCATGTCCTACATCATCAAGGGCATTCTCGACCAGAAGCTGCCTTGGACCCTCATGCTGCTCGGCGTGATGATCGCCATCGTGCTGGAGATGGCCAGCATCCCC
>CAIMWS010000291.1 GCA_903845125.1 uncultured Verrucomicrobiota bacterium
GCTCGTGCAGCAGACGGCGATGTTCTGTGGGTTGAAGGTGCGCGCCCAGTTGGGTGGAAGCGACACCTTTGGGAGAGCTACAACGTTCCGCGTCTTCTAAAACAGGAACGAGCAGACGTTTTGTTCGTGCCATACCAGATTGGGCCGGCGTGTCGGGGGCTGCGCAGAGTACTTATGCTTAGGAACATGGAGCCGTTCCTTTACGAGCGTTACAAATACGGTGCCGCAACGCGATTACGCAACCTAATGCTCAAGGTGTCTTCACGTCGTTGTCTACGTGGTGCGGATCGCGTTATAGCCGTCTCAGAGTACGCTCGAAGCCACCTAACAGCTGGATTAGGGGTGTGCCCGCAGCGAGTGCGGACTGTTTACCACGGCCGGCCGGAATTGGGGGAGCCGGCTGACCATCAACAGCGTAATGAGACTATCCGAAAAATGGGAATCGGGGAGCCTTATGTTCTGTCATGTGGTTCGCTGCTACCCTATCGTCGCTGTGAGGATGTGATAGCAGGCTTTGAGCGGTGGGCCGCTACTGCCTCGACGGCATTCCACCTAGTGATTGCCGGCGCTGCAATCGACCCCGCTTACGCAGCATTAGTTCACAGGGCTATCGTGGCTAGTCCCTTTAGAAGCCGAATTCACTTTCTCGGTCATGTGGGTTGGGAGACCATGATCACACTGTACGGCGGTTGCCACGCCTGTATCATTGCATCGGAGATCGAGGCTTGTCCAAATATCCCTTTAGAAGCCATGGCGTCGGGGTGCGTGATTGTCTCTGCGGATGGCCCGCCGTTGCCGGAGATCTTTGCAGATGCGGCGCTACTTTATCGCGCACGGGATGTCGTGCACATGGTTGATCAACTCGACTGGTCTCTAGACAAGGCAACCCGCATCGTATTTTGCGAGCGAGCTAAGAGGCGCGCGCAGGCATTTTCTTGGGATGATTGTGCAGAGCAGACCTTTGCTGCCCTTACTGATTGGTCTACTCCAAGTTCATAATGGATTACACCACTCAGAATATACTCTTTAAGATCAGGAAGTCGTTGCGGTACGTTCGCCTGTACGGTTTGCGTCGGACGCTCGTCAAGATCGAAGGGCAGTACCACATGAAACGGCGCTACGACGTCTTGCCGAAGCAACCTGCAAAGCAGGAGCGATGCGGTCATGTCGGCTTACTAGGCTGTGGTAAATTTGCCTTCAGTAACATCGCATACTACCTGACAAGGACTTATGGTCGAGTGATACGGGGCGCGATGGATATTGATGAGCACAGAGCTGCTTCGCTGTTAAAGAAGTACGATTTGCAGTATTTTACAAAGAATGCAGAGGAGGTGTGCAAAGATCCCGAGATCGATTTGGTTTATATCGCATCAAACCATGCGACGCACGCCGAATACGCAATCGCTGCCCTTGAAGCCGGCAAGAGCGTGCACATTGAAAAGCCGCATGTGGTGCGGGAGGACCAGTTGGAGCGGCTTTGTAATGCAATCGCCAAGTCGAAGGGCAAAGTGAATCTCGGTTTTAACCGTCCCCACAGTAGGATCGGCCTCGCTATCAAGAGCTATCTCGATTCGCAGCAAGGTCCGGCAATGTTCAACTGGTTCATAGCTGGGCACGAAATCGCTCCGGAGCACTGGTATTTCAAAGCCGAGGAGGGAGGGAGGGTTCTGGGCAATCTTTGCCATTGGACCGACTTTGTCCTGCAACTGGTGGCGCCTGAACGTCGATATCCTCTACGGATCACCCCGACGCGGGGCGCCAAGTCGGACTGCGACATTGCAGTTACGTATACGTTCGGTGACGAGAGCATTGCCGCGATCACGTTTTCAGCCAAGGGGCACACTTTCGAAGGGGTGCGCGAGCGCTTCGCCGCGCACCGGGGAAACGTATTGATATCAATGGATGATTTTAAGGAACTGGTGGTTGAGGTGGTTGACAAAAAGACTCGCATCGCGCCGTTTTTCCGGGATCACGGGCACGAGTTGAATATTCGCAGGAGCTACGAAATGGTGCGACCAACTCCAGGTGGCGTCGATAGGTCGTGCTGCATAGGCTATGTTTGGGAGACGGGTAACCTCTTCCTCAAGACCCGAAAGGCGTTGGAGGCCAACACTCCGATAACGATTGAAAAGGCACTGATTTGATTCTTCGCTTTCCGAGCATTTCGCGTCTTTCGGGGCTCATAGCGGCCAGGGCAGATAACCGCGGACCACACAGAACACACGGAATTGGGGAAGAGAAGGGGTAGGATTGCCCCGGTTCTATTCTGCCAGTCCAAAGAACAAGTTCCGCGTATTTCATGTATTTCGCCGTTGGCACGGTTTTAAAACGCCGCATTGTTTTCCTTGCTTGAAGCAGATTCTTCACCATTTGCGCACGGGTGAAATGGAGCTGGCGGAAGTGCCGGCGCCAAGCCTGAACAGCACCTCCGTTTTGATACGGACCCGCGCGTCGCTGGTCTCGGCTGGGACGGAGCGGATGCTGGTGGAGTTCAGCCAGGCGAATTTGGTCCAAAAGGCGCGAAGCCAGCCGGAGAAGGTTAAGCAGGTTTTGGACAAAATCCGGACGGATGGGCTTGTGCCGACACTGGAAGCGGTTTTTCGGAAATTGGATGAGCCGCTACCGTTGGGGTATTGCAATGCGGGTGTGGTGCTGGAGGTGGGGGCTGGGGTGAAGGATCTGGAGCCGGGGGACCGGGTGGTCAGCAATGGGAGCCACGCGGAGGTTGTGTGTGTGCCGCGTCCGTTGGTGGCCAAAATCCCGGAGGGGGTGGGGGATGAGGCGGCGGCGTTCACGGTGTTGGGGGCGGTGGCCTTGCAAGGGGTGCGACTGGCGCAACCGACTTTGGGCGAGCGGTTTATGGTGTTTGGGATGGGGTTGCTGGGGCTGCTGGCGGTGCAGTTGCTGCGGGCCAACGGGTGCGAGGTGATGGCGGTGGATCTGCAACCGGCCCGGCTGGCGCTGGCGGCGGGGTTTGGTGCGCGGACGGTGGACCTGAGCACCGGGGGGGATCCGGTCCGGGCGGCGCAGGCCTGGCTACAGGGGGTGGGGGTGGATGGGGTGTTGATCACGGCCTCGGCCCAGGGGGATGAGATCATGCACCAGGCGGCGGAGGCGGCGCGGAAGCGGGGGCGGATTGTGCTGGTGGGGGTGGTGGGGTTGAACCTGCGGCGGGATGATTTCTATAAGAAGGAACTGACGTTCCAAGTGTCGTGCTCTTATGGACCGGGCCGGTATGACGAGGAGTATGAGCAGGGGGGGCGGGATTATCCTCTGCCATATGTGCGATGGACAGAGGGGCGGAACCTGGAGGCGGTGCTGGGGGCGATGGCGTCCGGGGCGCTGGCCACGGGACCGCTGGTGACACATCGGTTTCCGCTGGCCGAGGCGCGGGCGGCGTATGAGAAAATCCAGCATGATCCGGCGGCGTTGGGGGTGGTGCTGGAGTATCCGGCGGCCCCGGATCGCAGCACGGTCGTGCAGATGAAAGCGCAAAAAGGGAACCGTGCCCCGGCGGGCGGGGTGGTGGCGGGGGTGATCGGCGCGGGGAGTTTTGCGCAGGCGGTGCTGATCCCGGCCCTGGCCCGGACGCCGGCGCGACTGGCCTGGGTGGCGAACCGGAACGGCCTGGCGGCGGCCCATGCGGCGCGGAAATTCGGCATCGAGCAGGCGACCTCGGACTACCGGCGGATCCTGGAGGATCCGGAAGTGAATACGGTGTTCATTGTGACCGGGCATGCCGCCCACGGGCGGTTGGCCACCGAGTCCTTGGCGGCGGGAAAGCAGGTGTTTGTGGAGAAGCCGTTGTGCATCCGGGAGGAGGAGTTGGCGGAGATCGGGGCGGCGTATGCCAGACGGGTGGCGGGCGGCGGCCCGGTGCAGTTGATGGTGGGTTTCAACCGGCGGTTTTCGCCGCATACGGTGCGGATGAAGGAGTTGCTGGCCGGGCGCAGCGAACCGCTGGCCATGGCGATGACGGTGAATGCCGGGGCGATACCGCCGGGGCATTGGACGCAGAATCCGGAGGTCGGCGGGGGACGGATCGTGGGGGAAGGGTGCCACTTTATCGACCTGCTGGCGTTCCTGGCCGGGGCGCCGGTGGCGCGGGTGAGTGCCATGATGGTGGGGGAGGGGCCAGCGGTGCGGGAGGATAAGATGGCGATGACGCTGGGGTTCGCCGATGGCTCGGTGGGGACGGTGAATTATTACGCCAACGGCGCCAAGAGTTATCCCAAGGAGACGCTGGAGGTGTTCAGCGACGGGCGGGTGTTGCGGATGGAGAATTTCCGTCAGACGACGGGTTACGGTTTCAAGGGATTCACCAGGTTGAAGACCTGGCGGCAGAATAAGGGGCATAATGAGGAGATAGCGCGGTTTGTGGAGGGGGTGGGGCAGGGCAGCGGGGCGGTGATGGAGTATGCGGAGATCGAGAATACGACGAAGGCGAGCCTGGCCGCGGTGAAGGCGGCGAAAACCGGCCAGATATGCAAAGTATAAATATGAAGGGAAAAAACCCCAGATTACACAAAAGAAAAATCTCGCAGGCGCGTGCCGCCCAATTCGCCACGCCCTAGTATATGTCCACTTATATACTGAACACTACATTAGTCTAAGGAATCCTGTTTTTCAACCTGCATTCATGACTGAGGTCCAGAAAACCAAGTTAGCCCCTGCGCAAATGGAATCCTCCAAGCCTAAAGACAACGTCGTGCAATTTCCTGCCGACTATAGCCTCCACCCAACAGCAAAACCTTCATTGGCAAAAAGGTTTGGCCTCTTAGTGTTCCCACTTCTGTGTTACTTCGTTGTAGCTCTTGTTTATTGGGGAAAGCCGATCACTGTCAGCGATGAACTAGCATATGTCCAGCAGGCGGTGGCATTTTCAGAGGGGCGGACTACGAGCACTTTTATCCGTCCACTGACGGGTATCACCGAGGAACAGACCCCTAGCAGGTACGCTCCAGGAACATCCGCACTTATGGCTCCATTTGTAGCCGCATTAGGGTGGGAAGGAGCCTACCTGCTGCCAACTCTCATGCTTGTGGTTGCGATTACCGTGATGGGGGCATGGCTTGAGTTGGGTGGGCATTCGCCACTCTGGGCCATTTTGATGCTTGCAAATCCTTCTGTAGTAGTACTCGGATTCCATGCCATGTCCGATGTGCCAAGCCTGGCTGCTGTCACTGTGGCTCTAGCAGTCTTTTGGCACGGGGCCGGGCGACACTGGGGCTATTGGTTTGCTGCCGGATTCCTGGCCTCGGCCTCCTGCCTGATCCGGGAAACCAACGCGATTCTGTACGTTCCTTTCTTCCTGGGTGCGCTCTTTCGTCGAGAACGTAATGTATGGGCCCTAATCCTCGGAGGTTTGCTGGGCCTAATCGGCGTGGCGATTGGCAGCTATTTGGCCTATGGCCAATTCTTGCGCCGTGGCCGAGAACTGAGCGCCTTTTCATTCAGGAACATTCCAGGCAATATTCCGCTCTATTTAATGGCGACGATGGTAACCGTACCTGCCGGACTCGTGGTCGCGTTTTGTTACCGTGGTGCTCGATCGCTAGAGCTTCGATTCACGGTTGCGGCTTTCTTGGGGTTCATGCTGACATGGGTGTCTGCTGTAGAAGGGGACTTAGTCAATCGTGTTATTCTCCACGCACCACGATTTAGCATGTCCCTGCTGCCTTTGTTCGTGTGGGCATGGGCCGATGTAGGTTCGCGCTGGTGGTCCGGCATCCAGTCACGACAGACGCCGGATCGGCGCGCTAGATGGGCACGGATCGTCCGCCATGCTACATACTGCGCTGTGGTGGTCGTCGCACTTGTCGCCATAGGAGTGCGGGTGGTCTTTGGCAACTGGCAGAGTTCTCGCGTTCGCATTATCCGGGATATCTACACCCATACCACAGTGGATTGTTTGATTCTATCGAATACGAGTGAAACGCGAAAAGTGATCAATGAACTCTACGGTCGACGTCGTGTTCTTGACCTGAAATCCACCGACCAGTCAGTTATTCATCAACTCTTGGCTACTAATATCTCTGCTTTTGTTGTTCTGGTGTTCCGCACCGACGGTGTTTACCATCAGAGGGTTTCGGACCGACTGCAAAACAAGCTCGACAACCTAAAGACCAATTACAACCTCACCCTGCTCATGGACCGGAGTGTGACAGCTACGGATCGCCTAGCGATCTGGAAGGTGAATGGAACACGGAATTAGAATGGCGACCGGCGAATGGAACAGGGCTGGTTGAGCGGTTGTTTACAGTGGTATCGGACGGTGCGGCATCTTAAGGCGCGGCAGATTGCCGGGCAGGTGAGGCATCGGCTGCAGCGTGCTTTCGCAATGGCGGGGGGGATGGGCAAGGCGGGTTCGCCGGAGTATCCAGGCTGCCGCTGGGCGCCCAGCGCGCCGTTTTTGCCACCGGTTTCAGCCGCCGGTGAGGGGCAGACGGCAGCGGGGATTTTCCGGTTTCTCAACCATGGGGAGCAACTCGGTTTTCCGCCGGATTGGGAGCCTGCAGGGTTGTCCAAGCTGTGGCGGTATCACCTTCATTATCAGGATTATTTGTGGGAGTTGGAGTTCGACCAGGCCAGGGCGGTGGTGCTGGATTGGATCGGGCGGTATGGCCCGGGGCGCAACCGGGATGGGTGGGAGGCTTACCCGGTGTCGTTGAGGCTGGTCAATTGGTGTGGCTATTTTTACGGCCGGCACCAGGAACGGATGGCGCGGGAACCGGAATTTGGGCGGGTGCTATGGGGGGCGATTCACCAGCAGGCGGCCTGGCTGGAGACGCACCTGGAGACCCATCTGCTGGGGAACCATTACCTGGAGAACGGGGTGGCCCTGGGGGTGGCCGGGGCCTGTTTTGCCGGGGCGGCCGCCAGCGCGTGGCTGGCCCGGGGCGTGGAGATCCTGCGGGAGCAACTGCCGGAGCAGATGCTCGCGGATGGGTGCCATTTTGAGCGTTCGCCGATGTATCATGCGCGGGTGGCCTGGTGCCTGCTCACGCTGCTGAATACGGGCGCGCCGGCCCTGGCGGAACTGGTGCGGGGCCCGCTGGCAAAGGCATTGCAGGCCCTGGCGCGGCTGTGCCACGCGGATGGGCAGATAGCCCTGCTGAACGACAGCGCGCTGGGGATGGGGGCCAAGCCCCGGGAGCTGATGAAGTATGGCACGCAGTTGGGGGTGGCGGGAGGGACGGAGCGGGAGTTGGCGGGGGCGTGGGGGCTGCCGCAGGCGGGCTACTACGGGTGGCGCGGGGAGGATGGCACCGGCATCCTCTGCGATGCCGGGCCGGTGGGGCCGGACTACCTGCCCGGGCATGCGCATGGGGATATATTCAGCTACGAGCTGTGCTACGAGGGGCGGCGGATCATCGTGGATAGCGGGGTGTTCGACTATGAGGTGAGCGAGATGCGGGCGGGGTGCCGCGCGACCCGGGCGCATAACACGGTGGTGATCGAGGGGCAGGATCAGTGCGAATTCTGGGGCGCCTTCCGGGTGGGGCACCGCGGCCAGCCGCGCGAGGTGCGCTGGGAGCCGGAGGCCGGGGGGTTCCAACTCCAGGGGTGGCACGATGGCTACCAAAGGTTGCCGGGGAAGCCCGTCCATGCGCGGCGGTTCCAGTGGCGCAGCGGCGGGATCCTGGAGGTTGCGGATGAGGTGTGGGCGGGCCGGCCGGTGGCGATGGTCTCGCGCATTCATCTGCATCCCGAGTGCGGGGTGATGAACTGTAGCGCGCGCGGGGTGGAGTTGGGCACACCGGCGGGGCGGGTGGCGGTGCAGTTCAGCGGCCCGGGGCGGCTCCAGATCGAGGACGGGCGGTATTGCCCGGAGTTTGGCCTGCAGATCCGCAACCAGGTGCTGGCGTGGGAGGTTCGCGGGGCGGAGGCCAGGTTTGGTTACCGGGTGGAGAGAATCCGGTGAGGGGCGGGGCAGGCAGGTACCGTGAAAATCCTTTTCTTTAGCCATTATTTTCCGCCGGAGGGCAACGCACCGGCGTCCCGGGTGTCGGCGCTGTGCCAGCATTGGGCGGCGGCGGGGCACGAGGTGACGGTGATCACGGGGGTGCCGAACGTGCCGAGTGGGATCCCCTACGAGGGATATCAAAACCGGATCTGGCAGGAGGAGCAGTGGCGGGGGGTGCGGGTGGTGCGGGTGTGGACCTTCCTGGCGCCCAACCAGGGGACGGTGCGGCGGACGCTGAATTATGTGTCGTTCATGGTGAGCGGGTTCCTGGCCGGGCTGCGGGTGGCCCGGCCGGATATCCTGGTGGCCACGTCGCCGCAGTTTTTCTGCGGTTGGGCGGGAGCGCTGGCGGCGCGGTTCCGTCGGCGGCCGTTCGTATTGGAGGTGCGGGATATCTGGCCGGAGAGCATCCAGGCGGTGGGGGCCGTGAGCAACCGGCTGGCGCTGCGGGTGCTGGCCTGGCTGGAGCGGCGCTTATACGGGAGCGCCCGGCATATCGTGACGGTGGGGGAGGGCTACCGGCAGAAGCTACGGGAGCGCGGGGTGCCCGCGGAGAAGCTCTCGATCATCTCCAACGGCGTGGACCGCGAGCAGTTCACCCCCCGGGAGGCGCCGCATGAGCTGCGGGAAAAGCACGCTTTGAACGGGAGCTTTGTGTGCTCGTACATCGGCACGGTGGGGATGGCGGCCGGGCTGGAGGTGGTGCTGCGGGCCGCGCGGAAGCTCAAGGCGCAAGCCGGGGAGGGCATCCGGTTTTTGATCGTGGGGGATGGGGCGGCGCTGGAGCGGCTCAAGGCCACGGCGGCGGAACAAGGGCTGGATAATGTGGTGTTCACGGGGCGCCAGGCCCGGGAGCGGGTGCCGGATTACCTGGCGGCCAGCGATGCCTGCCTGGTCCATCTGAGGAAACAGGAGTTATTCACCTCGGTGATGCCCTCAAAAATCTTCGAAGCGCTGGCGATGGCGCGGCCGGTGATCCTGGGGGTGAAGGGATTTGCCAGCGAATTCCTGCGGCGGAGTGGGGGGGGCGTGGGCATGGAGCCGGAGGATGAGGAGGGGCTGCTGGCGGCCATTGGCCAACTGCGGGAGAATCCCGGCCAGGCGCGGGCGGAGGCCGCCAAAGGGCGGGAATATGTGGTGCGGCATTTCGACCGGAGCGCACTGGCCCGGGAATACGCGCAGGTGTTGGAGCGGGTGGCCCAGGCGTAGGGCAAAGCCATGCGGCAACTGAAACTGATGAATGTGGTGGGCGCGCGGCCGAACTTCATGAAGATCGCGCCGCTGATGAAGGCCTACCGGGCGCAGCCGGAGATAGCGCCGGTGCTGGTGCACACCGGGCAGCATTTCGATGAGCGGATGAGCGACCGGTTTTTCCGGCAGCTGGGGATACCGGATCCGGACGTCAACCTGGGGGTTGGCGGCGGCACGCACGCAGCTCAGACCGCCGCCATCATGACCGCTTTTGAACGGGTGGTGCAGGAACGCCAGCCGGATGCGGTGCTGGTGGTGGGGGATGTGAACAGCACGGTGGCTTGCGGCATGGTGGCCGTGAAGGAGGGCGCCCGGTTGATCCATGTGGAAGCCGGGTTGCGCAGCTTCGACCGCTCAATGCCGGAGGAGATCAACCGGATCCTGACGGATAGCATCACGGATCTCTTCCTCTGCTCCGAGGAAAGCGGGCGGCAAAACCTGCTGCGCGAGGGGCAGCCGGCGGAGCACATCCGGCTGGTGGGAAATGTGATGATCGATTGCCTGCTGGAGCATCGCGCCCGGGCGGAGGCAACGCAGGTGCTGGAGGATCTGCGCCTGGAGCCGGGGGCGTATGCGGTCGTAACGCTGCACCGGCCGGCGAATGTGGACGATCCCCAGGCCTTGGGCAACATCCTCATCGCCCTGGAGCATATCCAATGCCGGATGCCGGTGGTTTTCCCGGTGCACCCGCGGACGCGGAAAAACTTGTGGGAGGGGGCGCACCGGGACCGGTTGGCGCAGATGGCGAACCTGCGCCTGGTGGAGCCGTTGGGCTATCTTGAATTCCTGAAGCTGACCGCCTCGGCGCGGGTGGTGCTGACGGATTCCGGCGGGATCCAGGAGGAGACGACCATCCTGGGGGTGCCGTGCCTGACCTTGCGCGAAAACACCGAGCGGCCGGCAACGTGCGAGCTGGGGACCAACCGCCTGGTGGGGATGGCGCCACTCCGGATCATCGGGGCGTTTGAGGAGGTGCTGGCCGGCCAAGTGAAAAGCGGCCAGGTGCCGCCCCTGTGGGATGGCAAAGCGGCGGAGCGGGTCGCGGGCATATTGGCCGGGTATGGGCGGTAGCCATGAGCCTGGGCCAGGTGCCGGGCGGGCGCGGGCACCGATTCCGGGAGCAGATGGAACATAGAGCATGTTGAGCTATAAGACTTATCTCGCAGTTTTTTTGCTGGCCATGGGGCTGGCTTGGATCGTAACGCCGGTGGTGATGCGGCTGGCGGGCCGGTGGGGCGCCGTGGACAACCCGGGGAACCGGAAGATCCACCAGCGGCCGGTGCCGTTATTGGGCGGGCTGGCGATCGCTGTGGGCATGTGGCTGCCGCTGGCGGGTGTGTTGTATTTGCACAACTCGGTGGCTGCGGCCCTGGTGCAGCGGTCGGGGGCGGTGCTGGCGGTGTTCGTTGGGGGGCTGTTCATGCTGGTGCTGGGGATGGTGGATGATTTCAAAGGGTTGAATGCCCGGCAGAAGTTTTCCGTGCAGCTGCCGGTGGCCTGCCTGGTGGTGGCCCTGGGGATAAAATTCACCAGCCTGACGCTGCCGGGCTGGGGTGAGGTGCGGCTGGAGCATGGGGCGTATTTGATCTCCGTTTTGTGGATTCTGGGGGTGACCAATGCGGTGAACATCATCGACGGCCTGGATGGCCTGGCCACCGGGGTGGCCCTGGTGGCGGCCGCGACGAGCGCGGTGGTGGCCATCTATTATGGGAATGTGCTGGCGGCGGTGATGATGTGCGCCCTGGCGGGGGCGTGCCTCGGGTTTTTGCGGTATAATTTCGCTCCCGCGCGGATTTTCCTCGGGGACACCGGGAGCCTGTTTTTGGGCGTAACGCTGGCTGCATCAGCCATGGCCAGCACTTACAAGGGGGTGGTGGGCGCGTCGCTGCTGCTGCCCGTGGTGATCCTGGGCTATCCGATCGCCGATACGCTGCTAGCCATCGCGCGGCGGGTGTATCGGGGGAAGTCGCCCTTCTCCGGTGATGCGAGCCATATCCACCACCGGCTGCTGGCGGTGGGGTTGACGCACCGGCAGGCGGCGCTGGTGATCTATGCGGTGTGCGTGCTATGCGGCGTGGTGGCGGTGGCGGCCTTGGTGCAGAATGGGATGGTCATGGCGGCCGGCTTGCTGGCGGGACTGGTGGTGGCGCTGCGGGGCTTGCATGTGTTGGGCTACCTCAAGGTGTTCCTGGATAAGGAAGTCCCGCACGACCGGTTGGTATTCCAATCCATGTATGCGTTTGCCGCGATGATGGAGGCCAAAATAAAACTGGCGGCCAACCAAAGGCAGTTGGTGGAGTATGTAACCGAGATCTGCCGGGAGTTTGGCAAGGCGGCCTTCCAAATGAAGATGCCCGGCCGGCATGTGCAATACGGCATGAGCTGGGCGGATCGCGGGCTGCCCGCCGGGGTGCCTCCGCCGGGCCAGTGGGCCATGGGCAATTTTAGTGAAATTGTGCATGAATTCCCCGATACGGGCATCTGCATCGCCTTCTACTTTATAAAGGCCGGGGAACCGGATGAGGTCCGCATCGAGAAACGGAATCTGTTGGCCAAACTGGCCGGGATGGTCAGCGAGCGGTATAAAGAGCTCCAGAGCCAGCATCCGCAGGATGCGAGCCTGAATGCGAGCTTCGCGAATCATTCTTTCGGCAAATTCAAAAGCTGGCCCTCGTAATTGACGGCCCCGCAAAGAAACCAGCCCGCTGCTTTATTGACCATGTGGAAGCTGTATTAGAGGAGCGGAGAGCCGGATGGGAAAGGGAGGTCAGAGGACGGAGGTCTGAGGTCGGCAAGGAGCGGAGGGCGGGAGGCAGCTTGGAGCGGAGAGCGGAGAGCGGAGAGTCGGAAA
>CAIMWS010000292.1 GCA_903845125.1 uncultured Verrucomicrobiota bacterium
CGGTTTGATCGGAAATGGGATCTGACGCGGCGACTTTACGACTTGGGATTGGACAAGGCGGCGATCTGGGAGTTGTATCGGCTGATTGACTGGCTGATGAGGTTGCCGGAGGCGCTGGAGAAAGATTTCAAGCAGCGGATGTTTGACTACGAAAGGAGCAAAGCAATGCCTTACGTGACCAGTATTGAGCGGATGGCCATGAAAGAAGGCTGGCAGAAAGGCCGCAAGGAAGGCCGCCAAGAGGGCGAACAAGAAGGCTGGCAAAAGGGCCGTCAGGAAGGCGAACAGGAAGGCCAAATAACCAGCCTGCAGGTGGCTATTCTGGAAGTGCTGCAGACCCGGTTTGGGATCATCCCTGATTCACTGCGTGAGTGCATCCGGCAAATTCGGGACGCGAGTGCGTTGACCAAAAGTTTGCAACAGGCCGTCCTCTGCTCCGATATGGCGGCTTTCCAGCATAGGATCCGGCCGGAAGTTTAGGCTGCCGAACCAGAGCCGCAGGAAAACGCAGACGCAGCGTTCGGGCACGAACCTCCAAGCGGTAGCGTTTCCAGCCAATGGATCCAAATCAGAAATTGCCAGTTCCTCCCCGGACAGCAGCCTATCGGATAAACCTGAGCTTGGGAGCCGGGAAATAGTAGCCGCAGCAACTTCGCTGGTTCTTGGGCCAGGGACTTCGTTACTCATTCGTTTCAGATCGCATCAAAATGCGTGTCATTGATGCCACGCCCTTGGCCAAAATCCCGGATCACCTTTATTTGTTACCCACTCCTCGGCAACTCACGTCTTATTCGTGGATTTCATACACCTTGCCGGACACCACCAACACCAAATTCCGACCCAGGGCCAGCCAGGACAGGGTTTCTTTCTCGCGCAGGATCAGGTCGTAGTATTCGGGCGAATCGAAGCGGATGCGAATCCGTTTCGCGTCCGGCAATTTTTGCGCCAAGGCATCCACCCACTGGTTGTCTTTTTGATAGAAAGTCCGGCCGCCGATATACCGGGTGGCTGCCGAACTGCTGGAGCCATTTCCTGGAGCAGGGCTGGCACTGGCCGAGGTGCTGGCCACCGGGACCGGAATTGACGGTTGGGGCCCTCCGGGCGACATCCCATAGCGACTCGGCATCGGAGCGGAGGCCGCCACACGTGGCGCGCGGTTGAGTTCCCGGTTGGCGGAATCCATCGCCGCCGCAGGGGCTTCGGCAGATTTCAGCGCCAAGCCGTAACGGGCCATGGCGGTGGCATCCGCCCCGGATTTATCCCGCTGCATCAGGCTCCAATCCTGGGCTGATCCCCCCCCCGCCCGGCCCGCGCCCTGGACAAAAGTCCG
This sequence comes from uncultured Verrucomicrobiota bacterium, assembly GCA_903845125.1. Taxonomy (GTDB): domain Bacteria; phylum Verrucomicrobiota; class Verrucomicrobiia; order Limisphaerales; family UBA1319; genus CAIMWS01. Next base: position 1,331 of record CAIMWS010000292.1, read on the forward strand.
CTCCATGACGGGGACTTTCCGGCGGGTTTCATCCTCCACGATCAGGTAGGAGGTGTAGGGGGTCACCACGCCATATTGGCGGGCCAGTTCGGTGATTTCATCCTTCAATTCCTTGTTCTCTCCGCGCAGCCGGATTTCATCGAGGAGATACCCGATCCGCCGGGTGGCCCATAACCGCGGGATGAAATCGTATCCAGTGGCCTGTTCGGGGAAATGTGCGGCGGTTTCAATCCGTTTGATCTCCTGATTCAGGCGACCTTCCAAAACCAGTTTTCCGGCTCCCGCCTCGTGGTAGCGCCCGGCCAATATAAGTTGGTCGCCTTTGAACAAATCAGGCAAGGAGGAGGGATGCAGGCGATTGACCCGGATGTCCGGCGGGAACTGCAGCTTGGTTTGGGTGAGCACCGGATCGCTGATTTTGCTGTAAAAAGTGGATAATTTCACCTCCAAATCCTCCTCCGGCAGCACATACTGGCTCACCGCGTGGGTTTTTTCGGTGATCTTATCCAGCAGGTGGGTGTTGACATCACTGCCGAGACCGAAGCAGAAAATGCGGGTATTGCCGCCCGTTTCAGACCAACCGCCGACCCGGGAGACAATTTGATCTTCATCGGTGAGGCCGATGGTTGGCCGTCCGTCCGTGAGGAAAATAATGAGGTAGGGCCGGTCGGAAGCTGCGGGACGCAAGGCCACCGCCTTGGCCAGGGCTTCATCAATGGCGGTACTGCCGATGGGGCGGAGATCCTTGACGAAAGAGGAGGCTTTTTTCCGGTTTTCGGCGTTGGCTTCCACCAGGCGGTCGAACAGCGGCTCCGCTTCCGTTGAAAAGCGGACGATTTCAAATCGATCTCCGGCGTTGAGATTTTCGATGCAGAACAACAGCGCTTTCTTGGCTTGCTCCAGCTTGTTTCCGGCCATCGAACCGGAGGTGTCGAGCACCAAGGCCACATCCTTCCGGGCCACTGGCCCCTTGGCCTCCGTGCCAGGGGTGGCCAGCAGCAGGAAAAATCCATCCTCCGCTCCGGACGGCTTGTAGGTCATCAGGTTCAGACCCACCGGGCTGCCGGCAGTGGAAAACAACAGCTGAAAATCGGTGTCCGGCTTCACTTCCCGCGATTCAAAGCCAATGGTGGCCCGGGTCTCATCCAAACGGCGGATTTCGACCGTATGGGAGGGGGAATAGATGGACTTAAGCGCCTGGCGGGTTTCTAGGTCGATTTTCAAGCTCACGGTTTTGATGGGCTTGGCCGAGAATTTCTCGGTGTTCAGCGGGTAAAGATAGTTGACCAAGCCACCGTCGGCTTTGAGCACCTGGGTGTAGGAGAGTTTGATCCGTTTGCGGCTGTTGGGTTCAATGGGGAAAATGCGCACTTTGAACACATCCTGGCCGGCATACTCCAAAAGGGCAGGATCCTTGAGGCTGCGCACAATATCTTCATAAATTTTCCGGGCTTTGTCAGCCGCCAGCAGTTCAGCCTCAACCTCCTTGCCGCCGATCTCCATGCTGAATTTGTCGATTTGCGCGCCCTTGGGCACCGGGAAGATATAGGTGCCTTCAAGCTGCCGCGGATTGGAATTGTAAAACTCCTGGTCCACCGACGTCACGGCCACTTGCTCCTTGATGCGGACGTTGACGTGGTGATAGCTAACCTCCAGCGGTGCAAATACATAAGTCCGGTGTGGCGGAGGCATGGGCGGGCGTATTGGTGGGTAAATGGGAGGCACTGGCAGGGGATCATGAATAATGATGAAACCATCGGCCAGCGCTGGCAGCAAGGCGCTCAACAACCAAAGCAAACCAACGAACCAAATTTTCGTCTTCATGGAGGATTAGACGTAAAAGAGCGGCGGGCGCTCCATTCAGGAAGCAAATTAAGGTGGATTATTTATCAATCCCCATCCGAAAGCCGGAACCACCTGATCTCCAAGGAAGAGCGGATCGTGGGGACCGCAGATTTTCCTAAAGCCTGGCTTGCATTCTGCCGATGATTGCGGTGGTGATTTCAATAGATCATCCGTATTTGCCTCCGGTCGGGCTGGCTGGGAGCGGCAAATTGGCAAAATACCGATGCGTGGGGAGTGAATGAATATGGCAGGCAACCTTGAAAATGTCCTACAATCTTTAATCCAGTTGAATGGCAAACTGGCGTTGGAGCTGGTTTTTGCGGAACCGGGGAAAGACAATGGATTACTGCCGTTGAATTGTCTCCTTACTGAGATGGAGGAAATAAGTGCTCCCTGCCCCCTTCCGGCGGATATCCAGCAGGGATTGGCAAAGGGCCGGCAATGGGTTGATGCTATTTTCAATACCACGGGTTTGTTCAGCGAAGATTCGCTCAAACAACTGGGGGAATGGACTCATTGGTATGAATCCGCGCTCCAAATGGCGGCCCAAGGCCAACCGGTGCCGCCCATGCCCGAAGCCTGGTCTGTGGAGCCTGCACCAACAGTTGAGCAACAGTCAGTTACGGAGGATAAAACAACTCCCAAGAAAGCGGAAAAAAACGAGGAATCAGCCATCAATTTGGATCTGGCATCCGATGTGGAACTGCTGCGGGAATTCATCAGCGAATCTCATGAACATCTGCAAAACATCGAGCTAGGGGTTCTGGTCTTGGAAGACAAACCGGGCGAAAAGGATACCCTCAACTCGATTTTCCGGGCTTTTCATACGTTCAAGGGCGGATCCGGTTTGCTGAACTTAAAACCGGTCAACCGGCTAGCGCACGAATTGGAATCCTTGCTGGATCTGGCCCGGCAGCAAAAGATTGCCATCACCTCCGAGGTCATTGATTTGATTCTGACTGGTGGTGATACGCTCAAGCATTTCACCTTGGAAATCGAGCATCAATTGAACGGGGAAAAGCCGTTAAGCCCTATTATCATCCCCACGCTGCACCTGATCCAGCGAGTTAAACAAATCGCCCAAGGCACGCCTTCGGCCAATTTGGCAGTGGTTGGTGGCGAGCCTGCCACCGCTGCCGATGCCGCCAGAGACGAAGCCGCCAGCGACCGCACCGGCTCGGCGCCCGTTGGCGAAGCCCAGGAAAGCGCCACCGCCAGCGAAACGACCCACATGGCTTTGAAGGAAGCCGGCAGCGGATCGATCGTGAAAGTGGCCACCCAAAAACTGGATAGCCTGATCGATTTGGTGGGGGAAATGGTGATTGCCCAATCGCAAGTGGCCCAGGATCCCACTCTGCAAAGCCTCGCCCAAGGACGTTTACTCCGGAATTTGAATCAACTGACACGCATCACCAATGAATTGCAGAAGATCACCATGTCCCTGCGCATGGTGCCCATCCGGTCCACCTTCCAAAAAATGAACCGCTTGGTGCGCGACCTGGCCGCCCGGCAGGGCAAGTCGGTCGAACTGAAACTGCACGGTGAAGACACCGAATTGGACCGGACCATCGTGGAGCAGTTGAACGATCCGCTGGTGCACATGATCCGCAACTCCGTGGATCACGGCATTGAAATGCCTGAGAAGCGCACCGGGAACAACAAACCGGCCCAAGGCACCATTGATTTGTCCGCCTGGCACCAGGGCGGTAACATTGTGATCCAAATCAAAGATGATGGCGGCGGACTCAACCGGGACAAGATTTTCCAAAAAGGTGTGGAGCGCGGCTTGATCCAACCGGACGAGAACCTGACCGAACAGGAGGTCTTCCACCTGATTTTTGAGCCGGGCTTTTCCACTGCGGATGTAATCACCGATGTTTCGGGACGTGGCGTAGGCATGGATGTCGTGCGGCGCAATATTGAAAAACTGCGCGGCAAGATCGAAATCCAATCCAAACCGGGTGAAGGGAGCAGTTTCACTATTTTCCTGCCTTTGACTCTGGCCATTATCGATGGCTTGCTGGTGTCAGTGGGCGAGCAGCGTTACATCCTGCCGGCTTTGCTGGTGCGCGAATCGTTCCGCCCCGCGCGGGACATGATCACGACGGTGGCGCAACGCGGCGAGGTGGTCAATGTGCGGGGACATCTTTCCCCACTGCTCAGGTTGCACGAATACTTTGGAATCAAGCCTGAATCGGACGATCCCACGGAAGGGGTGGTGGTGGTGGTGGGGTCCGAGCACCAAAACCGCTGTTTGCTGGTGGATCACTTGCTCGGCAAACAGGAAGTGGTTATAAAAAGCCTCGGGGAAACTTTTAAACAAAACCGAGCCCTGGCCGGAGCGGCCATTTTGGGTGACGGCCGGGTAGGCCTGATCGTGGATATCGATTATCTGGTCAAGCTCAAAGGGGATTCCATGAAGAAAGCGGCTTAATGAAAATTTTGGTGGTGGAAGATGATCGGGCGGCGCGGATGTTGATTCGGCGGTTCCTGGAGGGGATTGCTGCCGAAAGTGTGGAGATTATAGAGGCTGTCGATGGCTGGGCGGCCTGGGAATTACTCCGAAACGGGCTGCAACCAGATCTGGCGATCATCGACCTTATGATGCCCCGGATGGATGGCCTGACGCTGCTGGAAAAAATCCGCTCGGTATTCGCCCTGAAGAAGCTGAAAATCATCATCTGTTCAGCCGTGCAGGAACGGATGCAAATCACCCAAGTAGAGTCGTTGGAAATCGATGCCTACCTTTTCAAACCCCTCACCGCCCGGAAGTTGCTCAACGCGGTTCACAAGGTCAGCAATATTCGGGTCACCCTCCCCGCCGAACCACCCGGCGGCACCAGGGGAAACGATCCGAGCCAAAAGGACCAGGCCATAAGCCCCAAAGAAAACGATCCGGCGCAGAAGGAAATCTCTCCGGCAGCCAAGGCTTTTGAAGATTTTCTGCGGCAATACCACAAGTTAACTACCCAGGTGGCGCGGGAGATGGACCTGATGAACCGCTCCCTGCAGATCGGGGATCGGGCCACCATGATGGCTCATGTCCGGTCCATGTTGAAACAAGCCCGTTTCTTGGAAATTCCCGGTTTGACGCGGCTTTTGCTGCGTGTGGAATCGTCTTTATTCACCGACAGTCAGGCGAACTTGACTTTGGATCTGCAAGCCTTGAAGCAGGAACATCACCAGATGGAAATCACCTTGGGGGAGATGCTCAAACGCCACCACCCCGCTTTCGATCCCGACACCTCGGTGGCTTCGAATTAACGGGAAGAATTGGGGGCGGTCACCCAGAGTTAATTCACGCCCAGTTCCTGGGGGTGTCCCCCGTTGATCAAGAACAAGACCGCCATGCGCACCGCCAAGCCGTTGGTGACTTGTTCCAGGATCACCGAATGGTCGCTATCGGCGATGTCGCTATCGATTTCCACCCCGCGATTGATTGGCCCCGGATGCATGATGAGGACGTCTGGCTTAGTCAATTTCATGCGCGCCTTCGTGAGGCCGAAAAGGGAGGTATATTCGCCGAGACTGGGGAACATGCCTTTGCGCTGACGCTCGTGCTGGATCCGCAGCAGGTTGATCACATCCGCCTGGCGCAAAGCCGGTTCGACTTGGTGGCACACCTGGCAACCCATGCGCTCAAAGGCGGATGGAACCAAAGTGGGGGGGCCGCAGAGGGTGACTTTGGCACCCAACTTGGTGAGCGCCCAGATGTTCGAGCGCGCCACCCGGCTGTAAAGGATGTCCCCCAGGATGGTCACATTCAAGCCCTCGAAGGAGCCTTTTTTCTCCCGCATGGTGAAGGCGTCCAACAAGGCCTGGGTGGGGTGTTCATGAGCTCCATCCCCGGCGTTCACCACGCTGGCGTTCAGAACCCGGCTCAGAAAATGGGGAGCCCCCGCAGCGCTGTGGCGGATGATGATAATATCCGCATTCAAGGCTTCCAGGTTGCGGGCGGTATCTTTCAACGTTTCCCCTTTGCGCAAAGAGGACAGTTCGGCCGAGAAATTGATGATATCGGCGGTGAGGCGTTGGGCTGCCAATTCAAAGCTGATGCGGGTGCGGGTGCTAGGTTCGACAAACAGGTTGATCACGGTTTTGCCGCGCAAGGCAGGGACTTTCTTGATGGCGCGTTCGCCCACGGCCTTAAACGCTTTGGCGGTATTCAATACGGTGAGAACCTCTTCCCGGCTCAAGGTTTCGATATCCAGCAGGTGCTTGCGGTGCCAAGTCATGGGGTGATGAGGTAAACGCCTTCCTCGCGGTTGGATTCCGTTAAACGTACATCCACGGTGTCGTTCACACTAGTCTGGATGGTTTTACCGACAAAATTAGGGTGGATTGGCAACTCCCGGTGGCCGCGATCGACCAATACCGCCAACTGAATGCACTGAGGACGCCCGAAGTCATTCAAAGCGTCCAACGCGGCACGGGTGGTCCGGCCTTTGAAGAGCACATCATCCACAAGGATAATGGTTTTACCGTTAATATCACCGGGAATCAGGGTGGGATGAATCTCAGGGGCGGCGCGATGGTTCAAGTCATCCCGGTGCATGCTTACGTCCAAGTGGCCAACGATCACCGGTGCCTGATCTGCCTGGCGAAGCAGGAGAGCCAGACGTTCGGCTAGAACCACCCCCCCTTTTTGAATACCTACCAGAGAAAAAGCACCCCCCGCATGCTGATTGAGGATTTCAGCCGCAATTTGCTTTAAAGCACCCGCAATAGCCGCAGAATCGAGAAGAAGCGTCACCTTCGGCATAAAAATCTGTAAACCGACCTGACTGAAATGAAAACCCCTCTGAGTGTTGAGAACCCTACCACGTTGGAGCGTGCCACAAAGGCACAAGCACCATCAGTGGGCACTCAACTGACGGCTCTTCCTCCATTTGGATCGATGCTTCATGATCCAATCCGTTAGAGCCCACTCAAAGCCGATATCATAACCAGCTTTTTCGGATTCCAGCCATTTATGCTTCAGAATCTCCTCACGCTCTGCCTGGAATTCACGGTATAACGATGAATTCTTCAACAATTCGTTGCTTTCGAATGAGTTACTTGCGCTCGCCGACATAAGTCGAACTTTATTACATCGAATTAAGATCACTCTAACACTGGGTTGGTCAGGAGCAACTAAATTCTGCCGAACTCTCGGAGTATTTCTACCCTTTAAAGGGTAGAAACCCCTAATTTCACGATTAAAGCACATCCCGTGCCTGGAATCACCCTGGCTATCAGTTAGCCGGCTTTGACTTCCATCGGCAAAAGGAATATGGGGCAGCCAGAACCTGAATCCCTTTTACTCCGTGGCCACTGGAAAAAAGACTGTTCTGCCGGGTTTTGGACTGACGATGGGTTTTACGCTGACCTATCTCTGCTTGCTGGTCTTGATCCCCTGTGGCGCACTTTTCCTGCGGACGGCTGAATTGAGCTGGAGCGAATTTTGGCGCCTGGTGACCACCGAGCGGGTGGTGGCGGCGTCATTTGTCACCATCCCTTTTGTGGCGCGGGAGGTGATCCCCGTCATGCAGGCTGCCGGGCGGGACCAGGAAGAAGCCGCCATGACCCTGGGCGCCAGCGGTTGGCAGAATTTCTGGCAGGTGACCCTGCCATCGGTCCAAAGGGGCCTGATCTATGGAGTGATCCTGTGCAATGCCCGGGCCAGGGGAGAGTTTGGAGCCGTCTCCGTGGTTTCCGGGCATATCACCGGCCAGACGGATACGCTGCCCCTGCGGGTGGAGAAGCACTATCACGAATACCAAGGCGCAGCGGCTTTCGCCGCCGCCAGTATTCTGGCGTTATTGGCTTTGCTGACCCTGGCCGTTCAGATGGCCCTCGAAGGGCGACTCCACCGTGAAACGGCCCAACCATCCCGAATATCTCCGGGCGGGCAAGCCGGCCTCACCTTGTGAGCGGTCAATCAAGGTCGCGGGACAATCAACGGGAACTCATTTCCTGGGTAATTTGGCGGTGAGGAATTTCCTCATGCCAGGCAAATCATCGGCATTAAGGATATCCACCTGGTTCTGGTAAAGCACCTCCCAAAAGGCAGGCTGGTTCAACGTGCCCCAAAACCGGACCTGGCGGCCCTGCTGGTGCGCCCGGCGCAAAATGCTTGCGAGCTTTTCCTGGTCGGAAGATGGCAGCGGCCCCACCCCGCGCCACTTGAAAACGGTTTGCCAGTTTTCGCTGATCCACGGGGTGAAATCAGCGCCCTCCTTACGTTCGAGGTCTTCCAAACGGCCGTCATAAGCTGCGAGGCGGCTGGTTTCTTCGAGCATCAGCTTCCGCGGCCGGTTGCCCGACAGGATCACCCGGAGCGCATTGGTGATCACGCGACCGTTTTCATATCTGGTGAGCATCTCCTGGTATTTCCCCAAAACGGAACGTAATACACGATAGGTGGCATCCGCCTCCGTTTTAAGATCGATCAGCAAAGTGCACTCCGGCCCCCCGGGAAACACCCGGCCGCCATTGGCCTGGATGCGCTGGCGCAACGGATCCAGGTAAAGTTTTTCCAACGTCCGTTCCGGGGTGACCTGGCTGAAATTGTGCGCCACCAAAAGCCGGCCTTCGACCAGGTAAATATCGGCCTCCACACTGCAGAAACCCTGGTCCAGGGCGTCTTGCAAAGGCCGGGCATGTTCGTAATCGTTGTGGGAATGGGCGCGGATCAAGGGAACGATGGCGTCCGCCTCGGAAGCCGGCACGGTTTGCGGATGGGCCAGCCCGAGGGCGGCCCAAAGCACAAGCGCCGGGAGCATGGTGTTCTGAATTAGTGTTTTCATACGTTTCCTGGTCGCATTAGACCATAGGCGCTTCGTTCCAACCACTGAAAAGCGAAAAACGTGCGGCCTTCTGCGGCGAGCCCCAAGCCAAGGAATATTTCAATGGGTGGCCAGCAGATTGGCCATACAGAAGGCGGCGGGCATGGTGAACCGGTCACACACTTCCAGGAAAGGTTCCACCACCGCCGCCTGTGCATATTGCCCCGGCAGCCGCCAGCTGCCGCCCCGGAACGGGAGCTTTTCCCCCGCCGCCAGTTCCTCGCAAAAATGCTTCAAGCCCAGCCGGGGGCCATCCAGAGGGCGATAGCGTGGCTTGACGATTTTCACGGTCGAATATACCACGCGGACAGCCTGAAGCTCCCTGGCTAAAAGCACCAACTGCTCCAAATCCTCAGCGGACTGTGCCTCCACCAAACCGAATTTCCCGGCACGGATGCGGGCATCGCTCCGGGGAAACAAGGGATCAATCCGCAGAATCACGGGGAGGCCGGCATTGCGCAAAACACGCAGCCCCTCGATCCGCTCCTGGACTGAAGGAGCATGCGGATCCCAAAAGGTCCGGGCGGCCTCCCGCCAAAAGGCCAGACTGACCTCCACCTGGATACCTCCGGGGACGGCCGCTGGCCCACCTGGCACCCGGGCGGAACAGTTCAGAGATTGGAGCAGGCGGAGGTATTCCGGGCGGATCGCCAGGAGCGGATTTCTCGTCAGGATCACCACGGTAGTGAACCGGTGCCGGTGGGCCAGCAAGGCTTCCAGCGTCATCAGCGTGTGGCGGGCGGCCAGCTCCAACGGTTGGAAGGGATCGGTGCTGTTCGAAATATGGACCGGGGCGGGAGGCACATCAAACTGCTCCAAATCTGCCAGGTCGGCCGCCAGCAAACGGGGGAAATCCTTTTTACAGCCGGCTACCTCCGGGCCGTAACCGGTGGCATAGCAATACCGGCAGCCGTGGGCACACCCGGTATAGACATTGATGCAGTAGCGGTGGCCGGAGGGGAAATGCGCCTGGTCGGCGAAAGGGCAATACCACTTGATGAGCCGGGGGCGGGTGGGCCCAAGCCAGGGCTGCCGCGACCGGTGCGGCAGGTAATAACTGGCCAGCGCCTGCTGCGCCGCGGGGGAAAACCCATCCCAAGCCGGCCGGTATTGGGGAGCGATACGGTTGATTGGCGTCGAAATCACCCCGGCAAGCGCGGGCAAGCCGGGCTGGCAGCTGGTTTTCACGGGCGGGGAATCCTGATGGCCACGACGCTTTTTTAAGCCGGGGAAAGAATCCGGCCCGGAATCGTTGGTTTATTCCGGGCCGGCAGGCTGCGGTTCAAAATAATCCTGCGGGCCCCCACACGAAGCGGTCCGCCCCTGGCGGCCAGGCGGAGTTACTTCTTTTTGACTTCGCGGCCGGGACCCTCGCCCACAGTGATGACTGCTTTGGCCACCTTGCCGTCCCCCTCCAGGGTGAACTCGCACTGGACATCGGTGGTTTTGGCAAAGAATTTGGTGCGCGACTCCGCGAAGAGCGTGAATTTCACCCCTTCCAGGCTGAGCACGAGTTGATCGCCTTCCCGGTTGAACGAAACGTTGGTTTCATAACGGCCCACGTAACGGTCCAGCACAGCGCTGCCGAAGGTGAATTCCTTGGGGGTGGTTTTGCCTAACTCCCGCACCCAGAGGTTGCGGAAGCGCACCGGGTTCCCATGGTCTTGGAGGGCGATGGGGGTTTTTTCGGGATGCGGTGAGTAAGGGGCGCGTTCCAGCCAGCTCGTGGGGCCGGTCAGTTCGGAATTGTTCTGCACCAGCACCCCGTTGTGGAACAGGGTCACGCGCGCGGGTGAAACGAGTTTGGCCTGCTGGTCGAAGCGGGGTGCGGTATAGATCACATCATAGGTCTGCCACTGGCCGGGGGGGCGGCTGGCGTTCACCAGGGGCGGATATTGGCCGTAGAGAGAGCCAGCCGAACCATCCGCATAGGTGACGTTCTTATAGGAGTCGAGGATCTGGATTTCGTAGCGGCCCAAGCCGAAAAACAGGCCGCTGTTGCCCCGGCCCTGACCCTCGCCATCCGGCGGAACCGGCGCGGCGAATTCGAGGTGCAGCTGGCAATCGCCAAAATTCTGCAGGGTGCGGATGTAGCCGCTGCCTTTGACACATTCCATGTAATCCTCCCGGGCGATCCAGCGGGTGGGGCTGCCGTCCATGCTTACCCATTGGTCCAGGTTGCCGCCGTTGAACAGCACCACCGCATCCGAGGGCGGCTGGCCGGCTTTTTCCTGGGTGCTGGCAGTTCCGGGACTCACCACGGCCGGCTGAGGCCGGAGCCGGTCATGCGCCAGCCATTTGGGATCCGGTTGCGCCTGGCAGGCCGTTTGGGCCGCCAGCGTGAGGATTCCCGCCGCCACGCCTCCGGCGAAGGAGGCCGATAATTGATGCAAATTCAGGTTCATACATTCATTAAGTGCTTGTTGAGACCCACGCTAATGTGCCGGCCCGGGAAATGCAATACCGGCCAGGCCAGGGCCGCCGGCAACCCTGGAACCGGCCGGGGGGGGCGGCGCAATGCACCGTTGCATCCGGCCCCAAAACGGCTCAAACTGGATCCGCGATGAATGAAAAGAAGATCACCGCCACGGAACTGCGGGGCTGGAAAGCGCCAGCCCGACGGGTGGCGGCTTTGACGGCCTATGACTATCCGATGACCCGCCTGCTGGACGAAGCGGGCGTGCCGCTGATCCTGGTGGGCGATTCGCTCGGCATGGTGGTGCTGGGCTATCCAGACACCACGCCAGTGACGATGGAGGAGATGGAGCATCACGTGCGGGCGGCCGCCCGGGCCAAACCGCGGGCCTTGCTCGCGGCGGACCTGCCTTACCGTGGCTATGAAACGCCGCGGCAAGCGGTGGCCAATGCCCGCCGGTTGATCGCGGCTGGGGCGGAGGCGGTCAAAGCCGAAGGCGGCCGGGCCATCCGGCCCCAGATCGAGGCCATCATGGAAGAAGGCATCCCTTACCTGGGGCACTTGGGCATGCTGCCGCAGAGTGTCCGGGTGGAGGGGGGGTATCACATCAAGGGCCGGAAACCGGGCGAACAGGAAGCCTTGGTGGAAGATGCCGCCACCCTGGCGGAAATCGGCGCCTTCGGCGTGGTGTTGGAATTGGTGACCCCGGCCGTCAGCGCGGAAATCACCCGGCTGCTGCCCATCCCCACCATCGGCATCGGGTCTGGGCCGGATTGCGACGGCCAGATCCTGGTCACCCCTGACCTGGTGGGGACTTTTCCCTGGTTCACCCCCCGTTTTGTGAAGCCGCTCATGAATGGCGGAGCGGAGATGAAAGAGGCGGTCCAGAAATGGATGCACAATTTTGTTCCGTGACGGGGCGGCCTGGCCGGATATCCTACCCGATGCCTTTGATGAACCTACGACTCCCACCCGCCCCAGGCCGATGACACGCTTCATCACCATTGGTCTTTTGGAAACCGCCGGGCTGACCCCAGCCATGGTAGCGCTGGATGCCATGATCAAGGCTGCCCGGGTGCAGGTTCTGCAAGTGGAATTGAACGATCTTTGCGGAGTGGTGATTAAAATCCACGGGGCCACCGCGGATGTGCACACCGCCATCGCCGCTGGGCGTTGCGCGGCAGAGCGGATGCGCGGCCAGCCGGTGGCCACCATCCTCAACCGGGTGGCGGAGAACGCCGTGCCGGCCATCGACTCCCCCGAGGAATTCAGCCCGCTGATCCAGCAAACCGTGGTTTTCCGCGGGGACAATTTCAATTTTAACGAATCAGTCAATCAGTGCCCTTACCTGCCTATGAATCAATCACCCCCCCCCGCTCTGGGCTTCATCGAGACCCAGGGGTTCACCGCCGTTTTTGAGGCCATCGACACCGCGTGCAAAGCCGCCAGCGTGGAAGTGGCGGGCAAGGAGAAGCTCGGCGGCGGGTTCGTCACGGTCATCATCCAGGGCGAATTATCCGCCGTCTCCTCGGCCATCGCGGCCGGCAAGGAAAAGGTGGAAGGACTGGGCAAGCTCATCGCCGCCCATGTCATCGCCCGCCCCAGCGAGGCGGTTTTAAAATTGTTGCCCAAGCTTTAGGTGTTGGGAGCGTAAAAGCGGCTGGGGGCACCGTGGCGGAAGATGTCAGCCGGGGTGCGGCTCATGCGCTGCCGGGGATATCAATGGGCTTCCTTTGGCCGGGGACGGGCCTATGATCGCCCTCCAACCATGACGCAATACTTGAACTTTAAGAGAATGGCAGCCTGCAGCGGAATAACCGCGGCTGGCCTGGCGTTGGCCGCGTGGGTATTTGCCTTCGGCTCCCCGCTCTGCCCGGCGGCCCCGGCGACGGGGTTGCCCCTGGCGGCGGAGACTTTCGAGGCGGCCTGGAAAATCATCCAGGAGACCCACTTCGACACCAACTTCAACGGCCTGGATTGGTACCGGATTCGCGAGGAATTGAAGCCCCGCGCCGAGGCGGCCCAAACCGGGGATGACTTGCGGGCCGTCATCCAGGACATGCTGGACCGGTTGGGCCAATCCCATATGACCATCATCCCAGGCTGGGTGAGCCGCAACCTGGAAACCCGGGCCAGACCCGGTGCCAGTGCTTCAAAACCAAATCCGGATCGCGGCGCGTCGGGGACACAACCCGCTCCCGCTGGCACCCCATCCCCACCGGATTCCCCGTCAACCGGACGCCCCGCGGCTGGCCTGTCGGGCGAAGTGGGCATGGAAATCCGCCCCTGGCAGGGCCGCTACCTGGTGACGCGGGTGGATCCCCTGGGGCCAGCCGCCACCGCCGGGGTGCGGCCCGGTTGGATCCTGGTTTCCGTGGATGGCGATCCCGTGGAATCGTTCGCCAGCGGGATCCCGCAGCGGACCAATCCCCGGCAGGCTGGGCTGATGGCCTGGAGCATGGTGGCCAACCGCCTGAAAGGCCCGGAGGAGGCGCCCGTGCGGCTGGAATTCCTGAATGGCAGCGACCGCCAGGTGGGGCTGGAGCTCAAGCGCCAAAAAGCCCCCGGGGTGCCGGTCAAACTCGGTTTCCTGCCGCAATTCCACGCCGCGCACCAGCACGAGCGTTTGCCACTGGCCAATGGCTGCACCGCAGGCCTGGTCCGGTTCAATTTATGGATGCTGCCCATCGCCGGCGCCCTGGACCAAGCCATCGACGAACTGCGCGATGCCGACGGGATGATCCTGGATTTGCGGGGCAACCTCGGCGGCGTGGCGGCCATGCCCATGGGTTTCGCCGGACATTTTTTCACCGAGCCGGATTCCTTGGGAACCATGAAAACCCGCGACACGGTTTTGCAGTTCCGGGTGAACCCGCGCCTGGTCAATCCGGCCGGGCGGCGGGTGCAACCGTTCTCCCGGCCGGTGGCGATTCTCGTGGACGCCTTTTCCGCCAGCACCTCGGAATTGTTCGCCGGAGGGATGCAGGCGCTGGGCCGGGCCCGCGTGTTTGGGCAGACCACTGCCGGGCAGGTATTGCCCGCCATGTTCGACCGCCTCCCCAATGGCGACACGCTGGTCCATGTCTTCGCTGATTTCCAGACCCCCAACCACCGCCGCCTGGAAGGCTTGGGGGTGGCGCCGGATGAGGAAGCCGCCTATGACCGGGCCGGCTTGCTGGCCGGTCGTGACACCCAGTTGGAAGCCGCCTTGAAATGGCTGGCTTCCGCCCACAGGGCCGTCCCGGAATCCTCCCCTTGAACCAGCGGGGTGGGGGTATCCACGGCGGGCGTTGCGGGTCCAATAAACAGAGAACCAGGAACGCCGAGCCAGGAGCGCTCTGCCTGGACCGGACGGGCGAATTTTTCATTGCCTACGAAAACCTAAAGCTGGTAGCCGCCGAGGTAACGGGGCGGACCTCGCGCAATGGCCAATCCATCCGCTTCCTTGTCGCCCGCGGACCTTTCTTCCCGAAGCTCTCCCGGCCACAAATTGGGAATTGCGTGGGAAGGATTTCAACCAATTGGGACCGGTCAAGCACCGCGGAATGGTGCACTCAAACGCCTGGCCGAGACCTCCATGCACGGCTTGCGAAGCGAACCCAGCGGCGGTGCGAACCTGTTACCTCAACCCTTTCGCTCTTGAATTTCGGCTTGGATGACTCTCACCTCCGGATTCATTCGCCTGCTCCGAGTACACCCGGTTGGATCCGCGGTTTAGGAGCTGCTGAAAGCCTGAAAAACGCGTTTGAAATGCACTTGTCGTGCCCGGTGCCAGGCGGTATGGTTCAAATATGAAACTGATGCTGGTCATGGGTGTATGGTGCCTGTTGCTGGTGCTATGCTGGCCGCTGGCCTTGGCGGCTTTGGCGGCGGTGCCCATCATCTGGCTATTTTCCCTCCCGCTCAAATTAATCGCCATCATGATCCAGGCCGTGTTTGCCCTGCTCCAGGCGCTGCTGTTTTTGCCGGCCCGGCTTTTGGGGTATAAACCGTGAAGGTTAATTCGCCCCCAGGCCAGCCCTATCCCGCTTCTGATCAGGGCCGCTGCAGCCTGAAATAACGAAAACCGTTGGTGACGGAATATACCCGGGACATGATTCCGCCAGTGCCGGTAAGTTGGTCGATTGGTTTCCACGATTGCAGGTCGTTGGACACCTCGATGATATTGGTTTGAGCAATGCCCGAAATGAATTGCAGCCGGACTTGTTCCACACTGATACGCAGAATTTGCGAAGGTATGCTTTTCGGATCCAGGGGATCGCTGCCGGCTTCGGTTTCCACCAAATCGGAATAACTGTCACCATCGGTGTCCGGTTTTGTGGGGTCAGTGCCAAACTTAAGCTCATCGATATTGGCCAACCCGTCCCCATCGGGATCGGCCTGCGGGCCATGTTTGGCAATGCTGCCGAAATACTTCACCTCCCAGCTATCCGGCAAACCATCCCCATCCGCGTCATAAGAGTTTTCCGGCACGATGGCATTGGGTCCGCCGTAGGCACCCAGATCGTTGACTGCCGTCCCCAAGGACGGTGGGAAGTTTTTGTCATTGTAAACGGCAGTGGCATCTCCGGCATCGACGCATGGCGAGTTGGTGGCCAAGGTGAAATTAACTGTATCAGTGAATAAAGGATCCACAAATATGTTCATGGCAACATCTGAAGGGGTCCCATTTTGATTCTGGAGAACCACCTTCCCATAGGCGCTTGGATATCCAAAGAAATTGGTATTGTTGTTAAAGAAACAATTGAAGCCAACCTGGCCGCTAAGGGTTCCATTCCTCGTCAACGCAATTTTACATTCGCTGATAATGTTATTGTAAAGGTTGAGGCCGCGCAAACTTTTTTCTGTAAAATCTTTTTTCACGAGGGTTAAACCGAGGGCTGGGGATTGGGTTGCATATTGAGGTAAATTTTTCCGATTTCCCATTGATCGGAGATTTCGATCAGCAACGCGGATACCAGGCGC
>CAIMWS010000293.1 GCA_903845125.1 uncultured Verrucomicrobiota bacterium
AACAAACCAACCCGGCTCGCCGGTTTCCCATGGCCCAGCCCGCCCGGCCCGTTGACATTGCCAATTACCATGACGGATCCATCGTCAGCCGGGAAATTCTCAAGAAGCCCACGGGCAACGTCACCTTGTTCGCTTTTGATGAAGGACAGGGGTTGAGCGAGCATACGGCTCCCTTTGATGCCATGGCTTTCGTTTTGGAAGGGGAGGCGGAAATCACCATCTCCGGCCAGGCGCATCATCTCAAAGGGGGGGACTTGATCATCATGCCCGCCAACCAGCCACATATGGTCAAGGCGGTCGCGCGTTTCAAAATGATGCTCGTCATGATCAGAGGTTGAACCCGGAATTTGGAACTGGGTGGGGAGCGATAACTTGTTGCGAATATTAGGTTTCCAGCTTATATTAAAGTTTACGGATACTGTGGAAAAATTCAATATAGTGCAAAATACCACCATACCTATGACAACAGGAAGATCTCTTCGCACTTGCTTGGTTCCAGCGTTGATGGCGGCCGCCTTATGGCCTGCCGTCCCCAGCGGACAGGCGGGTGACTACAGTTCGGCGGTCCTGAAAGATGGGCCAGCCGCCTATTATCGTTTCAATGATTCCCAGCTCAAACAGAATATCAATGCCAATTCCGGGAGCTTGGGGGCCGCCGGGAATGCCACCAATATCAATGTGCACCGCATCCCGGGTGCCATTGTCGGCAGCAAGAATGCCGCCACTTACTTTGATTCCACGGCGCGGACTATTGTGCCATGGAATGCGGCCTTGAATCCCGATGGCAGCACCTCCTTCACCATCGAAGCCTGGTTTTACCCGACGAGCGATAAAGTAGCAGGTTCGTTCGTTGGACCGGCCCCCATCATGAACCGCTATTCCTATTCCGGCGTGAATCGCCAGGGATGGGTTTATTTCCAACGAAATCCTGATGATACCTATGCGTCCGATGGACAAACCGATGTGGGCTGGAACTTCCGCACCTATCGCGCCTCCTCCAGCAGCACGGGCATCAGCATGACCAGTCAGAAACCGTATCGTCTCGGCCAGTGGCAGCACGTCGTCACCGTGTGGGATGGACCCGCCAAAACCGCCACGATGTATATCGATGGCCAGGAGGCGGCCACCCAAACCTGGACCGGCGATGGCCCTGGTTATGTGGCTAATACGGACGATCATCCGGCTACCGAGGCCGTCAATGGACCTGCCGGCCTTTGCGTTGGCTCCTATAATAATACCGAGACCGGATCCAATCCGTTCCGGGGAGGCGTGGATGAGATGGCCCTTTATGCCAAGAAACTTACCGCCACCCAAATCCTGGCCCACTATCAGAATGCCACCAATGCCGCCCGTAGCGTGAGCTATGATACCCTGATCCTGGCCGATGGCCCGGTTGGTTACTGGCGGATGGATGACGCCCCGGCGACCCCCGAGGTCGCCGTGAACATGGGGTTGCTGCAAAACTCCGGTCACGGCGAGATCTCCACCGAGGTCCGGCACCCGGTTCCGGGCCCGCTGGCCGGCGCCGATGACAGCGCCTACTCGTTCCATTGGCGGAACGGTTCCGCCACGGTGGATATCCCTTTTGCGGCCGATAACAATCCGGAAGCCACCGTCCCCTTCACGTTTGAAGCTTGGTTCCGGCCCACTTCCGACCGCCAAAGCCCCGGGGCCTGTCCGGTCAACAACCGCCTGTCCAGCGGCGCCGCCAATCGCACCGGTTGGGTGATTTTTCAGCGCGCCCCCAATGACACTTATTCCGGCGTTTCGGGTTTCGAAGGCGTGGGCTGGGATTTCCGGATGTATAAAGGCGAAGGCAGCGGTAGCACGGACCTCGTCAGCGACGTGCCCTACACAGTAGGCCAGTGGCAGCACCTGGTGGTCACCTTCGACGGCGCCAGCACCGGCATCATGTATATCGACGGCAAATCTGTGCTTACCAATGAAGCCATGATTTACACCGCCAACAGCAATCCCCCGCTGCCGCCCGACGATGCGTTGACCGCGGCCGACCTCGCCGTGGGCGCCTACAACAAGGCTTCCGGCCTCGGCGGCAATCCTTTTGAGGGGGACGTCGATGAACTGGCGATCTACAAGAACGCGGTGCTCACGTCCGAGCAGATCCTGGCCCATTACCAGGCCGGCACCAACAGCCACCGCGCCGAAAATTACCAAACCTCCATCCTCTCCGCGGCCTACGATGGCGCGGGCACCCAGGCCCTCCAGCCTGCCACCTATCTCCGTTTCAGCGAGTTCGCTGCCGCCCCGGCGGCCAATAGTGGCACCGCCGGCGACTCCGCCCCCGCCAACCCGGTCCTCGCGGACAACCAGGCTGCCGGCCCAGCCGGCCCCGGTTTTGAAACCGCCAATAAAGCCGTGGCACTGGATGGCTCCAAAGCCTGGATCAGCCTCGGCAGCCCTGCGGCCTTGAACTTGAGCGGACAGATTTCTTTGGAAGCCTGGATCAAGCCTTCCGCCACCCAGGGCACCACCGCGCGCATCCTCTCTCATGGCCCGCTTACGCTGAGTTCCTACAACGACACCCAGGTGGCCACCAACGGTTCCGTGGTCGCCAGCCCGGAAGTCTTCCTGCGCCTCGAAGAAAACGGCGCCAAATACGCCGTGGGGGTTTCCGATGGCACCAATACCACCGGGGCCACCTTCCCGGTGCCCACGGGTGATCTCGGCGGCGATAGCTGGATCCACCTGGCTGGCACCTATGATGGCGCCAACTGGAAACTCTTCCGCAATGGCCAGGAAGTGGCCAGTTCCGCCGGCCAGCCCGGAGCCTTGAAGGTCGATGGTGGCGATTGGGCCGCCGGCGCCGCGGGCAACGGTTGGGCGGATCTTTTCGCCGGAGCCATCGATGAAGCCGCCATCTACAGCTACGCCCTCAAGCCGGCCCAAGTCCAGGCCCACTATGCAGCGGCCACTTCCGCCCAACCGCCCACCATCGCCATCAGCCTGGCAGGCAGCGATGTCACCCTCACCTGGCCGTCCGGCACCCTGCAGCAGGCGGATACGGTCAATGGTCAGTTTGCCGAAGTCCCAGGCGCCACTTCACCTTACACCATCAAGGCCAGCGGCGCCCAGAAATTTTACCGCTGCAAAAAATAGATACCCAAGCTGGCGCGGAGGTTGAATTCCGCGCTTGATTTCACTGCGCAAGGCCGGGGGCTTCCCCGGCCTTTTTTTTCGCGAAAAGGGGCCGGGAACGTACCGTGGACGGCAGACCAATTGGTTTCCGGGGGATCACTGGGAGCTTTGGGGGAGCTCCACCTTCACGGCCGGTTCGGTGGCACAGCCCAGGAACCGGTGGGATAGCTGGTCGAACCGGGCCGTTTCGTCAGTCACGTAGGGCTGGATGCGGCCGGGGCGCCCGCCCGGGGGGCGCAGGAGGGCCAGCTCCGCCAACCTGGCCTGGACGAAGCGCGCACAGCTTTCCGCCGAATCCACCAGGCGGATGCGGGAATGGCAGGCCGTGCGGAGGGCGCGTTTCAGCAGCGGGTAGTGGGTGCAGCCGAGCACGAGCGTGTCAATGCCGCAGCGGAGCAGGGGATCCAGGTATTCCCGAAGCACCTGGATGGTGATCGGATGGTTCAACCAGCCCTCCTCCACGAGCGGGACCAGCAATGGGCAAGCCTTGGCGAATACCCGGACGGCCGGGTTCAGCTCGGTCAGGAGTCGGTCATAGGCCTGGCTTTGGATGGTGGCGCTGGTGGCGATCACTCCGACACAACGGTTTTTGGTGCGTTTCAAGGCGCTTTGGGCGCCCGGCAGGATCACCCCCCAAATGGGCAGATCGAATTCCTGCTGCAGCAGCGGCAAGGCCCAGGCGGAAACCGTGTTGCAGGCCACCACCACCGCTTTCACCTTTTGCTCCAGTAAAAAGCCCATGTCCTCCCGCGCGAAGCGGATCACCGTGCCCGGCGACTTGGTGCCGTAGGGGACGCGGGCGGTGTCGCCCAGGTAAACCAGGTCTTCCGCGGGCAGCAGGCGGTGGATTTGGCGGACCACCGTCAAGCCGCCAACTCCGGAATCGAAGATGCCGATGGGCCATGCGGCGGGCGGTTTCATGGGCGAATCAGGCTGCTGCTACGGATCTACCGCCGCCGGGGCGGCTTTGGGTTGGGGGGCGATGGGCGCGGATGCCGGTCTCGCGGCGGGTCCGGTTTCCAGGGTGGAGACCGAATTGGTTGAAACCGGCCGGGTTACTAAATTGGTGGAGATGGGGGCCGTGGCCCCGGGCGATTTCGCGGCCGGTTTCGCTTTCGCGCTGGCGGATTTGGCCACTGGCGGGGCGGCCCCAGTGGACGCCGCGGAATTGGTGGAGGCCGTCTTGGGGGCGGAGTTCGTGGTCGGGGCGGAGTTGGTCCCCATGGTTCGGAGTGCCGTTTTGGCTTTCGTGGGTGATAACTTGGCCTCCTGCGAAGTGGATTCCGTACCCGCTGGGGCATTGGTGGCGGCCGTTCGGGTCACGAGGTTGGTGGAGATGGGGGCCGTGGCCTCGGGCGATTTCGCGGCCGGTTTCGCTTTCGCGCTGGCGGATTTGGCCGCTGGCGGGTTGGACCCCATGGCGGTTGCGGAGTTGGACGCCTTGGCGGCGAGGTTCGTGGCCGGGGCGGAGTTAGTCCCCATGGTTCGGGGTGGCGTTCTTGGTTTCGTCGATGTTGGATTGGCCTCCGGCGAACTGGTTTCCGCGCCGGCTGGGGCATTGGTGGCGGCAGTCCGGGTCACGAGGTTGGTGGAAATCGCGGGATTGGTTCCGGCCGGTCGCGCTGAGGGTTTCGCTTTCGCGCTGTTGGTGGCCTTGGTTCCAGAGCCCGCAAGTTCCGTGCCGGGGGTGGCATTGGTGGCCGCTGGCCGGGTAATCAGGTTCGTGGAAATGGCCAAAGGCGGTTTGGCTGGGGATTTTCCTTTTCCACCGTTGGCTTTGGCTGCGGGCGCGGCAGATTCGGCGGCGTTGGCATTGGTGGCGGCTGGCCGGGCCACCAGGTTGGTGGTCTTGCTGGCCACCGTCCCCGGGGGCTTGGCTGGAGCTTTGGCTTTGGCGGAGGCGCCTTTGGGGGTGGGGGCGGGCTCGGCATGGTTGGTGGAAATATTGGTACTGGATTCCTCCGGCGTCGTCGTCGGCTTCGTTTTCACGATCGCCGGTTTGGGTTCCGGTTCCACCGTAGGCGTCGGTGTCGGGCGGCGTTCAACCAGGCGTTTATAGGCCAATACGCCGGACACGATGGCTTGGGCCAATTGGCGGCGATACTTTTCGCTGTAGATCCGCCGGGCGTCCTCCGGGTTGGATAAAAACCCCCCTTCCAGCAGCACGGCCGGCATTTGGGCCGATTTTAATACCGCCAGGCGGGCCCGGCGGATGCCGCGGTCTTCGCCCCCGAGGTTCTTCAGGATGCCTTTGTGGATCTGAAAGGCAAGTTGCGCGTTCAGGGTATCGAATTTATTGCCGGGATACACCCGGTTATCGATTTCGTCCCGGTGGGCGTGGGATGAATAGGCGCCAGCGGGGGTCAGGCAATAAACCTCCAGCCCTTTCGACACGTCATTATTCCCCGGCGCCGCGTTGTAATGGATGCTGATGAATATATCCGCCTTGGCCCGGCTGGCCAGGGCGGGGCGCTCGTCCAATTCCACAAAGGTGTCATCGGTGCGGGTGAGCAAGGTCTTAATACCTATGGTGTCCAGCCGCCGTTTGATTTCTTTTGCCAGCAGCAGGTTGTAGTGTTTTTCGGGCTGGTTGCCGTGGATGTTGCCGGGATCTTTCCCGCCGTGGCCCGGATCCAGCATCACGGTTTTGATGGTCACCGGCTTGGCCAGGATTTGCGGAAACAGGAGCGGCTCGAGCATGGTGTTCAAATCGAGCCGCGCAATATACGGGCCATCGTTCAGCATCGTCATCGGGAACGACATCCAGACGGAGCGATGGTTGATCACCACTTTCCGCTCGCCCACGCGAAAGAACAATTGAGCCCAAGGGTTGGAGACGGTGACCTCGGTCTCTTTGTGGGCCCACGATATTTTGAAATCCTTGCTCCCGGCCCAAGCCACCAGGCTCACGTATTCGCGCCCGGTGACCCGGGAGGCTTTCAGGGAATGGGTGGTGGTGGCTGCACACCTGCCAACCAAACCAAACCATCCCAGGAGGATGAAAATTACAATTCGAATGCTCACGCTGCCAGCGAACACCGCGCGGACGGCAAAATCTGCATCCTAAAACACATTTCTTCAAGGAGTTTCGCCGTTGTGGTTGCTTGCCCGGCACGCGGGGCGGGCGGTGGTGCCGGCTCAACGGCCGGGCGGTGCCCGGAAGCGCCGGCTGAGCAACCGCCAGAATTCATGGGCCTGGGGTATGTGCAACAGCAGGCAAACCACCCAATAAGACAGGACCGCCACCCCCAAGGGCAGGAATACTTCCCCCATTTTCAGCGGCAGGTTGTGGTGCCCCACATAGCGTGCCCACAGGGTCGCCGCCAGCCAGGCCAGTTGGCCCGCGAAGAGCGCCGCCGCCAGCATCCATGGAACGGTTTTTTTGAGCCCGGTGAGGTCCAGGCCTTTTAATTTGCGGTTCAATCCGTAATACAGCAGCCCGACATTGAGCAGGGAGCTGAGGGAGTTGGCCAGCCCCAGGCCGCCTTGTTTGAAGCTCAGGATCAGCGGGATGGCGATAATCAGGTTGATGACCAGGCAGACCATGCTGATCTGCATCGGGGTTTTGGTGTCGCCCAAGGCGTAAAAGGCCCGGGCGAGGATGTTGGCGAGGCTGAAGGCCACCAATCCCGGGGCCAGGCAGGCTAAAGCCAGCGCCGCCCGCTGGGTCGAGCCGGCGTCGAATTCACCCCGCTCAAACAGCAGGCGCATGACGGGCTCCGCCAGGGCCACCAGCACGGCCGTGGCGCCGAGGTTGAGATAGCTGATATACCCCAGCCCCTGGCCCAGCGTGGTTTTGAATTCAGCGTATTTCTTCTCCGCCGCCAGCCCGGACAGCGTGGTCAGGAGGTAGGTGGCCATGCTGATGCCAAACACTCCTTGCGGCAGCTCCATCAGCCGCACGGCATAATTATAGGAGGCCACGATCTTGTCATCCGTGGCGTAGGCGATGCCCTGGGTCAGCAGCACATTGATTTGGAAAACCGCCACCCCGATCGTGCCGGGAATCATCCGCCGGACCACTTCCCGCACGGTTTCGTTCTGCCAGGGGGGCTCCCAGGCATAGGTATAGCCCTCCTGCCGCAGGGTGGGCATCTGGAACAATACCTGGATGACTCCCGCCACGACAATTCCCAGCGCCAGGCCGAAGATCCGGGTCTGCAGCGAATGGCCAAATTGCGGGGCCAGCCAGATCACGGAGGAGATCATCACCACGTTGAGCACCGAGGAGCCGAGGGAGGGCATGAAAAAATGCCCGCGGGCGTTGAGCATGGCCATGAAGATGGCGGTCAGGCAGGCCAGGAGGAGGTAGGGGAACATTACCCGGAGCAGCTGTAGGGTCAGGAGCAGCTTGCCCTCGAAGCTGAACCAGCCCAGGGCCACGGACAGGCCCGCGATGGCCACCAAGGTCAGCACCCCGGCGGCCACGAGCAGGCCGCTGATGACGGCGTTGCTCGCCCGCCACATTTCCGCGTCCCCCTCCAGTTTTTCCTTTTCCTTGAAGATCGGCACAAAGGCGGCGGTGAGGGCGCCCTCGCCCAGCAGGCGGCGGAACAGGTTAGGGATCATCAGGGCCATGACGAAGGCGCTGGCCACCCAGCCATCGCCCATGAAACGGGCGTAGATCATTTCCCGCACCATTCCCAGCACGCGGCTGCTCAAGGTGGCGATGCCCATCGCCCCGGAGGATTTCAGCATCTGCGACATGCGTTCAGGCCGGGACCGGGATTTTTTTCAGGATTTCCTCCACCACCGCACGGGGGGTGGCGCCGGCGAACCGCGCCTGCGGATCCAGGACCAGCCGGTGGGCCACCACCGCCACCGCCACTTCCCGGATCTGTTCCGGGGTCACGAATTCCAGGCCGTCGAACAAGGCCAGCGCCTGGGCCACTTTCATCAGGGCGATGGAAGCGCGGGGGCTGGCGCCCAATTGCACCCCGGGGTGCGTGCGGGTGGCGGCCACCACTTCCACCATATACCGCTTCAACTCTTCGCTGATGCGGATGCTGCGGGCGGTTTCCTTCAATTGCTGGATATCCGCCACGGTGGCGCAAGGCTCGAGCTGGTGGATCGGCGGGTTTTCCTCGTGGGCGGAAAGAATGGCCACCTCCTGCGCCGGCTCCACATAGCCGAGCCGGAACTGCATGGCGAACCGGTCCATCTGCGCCTCCGGCAGGGGATAGGTGCCCCGGAATTCGATCGGGTTTTGGGTCGCCAGCACGAAAAACAGGTCCGGCAAGGCCCGGTGCTGGCCTTCCACGCTCACCTGGCCTTCGCCCATGGCTTCCAGCAATGCCGACTGCGTGCGGGGCGACGCCCGGTTGATTTCATCGGCCAGCAAAATATGGGTGAACACCGGCCCCTCGTGGAACCGGAAGGTATGGTCGCGCTGGTCGTAGATGGATACCCCCGTGATGTCCGAGGGCAGCAGGTCGGGCGTGAATTGGAGGCGCTTGAACCGGGCGTCGATGGATTTCGCCAGCGCTTTGGCCATGGTGGTTTTGCCGGTGCCGGGGAAATCCTCCAATAGCACGTGGCCGCCGCTGGCCAGTGCGGCCAGCAGCCGGCGGATCGCCCCGCTCTGCCCATGCATGACCAACTCGATGCTGGCCATGATTTTCCGATAAGTCTCCCGGGCAGCCGGGATGCCATGCCTGCTCATAATGAGCGCAGAATCTGGCCCCGTTGCCGCCGGTTTACAAGCTCTGATATTGGCTCCGCCTTTTCCAACTTGGCCAGCTTGGCCAGTCAGTTGGTTGCGCCTGGCTCCTTTGGCACCGGGCCACTGGCGGCAGCCGGCGGGGATAGCCAGGTGTCCGCAGCCCAAAAGAGGCCAGCGGCCAGCAGCAAAATGGGCACCCCCAAAGTCCAGGCGAAATAAAGCGCCAGGTAAACCACACCCAGGACCACGGTGGTGTGGGGATCGGCTCCCGGGCTGACCGTGCCGGAAAGAAAAGTGGTATATTCCCGCAGCCCGGCGAAATGAGCGAGGGCGTAAACCACGGTAATCACCAATGCCCGGAGGAGGAATCCCCGGGGCGAAAATAAGGGGCGATTTACCACGGGTTTCCTTTCTGTACTTTCTCCCACAAGGGTCCCATCACGGTGGAGTAGAGCAGCACCGCATCACCCACCGGGTTGCTGCCACAATACTTCAGGCGGCCTTGTTTCTTTTGGGGGAACGCGGCGAAATCCAAGGTGGTGGACAAGGTCTTGAGAAAGTCAAGGTCGTGAAAGGAAGCGGCGCCTACGAAGGCCAGGCCGCTGCCTCCGGCACTGATTTCGAGCCCGGGAATAACTGCCCCGGCATCCACATCCCTCAGGCCCTGCCAGGAAACCGGCCATTCGCGGGAATATCCAAAGCCGCCGACCACGCGGCCCAGTTCCCGCCGGGCGCGGTCATATTGGTCGCGGGCGAATGCTTCATCCACCAGTTGGAGGCAATGGGCGGCCATCCAGATGGAGGAACCTTCCGGCCCATCAGCGGCTTTTCCCTGGAGGTTGTAGGCGGAGATTAAAAGCCCGGTGGCTGGATGGAGGAGGCTGGCTTTGGCCGCCGCCAGCCAGGTTTGGATCAACGGTTGGTGCCGGGTGCCATCCAGGAAATCGGCCAGTCGAAAAGCCGCCAAAGCCACCGCATGATCAAACAGCCAGCACTCGTCCGGATAGCTTTCCGCCGCCGCCAGCGGGTTCTGGCGCATCCGGCTGGCCATGGCTTCAATGCGTTCGGTGAGCTTGGTCCGGTAATCGGCTTTTTCTGCGATCACGCGCCGGACGGCGAGCATCAGCGCTATTTCACTATCCAGGAAGAGGCTGCGGGCGGGTTGCACGATAAACGGCCTGGCTTTCGCGTAGTTCATGAGGAAGAAATATATGCCCTCCTGCTGCTCCAGCCGGATCGTTTCGTCGATGATCTGATCCATCACGCTCAGATAATCCGCCTGCCTCGCCGGTTCGCGCAACGCCAGGTTGGCCAGGGACCACACCAGGAAGCTGCGACCCATGAAATCCCATTCCGCATTGCTTCGGCGCATCCGCTCCAGCTCCCGGCTTTTCAAGGCGGGATCGGTCCATAGATCCAGGTGCCGGGCGGCCAGCTCCCGGGCCTTGGGTGGGACACCTTGCGCCGAATAATAGTAGCTGGCCGGCGGCTCAAACCATAGATGCACCAAGGGCAGCCAAAGGCCGGTGGCCACTGCCAGGGAACTACAGCCCAGCAACCAGCGCCGGATGGTTGGATTCATAAATCGGCGACAGCCTAAACCGCGCGGCGGCTGGCGCCAACCACTATTTCTCCGCACTATTTCTCGGCTGTTCCACGGGCCAAACCGGGCGTCGGGCACCCCGGCCGGGTGGTGGATCAGGCCGTCCAACCGGCTCTCCGGCTGGCGCTCAGCAGTTGCCGGCCTGCTCGCGCATCCGGGCGAAGAGGCTGGTCACCGCTGGGGCGGGTGGGGCGCCGAGCAGGCTGACGCTGACGATGGCGGCGCAGGCGGCGGCAAAGCCCGGCACCATTTCATACAGGCCCAGCCAGCCCCCCTGCCGCCAGATGATGACCATGACCCCGCCCGCGAGCATGCCCGCCAGGGCGCCGTTGCGGGTCATGCGGGGCCAGACCAGGGAGAATATCACCACGGGCCCGAAGGCGGCCCCAAAACCCGCCCAGGCATAACCCACGAGGCCCAGGACGCGGCTTTCGGGGTTGGCGGCGATGGCGATGGCGATGGCGGCCACCAGCAGCACCATGCCACGGCCGAACCAGACCAGCTCGGCTTGGGAGGCTTGCGGCCGCAGGAAGCCTTTGTAGAAATCCTCGGTCAGGGCGGAGGAGCAAACCAGCAGCTGGCACGACAAGGTGCTCATGATGGCCGCCAGGATCGCCGAAAGCAGCAGGCCTGCCACCCAGGGGTTGAACAGCACTTGGGAAAGGGTGATGAACACCGTCTCATGGTTGGCCTGGACGGGCGCCGCCAGCCCGGGATTTTGGGCGAAGTAGGCGATGCCGAAAAAGCCCGAGGCCACTGCGCCCGCCAGGCAGAGGATCATCCAGACCATGCCGAACCGCCGCGCATTGGGGATGGCCTGGACCGATTTGGCGGACATGAACCGGGCCAGGATGTGCGGCTGGCCCATGTAGCCCAGGCCCCAGGCCAGCAGGGAAATGATCCCCCACGCGTGGTGGCCCGCGAACCAGTCCAAACGGCGGGCATCCAGCGTGCGGATGGTGGCCAGGGCTTGCTGCCAGCCGCCCGCGTGGCTGATGATGACGACGGGCGCCAGCAGCAGCGCGAAAATCATGAGGGTGGCCTGGACGGTATCCGTCCAGCTCACCGCGAGGAACCCCCCCACCACCACGTAGAGGATGGTGGCGAAAGCGCTGGACCACAGTGCTGCCTGGTAGCTGATGCCGAAGGTGCGCTCGAACAAACGCGCCCCCGCCACCATGCCGGAGGCGCAGTAAATGGAGAAGAACACCAGGATGATCAGGGCGGAAAGGATGCGCAATTGCCGGCCTTGGTCCAGGAAACGGCTGGTGAAATAATCGGGCAAGGTCAGGGCGTTGTTCGCCAGTTCGGTGTAAACCCGCAGCCGGCCGGCCACCAGCCGCCAGTTGCACCACGCCCCGGCGATCAAGCCGATGGCGATCCAGCTTTCATAAATACCACCGGTGTAAACAGCGCCGGGCAGGCCCATCAGCAGCCAGCCGCTCATATCCGAGGCCCCGGCGCTCATGGCGGTCACAAAGCTGCCCAGCCGGCGTCCGCCGAGGATGTAGTCCGAAAGGTTCCTCGTGTAGCGCCAGGCGGCAAAGCCGATGCCGATCATGGCCGCCATGTAGATGATGAACGTGATGGTGGTGGGATGGCTCAGGCTCATGGGGGCGGGGTAGTGGTATCCCGCCCGGCGGATGGCCCGGGCGGCGGCAGCTCAACGGCTTGGTTATGGCGCAGGAAATGCAGCCAGCGGCGGGTCACGGGCCGGCGGTAGATCCGGCTCAGGGCCTGGCTGTAAAGCTCGATCTGCGGCTGGTAGGCCGCCACTTTGGCGCCGAGGGTGGCGCCGGTGACCTGGTCGGTTTTGTAATCCAGGATCCAGATTTCGTCCGGCCGGATGACCGCCAGGTCAATCACCCCCTGGACCACCACGAATTCCGGTTCCCAAAGCCATCGGAGACGGCTCTCCTGCGTATCCAATCCGCTGGCCGGGGGGATGCCCAGGCTGGCCAGGTCGGCCAGCCCAAAGCGGGCCGTGAAGGGCAGTTCGCGGTGGACGGCTCCGAGGTTTTGGCGGATCAATCGGCCGGCCTCGGAATGGAAAAACCCGAGGAGGTTGGGAAGCTCGAGGCAGCTTCGCGCCGGAGCCGTCAGCCAGCCGGTGTTTTGCAGGCGGTCCGCTTCCTTGACCAGGTCCCCCAATTCGTGGATGGTCTCCATGCGGACGGCCTGCATGAAGGCGTGGTGGGCGGTGCCGATTTCGGCGGCCGTCAACCCGGTGGCCGTCCCGGGGGTGGCCGCGGGAGTCGGCCGGCCCTGGAACAACCCCCGGCTTTCATCCTCCTCGATGGCCCGGCGGCGGAGGGCGGTTACGGTGGCCTTGGCGGGTTCGCGGGTGGCGGCCGGGAAGGGGTATTCCCACTCCAGCCGCGCCTGCAAAGCGTTCAATTCCCCGTCCGAAGGCTGGCGGTGGAGATTGGCTTCCAGGGCCGGGGCCGGGGCGGGAGCGGTCCAAAGCGGATGGGCCAGCCCATAGATTTGCCAACGGAAAAGCTCGTGGTGGCCATCAGCGGTGAAATCGGCGCCCGGCGCGGCGGCGGGCAGCCAGCGTCCCAGCCAGTCCAGGGCCCGGCTGGCGCCATAGACTTGCTGGGGCAGGAGCTTGGCGGTGGCGTTTTGCGGCCATTCCTCGGCCACATTTTTTTCGCTGGTCAAGCCGCTGAGCAGCAGGAAATCACGGGCGCGGGTGGTTGCCACATAGAGTAGCCGGAGTTCCTCGCCAAGCGTTTCGCGGCGCTGGCGGCGCCGGGCCAGCCAGCAAGGCAGGCTGGGGTAGCGCGAGCCGGAATGCGGCGGTTTGATCAGGGGGCACAGCCCGAATCGCTCATCCAGGATCACCCCGCTCAGGCTCTCGGCGAAGCGGAAACCCTTGCCCAGGTCCGCCACCGCCACCACGGGGAACTCCAGCCCCTTGCTTTGGTGGATGCTCATCAGCCGGACGGCATTGGCGGCTCCCAGGCTGGCCGGCTCCCGCTCGATTTCGGCTGCCACCTGGGCCTTCACATAGGCCAGGAAACGGTATAGGCCCTGGCGCTGGAACTGGTCGAACTCCCGCGTGAGGACCAGCAGTTGCTGAACGTTGGCGCGGCGCTGGGCGCCGCGGGCCTGGGTCAGCAGCCAGGCTTCGTAGCCGGTCTCATCCAGGATCTGCTCCAGGCACTGGGATAGCGAGACCTGGCGGGCCAGCGCGCGCCAGGCGCGGTGGCGCTCCAGCCAGCGCCCGATTTTTTCCACGGTTTGGCTCGTGGTGCCGGGGGCCTTCGTAAACGCGTAGTTTTGCAGGGCTGTCCAGAAGGGGCCCTGGTCCAGGCTCAGGCGGATTTCCGCCAGCTCGTTCAAGCTCAGGCCGGCCAGCGGCGATCGCAGCACCGCCAGGAGCGGTTCATCCTGGAGCGGATTGTCCAGCAACTGCAGCACGCAGAGCAGGTCCATGACCTCCGAGCTTTCGTAAAACCCGGCCCGCCGCGCCAGGAACGGGATGCCCTGGCGCGTGAATTCCCGGGCGTAGCTGTCCACCTTGCCTTTGGGCGAGCGCAGCAGGATCACCATGTCACTCCAATCCACCGGCCGGAGGCCTTTCTGGCGGGGGTCCCACACGCGGACGTGGTTCTCCCGCAGTTGCCGCAAGCGGGTGATCACCAGCCGGGCCTCCTTGTCCTGGTCGGATAAATCCCCGTTTTCCCCCGCACTTTCGTCCGTCGTTTCGGCTTCCGGGTCACTTTTCCTGCCCGTCAGCGCCAGGTGGATTTCCACTCGTGGGGCGGCTGCCGTGGGGCCGCTTTCCCCTTCGGGGCTGGGAGTGGCGCCCACGGCCAGGGCGGCGTCATCGTCGTATTCCACCCCGCCGATTTCCCGCCGCATCAGGCTGGCAAACAGCTGGTTTACGAAAGCCAGGATGCGGGGGTGGCTGCGGAAGTTATGCTGCAGGCAGCAGACCGAGCCGGCGGCCTTGTCTTGCGACCAGGCGCGGGCGTATTCCTGGAAGATGTGCGGATTGGCGCGGCGGAAACGGTAGATGCTCTGCTTCACATCCCCCACCAGGAAGCGATTGGCTTGCTCCGCGGCCCGTCCCAGCGCCTGGAGCAGGGCGTCCTGCGCCTCGTTGATGTCCTGGTATTCATCCACGAAAATCAGCCGGAATTGTTCCCGCCAGCGGCTGGCCACCTCGCTGGGTTGCCGGGTGGCGGGATCGACCAGCACGCGCAGGGCGAATTGCTCCAGGTCCGCGAAGTCCACCGCCCCCCGGGTGCGCTTCGCGGCGGCGAACCGTTCGCCAAACTCCCGCGCCACCTGCAGCAGGACCAGCATCGGTTCCCTGGCCCAGGCCCAATCCTGGGCCAGTGGATCGGCTGCCTGGGGAACGTCCGCCGATTTCCCAGCCGCGGGCGCCAGGGAAGCCAGGAAAGCCGCGTCGTCGAAAAAGCCTTTGAAGGGATTCCGCAGTTTGCCTTTTCGTCCTTTGGGCCAGGCCTGGTCGATCTCGTGGATGCGGGCCATGACGGCCCCCAGTTGAGACCGCGACGGCTGGTCCGGCAGTTGGCGGAGTTCCGCCGCGCAGGCGTGGGCGTTGGTGTTTTCCGCCGGCAGGCCGTCCAGCACGGGGAGCCAGAAGGACCGCCATTCCGGGAAACATCCGGCCAGCCAGTTTTCCCAATCCACCGGCTCCGTCCGGGAATGCAGCTCCACCTGGGCGGCCAGCCAGGCGTCCGGATCGCGCAGCGATTGGCGGAATTCGTGGATTTCCAGCACCAGATTCCGGATGTCGTCATCCTTTCCGCTGCCGTGATCCAGGACGAATTGCTGGACCGTTTGCGGGCACTTGCCATCCCCCTCGTAATACCAATCCAGCAGTTCGCCGAGCACCTCCAGTTTCAGGAGTTGGGCCTGTTCTTCGGTCAGCACCGCCACCTGTGGATCCAGGCCCAGGACGTGGAAGTTCTCGCGCACCAGGCGCAGGCAAAAACTGTGGAGGGTGGAGATTTGGGCGCTCTCCAGCAAGGCCAGTTGTTCGGCCAGCCAGCCGGAGCCAGGTTCTCCGGCCAGGCGGGCTTCGAGGGCGGCCCGCAAGCGCTGGCGCATTTCGGCGGCGGCGGCCTCGGTGAACGTCACCATCAGCAGTTGGTCCAGGGCCACGGGATCATCCACCCGGCAGATATGCGCCAGGCAGCGCTCCACCAGGGTGCTGGTCTTCCCGGTTCCCGCCCCGGCCATGACCAGCACATTGCCCAGGGCATCCACAGCGGTTTTTTGAGCTTCAGTCAGCATATCCTTCAGGAGTTTTCTTCCACGGGGTTGGATCCCGCTTTCAGCACGTGGTAGTCGTCATCCCACGGATCAAACCGGCAGATCGCCTGGTAGCGGCATAAGGAGCAGGCGTTCTGCGATCCTTTCTGGTAGGGGCGCGCGGCCACCACCCCCTCGAAAATACCACGGCCCAGCGTGTGCACGACTTGCTCGGCGCCCTCCAGCCAGGCGGCGAATGCCTGGGGCTCCAGGCCGTCCCCTTTTTTGCCCAGGGTTCCATCCCTTTTGATAGTGTAGCGGAATTGGTCGCCGCCGGTGGCCTCCGGGCGGGAATCCAGCAGGGGGCGCAGGTCGGTGTCGAATCGGCCGGTATGCTGATACGCCTCCAGGCGGGTCTCCCCGGCGCCGTCCAGCGCCTCGGCCCGGTTTTCCTGGGCTTTGAACCGGCCGGTCAGGTTCACTATGAACGCTCCCGCCGGGGTCAGTTGCGTCACTTTGAAATACGCCGCTGCCTCCGGCGTGCGGCGTAAAGCACACAGGTAAGCCGGCAGCTGTAATTGAATCCCATGCTTTTGCAGGATGGGGTCGAATTTCCCGGTGCCGGTCTTGTAATCGATCACCACCAGGCGGGCCTCCGTGGCGGCCGGTTCCTGAAACAGATCCACCCGGTCCACCTTGCCGCATACCAACAGGCTGTGGCCGCCGCCCAAATCCACCGGCCAGGCTGGCAGGCTCCCTTTTTCCGAACCGAGGCCGAAAGCCAGCTCGACCGCTGTCGGGTTGAACTGGTATTGCGCCATCCAGCCGACCGCGATCCCGATGAATTCCT
Organism: uncultured Verrucomicrobiota bacterium; assembly: GCA_903845125.1. Lineage (GTDB taxonomy): Bacteria > Verrucomicrobiota > Verrucomicrobiia > Limisphaerales > UBA1319 > CAIMWS01. The sequence continues at coordinate 16,504 of CAIMWS010000293.1, forward strand.
GCAAGGCCAGGCTGAAGCTCCGCGCCTGGAAGCGGTTCGCAGCGCTGCTGCTATACAGGCCGTCGCGGCCGTTGCTGGCTTCCTCGCTGGCAATTTGGGCGATCAGGCTGCGCGCGGCGTCCGGTTCGATATCCCGCCAGCGCCGGCCCTGGCTGCTCAACCGTTCGTGGAAACGGGCCAGGACCGCGTGCAGGAAACTTCCGTGTTCCCGCCCATCCAGTTGGAACTCCCGGCGCTCCCGGGCCTGCAGCGCGTTGCCGATGAAGAATTTGAAGGGGCAGGAAGCGTAGGTTTCCAGCTGGGTCACCGAAATGCTCAGTGGGCTGCCGTATAATCGGCCAGGCAAACCCGGCGCTAAAGTCTCCTTTTTGGCGGCCGCTTCCAAATGAAGGCGGTCCAGTTGGGGAATGAACCTGCTTAAACGGTTTAGGAGGACGCCGCTGGGGCCGGTTCCGGCGGCTTGCTGCTCCCGCAGCAGCGGGACGATCAATTCACAGGGGTGTTCCGCCAGCACCCAGTCCATTTCGAAGCTGGCTGGCTCAATCGGCAAGCCCGGGAACAGCGGCAGGATGTTTTGCGAGATGAAAGGCGAGGGATTGAGCAGCCGCCCGGCGCCATCTTTCTCGCTGAAGGCAAGCACCAGCCGGTTGCGGGCGCGGGTGCAGGCGATGTAGGCGTAGAAGCGCTCCCGGCCCAGCTGGGCGCGGCGGTCTGGTCCCAGTTCCAAGCCCTGGGTGGACAAGGCGGCACGCTCGCTTTCGGTGAGCAGCCCCGGGTGTTTCACCGGCGCCGGAAACACCGTCTCATTGGCGCCCATCACGATCGCCAGCTTCAGGTCGGGATTGCGGGAGCGATCCACGGTGCCGATCAGGACTTGGTCCAAGGCGGGGGGGATGACCCCCACGGTCAAGCCTGCCAAACCGGATTCGAGGATGGCCAGCCACTCCGCCACCTCGAACTCCACCCCGGCAAAGGCCTGGGCGACATCCTCCAGCAACCGGTCCATTTGCAGCCATACCGTCCCATGCACCGCCGCCATCTGGCGCCAGCGGGGGGCCGTGCCCGCCGCCTCCTGGGTGGTTTTTTGCGACCAGGCCTGGAGGGTGTCCTCCACCCGGAGGGCCTCCCAAAAGCGTTTGATGGCCCTGGCCAGCCGGCTGCCATCGGGCCGGCCTCCGCCCGGCGCCGGAGCGGGGGACAACCCCAAATCCTGGCTTAATTGCAGGAACGCCGGCACGGCTTGCTGGCGCACTTTTTCCAGGCGCTGGCCCAGGCCGGGATTCTCCCGGAGGTTCAGCGGCGCCTGCCAGACGGCTCCCCGCCAACCCCGTGCCAGGGCCTCATTTTCCAGCCGGTCCACCTCCTCCTCGCTTACCGGCACCAGGCCGGTTTTGAGGGCGCCGAACCAATCTTCAGCTTCCCAGCCAAACCCGGTGGTCCGCAGGGCGTAGCGGGTTAATTCCGCCAGCGGGTGGTGGCTGACGGATTCCCTTTGATCCATGAAGAAGGGGATTTCGTAGCGTGTCAGAACCCGGCGGATGATTTCGTGGCTGCTGGTGAAGTTGCGCAGCAGGATCGCGCAATCCCGGTAGCGGCCGCCCTGGCGCACCCAGCGGATGATCTCCCGGGCGGCGATCGCCGATTCCTCCTCCGGACTGGCGCAACGCACCACGCGGAGCGCTTGGGACACCGGGTTTGGGCCGGGGTTGGCCGAGTCCGCAGGCCTGGCCTGCCCGGGCTCCCCGCTTGGATCCGCCCAGTGCCTCGCCAGGTGGGCCAGGGGCGGGCAGGTGGCGAACCGGGTGGGATTGCCAGCGAGCCATTCCCGGGAAACGCGGGCGCCCGGCAGGGCGTCGAACCGGTTCCCGCATTTCCGGTAAGCCTGGGCGATGCCCGACCAAACCGACAGCCAGCTCAGGGTCTCCGGCGGTTCCTGGTCCAGACAAAAGGCCAGCGAGATTTTGGGGGTGAAAGGCGCCAGGGCTTCCAGCAAGGCCAGTTCCTGGGGCGTGAGTTCGGCGAAACCATCCAGCCAGAGCCCCCCCAGTGGCAGGCCGGCTGCGGGCGGGCCTTGCCGGGCGGCGCGGAGGCTGGTCACGGCCAGATCCAGCAGGCATCCATGATCCAAAATCCCGTGCTCCTTCAGCCAGTCCAGGTAGGCTTGCATCAGCAGTGCCAGATCCTCCAGTTTGGCGCTCAAGGCCGTCTGGGCGGCCACCTGCTTCGCCAAACTGGCCAATCGCAACGGGCCGTGGCCGTGGATTTGGAGTTCCTCCAGCAGGCGGCTGATTTCCTGGGCGAATCCCGGCAGGCTGGCGCTGGCATGGAACAGCTTCAAATCCCGGCTTTTTTTCGCCAGCAAGGCCCGCAGCACCATCACCCGCCCCTCCTGGCTTAATAGGGCGGGCGGGGCGCCATTCAAGGTCGTGCAGAGCCAGGAGGCGAGCCGTTCGAAGGATAGAATGTTCAAGCGGGTGTATCCGAGGACTCCCGTTTCGCCAGCGGAGCCGGGCGTCTCAAGCAACTGCCGCTCCAGCTGGAAGGTGGCTTGGCGGGGGGCCAGCATGACCAGGGGCGGCCCCGCCGGATTGGCCAGTAGTTCCTGGCGGATTTCGTCCAGGCAACGGCAGGTTTTGCCGCTTCCGGCTGGACCAAGCAAGAAATGGATATGAGTGTTCATGGGCAGTTCCCTCGCAAAACCTGGCCCGGCCGCGCGCCGGTCGGTTGTCCGTTTTTAATTACCAGCACCCCGTTGACCAGCACCTGGGCGATGCCGGTGGCGTATTGGTGCGGTTGCTCAAAAGTCGCCCGGTCCTGGATGGTGGCCGGGTCGAAAACCACGGCATCGGCCAAAAATCCTTCCCGGATCTGGCCGCGTCCCGCCAGGCGGAAAACACCGGCGGGCAGACTGGTCATTTTCCGGACCGCTTCCTCCAGCCGCAGCAATTTCAGCTCGCGGACATAATAGCCCAGCACCCGGGCATGATTGCCGTAGCCGCGGGGATGCGGGACACCCACCTGAAACCGATGCAGGCCGCTGTCGGAACCGGCCATCGTATTGGGGTGGGCTAAAAAGGCCCTTACATCCGCCTCCAGGAGACCGTGGAACACTCCCGTGGCGCCCCCCCGGAGGTAAATCTCGAAAATGCACTCGATCTGCGCCTCCAGGCGGCTGCTGTTCCTCAGTTTCAAGGCCACTTCCGCCAGGTTGAGCCCGTTGAGGGACCGGTCGGCGGGAAAATCGGCAACCACCACGTAGCGGTAATCCTCCCGGCCGCTGCGTTGCAGCCGATGCTTCATGTCCGCCACCACCCGGGCTTTGTCCGCCGGGCGGCTCAGCCAGGCTTTGAAGGGTTCCGGGCCGCCCGTCCGCGCCTCGTCCAGGATCAGGCTCTCGATGCTGGTGCTCGCGGCGGTGTAAACATACTGGTCCTGGGTGATATCCAGCCCTTCCGCCCGCGCGGTCTCCAGGACTTGCAGGATTTCCGCCGCTTGGCCCCAGGAGGCTTGTCCCCGCAGCTTGAGGTGCGAAATCTCCGCCCGTATTCCCGTTTCCCGGGCCACCTGGAACACCTCGGCCAGCGCCGGCCTGATTTCCGGGCCTTCGTCCCGCAGGTGCGAAGCATAGATTCCGCCGCTGGCTTTCACCACCCGCGCCAGTTCAACCAATTCCGCGGTTTTGGCGAACGTCCCCGGCAGGTAAATCAGGCCCGTCGAAAGACCCAACGCGCCGTCCTTCATGCCTTGGGCCACCGCTTGTTTCATCAGCGATAATTCGGCGGCGCTGGGCGGGCGGTTGAAGGATCCGCCCATGGCTTTTTCACGCACTCCGCCGTGCCCGATCAAGCTGGCCAGGTTGGGCGCGATCTTTTTGGCTTCCACCGCCTCGAAAAACGCTGCGATATCCGGGGCCGAGGATCCGCAGTTGCCCGTGATCAGTGTGGTGACCCCCATGCGGAGAAAATGTTCCGCCTCCGGTTGCTCCAGGATATCCTCCACATGGGTGTGGACATCGATGAATCCGGGCGCCACGACCAGGCCGCTCGCGTCCACTTCCGGCGCCCGGATGCCGCCCAGGTTTCCCACGGCCACAAAATGCCCGTTCTTGATCGCCACATCCGCATGGAAAGCCGGGGCGCCGGTGCCGTCCACCACCCGGCCATGCCGGATCACCAGGTCACACCCGTCCAAGCCGGCGGCCGGGAGCGCCTGTTCGCGGGTGACCAGCAAAAGCCAGCTCACCCAGAGCCAACCCAAGGTGCGCATGGAGGCGAAGTTAAGCATGCCCCCGTTTCCTTGCCAAGGTGTTAATCCGGGAATTCCCCGGCCCGTGCGGCCCCGGGCCGGCTGTAGAAAACTCGCAATTTCCAATTTTCACGCCCACCAGTCTGCCAGCCAGGGTATGACAAATACGGTCACTGGTGCGAAATTATTCTGCCCGGGCCTTAAATAAATCCCCTGGCCTGGCCATGGCTAAAAGCCGTGGGCGCCGGGCGCGGTTCCCGCACCCCCCGGACTGCCGGAATCCGGACCCGCCCTCAAACCGCCGGCTGCGGCGTGGGGATTTCCGGCAAATTGTAAATGGCCATGGGGGAATCTTGCGCGGCGGTTTCCACCTGGATGTGGGAAGCGCCGATTTTGGCCAGTTGTTCCCCTACGGCTTGCCGGGCGAGGCCGGGTTGGTTGCAGTCCTGGCTCAGGTGGTAAAGCACCAGGTGCTTGAGCTCTTCGGAGGCGAGCTGGACGGCGGCCGCCGCGGCGGCTTCATTGGACAGGTGTCCGTGGCGGCTCAAAATGCGCTGCTTGAGATGCCAGGGGCGGCGCACATCGTCCTGGAGCATCTGCACATCGTGGTTGGATTCCAGGATCAGAATGTTGGCCCGGCGCAGGCGTTCGATGACCAGCCGGGTTACATGGCCCAGGTCGGTGACCAGGCCGATGGTGGAGGCAGCCGTGCGGATCATGAAACCGGTCGGGTCCTGGGCGTCATGCGGCACGGCGAAGGACTCCACCGCCACGTCGCCGATTTCAAAGGTGGCCCCAGTGGCAAACTGGCGGTGGGGAAAGGCAAATCCCAATTGGTCCGCCACCGCTTCCTGCGTGAGGCGGTTGCAATAGACCGGGATGGATTGGCGCTTGGCCAGCACGCTCAATGCGTTGGTATGGTCGCCGTGCTCATGCGTGAGCAAAATGGCGCTGATGGAATCGAATGTCCGGCCGATTTGGGCCAGCCGGAGCCCGATCTGGCGGGCGCTCAAGCCCGCGTCGATCAGCAGGCGCGTTTCCCCGGTTTCTATATAGACGGAATTCCCGCCGGAGCCGCTGCCTAATATGGTCACATTCCTCAACACGGCCAGCAGGCTAGTGCGGAGGTTGGGGGGGCGCAAGTTCTTTTGGCCCGGGTGTCTTTTGGCCCGGGCTCCCGGGATCGCCAGCCGGGCGGATGGCCCGGCGGTCCCGGGGTGCCTATCGCCCGCGTCCGTCCCGTGTGATTGCCCTTGCTTTTATCAAGGGTGGCCCATTAAATCGGGCAAAATGGACCACGCGAAAGAACCAACTATGAAAAACACTGTTCAGGCTTCCACCGCAATCCCCCATGTTTCCCGCCGGCAAATGCTGCGCCGTTCCTTGGGCCTCGCTGGCGCCGCCGGCCTGGTCGCCTCCGGAACGATCCTCGGACAGGCGGCCGAATCCCGCAGATCGTCGACGGCCAGCGGCTTGAAGATTTCGGTGGCGCAATGGTGTTACGAGGCCACCCCGGAAAAATGGACCCTGGAAAAAACCTGCCAGGTGGCCCGGGAACTCGGCTGCCAAAGCGTGGAACTGGTCGATCCTCCCCAGTATCCAATCCTGAAAAAATACGGGCTGACCTGCGCGCTGGCGCAAATCAATACCAATCCCGATCCGCCCTTTGTGAAGGGATTTAACAATCCGGATCATTGGCCCAAAATCATGGCCGCCACCCGGGAAGCCATTGACGCTGCCGCCGCTTTCGGGGCGCCGAACTTGATTTGTTTCACTGGGTTTGCCGCCAAAAATCCGGCTGACCCTGCCAGCCCGCGCCTGAGCCGGGAGACCGGCCTGGCGAATTGTGTCGCGGGCCTCAAACAGGTGGTGGGCCAGGCCGAAAAAAAGGGGGTGACGCTGTGCCTGGAAATGTTGAATACCCGGGACGACAGTCACCCCATGAAAGGGCATCCCGGCTACCAGGGCGACAGCCTCAGCTTTTGCATGGATGTGATCAAGCAGGTGGGATCGCCCCGCTTGAAACTGCTTTTCGACATTTACCACGTCCAGGTCATGGAAGGGGATGTCATCCGCCATCTCCGCCAGTTGAAGGATTATCTGGGCCATGTCCATGCCGCGGGCAATCCTGGACGGGGAGAATTGGATGACCAGCAGGAGATCAATTTCCGGCCCATCATGCGGACGCTCAAGGAACTGAACTACCAGGGATATGTCGGCCTGGAGTTCATTCCCACCCGCAATCCGTATCAGAGCCTCAGGCAGGCGGTGGCGGTGTGCCGGGGCTGACCCCGGTTCTTCGCCGGGGCGCGCGACGCGGCGCACAGTTCCCTAACCGGCCAACAGGTATTTGGTAATCCGGTCTTCCATTGGGCGGGTGCCTGGCGCGCTCCCAAAGCATGGGCCAGGGCGCCTGCTTGGTTGGCCCAGGGGGGAAACCAGGGTTGACAGGCCACCGGTTTCCCACCAGATTGTGCGCGCTTTAGCTAGTTGAATAGCTAATTGAACCAGATCGTCAGATGCAGTAGAAATTATGAAGATCACCAATAAACAGACGGAAGCCCGCCCCGGATTCAAAGGGCTGGCAATTACCACCCTGGCCGCCGTTTTCATCGCCGGTTTAACCGTGGCACAACTGGCCACTTCCACGGTGCAAGCCGAGGAAAAAACGGATGCTCCAGCCAGCAAGGAAGCCGCCAATTACAAGCGCTTTTGCGCCGGTTGCCACGGCCTCACCGGCAAGGGCGACACCAAGCTCGGCAAGAAAATGGGCGCGCGGGATTATACCGATGCCCAAGTGAAAGCCTCCCTCAAGGATGACGCCATGTTCAAGGGCATCAAGGAGGGGGTCAAAAAGGATGGCAAGGTCTTGATGCACCCGATTGAAGACAAACTCAACGACGAGGAGATCAAGGGATTGGTGGCCTTCATGAAGGCTTTCAAATAAGCGATCCGGATGGATTTTCTTTAACCAGGATGCGGCTGGAGGATTTTCCCCGGCCGCATTTTGTTATCCGGCAAAATTAAGTTGGCTTTTGCGCCCGTTTGTCGGATTATTAACGAAATTAATTAACCGCCCAGGCCGACCCAGGACGAGGGAGTTCCTGACCGGTGGCGGGCGGATCAGAAAATATTGGAATGCTTATGAATACAACAGATCCGAAAATTGATGTTTCGCGCCGCCAATTCTTGAAACGGTCCTCCGTGTTGATGGCGGGTGCGGCCGCCGCTCCTTACGTTTTAAATACCCAGGGCGCCCCGGCGTTCCCGATCCGGGTGGGTTTGATCGGCTGTGGTGGCCGCGGCAGCGGCGCCGTGCGCGATTGCCACAAGTCATCCAAGGATGTGACCATCGTGGCGGTGGCTGACGTGTTTGCAGACCGGGCCAAGGGCTGCGCCGATTCGCTCAACAAGGAAGGCCACGATGTCAAGCCGGACCGGGTCTTTTCCGGTTTTGACGCGTACAAGAAGGTGCTGGCGGTCGAGGACATCAACTATGTGATCCTCGCCACGCCCCCCGGTTTCCGCCCCATCCATTTCCCGGCCGCCATCGCTGCCGGCAAGAACGTGTTCATGGAGAAACCGGTGGCCACCGACGGCCCCGGCCTGCAGGCGATGTATAAAGCGGGCGAGGAAGCCGCCAAAAAGGGTTTGGGCGTGGTGGCCGGCACCCAGCGGCGGCATCAAAAAAGCTACCTGGATACCATCAAACGCATCCACGACGGCGCCATCGGCGAGGTGCTGGTGTTGCGTGGTTACTGGAACCAGGGTTTGATCTGGAACAACCCTTGGGACGACAAGAAATCCGACATGGAGAACAACCTGCGCAACTGGTACCATTATGTGTGGCTCTGCGGCGACCACATCGTGGAGCAGCATGTGCACAACCTCGATGTCTGCAACTGGATCATGCACAACGAGCACCCGATCAAGGCCTATGGCCGCGGCGCCCGCCAGGTGCTCAAAGGCCGCGGGCATATCTACGACCATTTCTCCGTGGAATACGAGTACCGCAATGGGGTGCGCATGTTCAGTCAATGCCGCCAGATCGGCAACTGCACCGATAATGTCAGCGAGGCGGTGGTGGGAACCCGTGGCAGCAGCAATCCCGGTGGCAGCATCAGGATTCCCGGCATGGACGAGTGGCGCTCGGCCGGTGGCGGCATCAATCCCTACGTCCAGGAACATGCCGACCTCATCGCCAGCATCCGCGCCGGCGCGCCGCTCAATGAGACCAAGCAGGTCACCGACAGCACCCTCACCGCCATCATGGGCCGCGAATCCGCGTATTCCGGCAAAGTGGTGGACTTCGAGTCCGTGCTGGCCATGAACAGCATCATGCCGGAGCGGTTTGACATGAATATGTCCCTGCCGGCGCCGGTGCCGGCGGTGCCCGGAGTTTATAAGTTCGATTGATTGAAGCTGGACCCCCTTTAATATCCACCAGCCATTGACGCGGGAACCGCCCGCTGGATTCTCCACGACTGCGCCGCAAGCCTGCGGCGCGGTGCGGCGAGTCCGGCCGGGCGGTTTCGGTTTTAGGGCATCCCGCGGACCCGGTAATATTTTGGCCGGGGTGAGGGATCCACGGGCAGCCGCACTGGAAGCGGGGTGACGGCCAGCGTGAGGGTTTGCAGCGGCGACCAGCCCGCCAAATCGGCGGAAACCTGGATTTCATAGCGCTGGTTGATGACCCCCTCCAGCCAAAATTCAAACTGCCCGTCCGCGGCGAGCCTGGGTGACACCAATCGGGCCGCGGTTGCCGCCGGGGCGGCCACAAATAAAGTGAGGCTTTGCGGCGGCACGGCATTGCTGAGCGAACCGCCGGAGATTGGCACATCGGTGAGCTGGCGGATGGTGTCATTGGCGGCCAGTTGCCACACTTGCGCCGAGGCTTGAACCGGGAAATGGGTGATGGCTATCTGCACCAGCCCGGTCTCCTGCAGTTGCTTGTTGACCACCATTATTGTGAGCGCTCCATCCGCCCCGCGGATCGCCGCGAAGGCGGATAGCCGGTCCGGATCCGGGACCGCGGCGGCTATGCTCGTTTCCCCAAAGGCGTTGTTGCGCCCGTCGTAATTGCGGTAAATCTGGAAAGCCCGGGCCGCCGGGGAGCCGGTGGGGGGCGCGGTCCAGCGCGTGGCGAGGTCCAGGCCCTCCCGCCCGAAAAGGCCCAGGAGATCGGCTTGGGCGGTGGCCCCATTGGGATGCCTTTCGGCGCCCCAGTTGTATTCCGTGATCCCGATTTTCGTTCCGGGGTAATAGGCATCCACCCATTGGCGGATCCGGGGGATTAAATTCACCTTCGCGCTGATCCAGCTTTCATCGACGTACGCGGGATCCCACAGGGAGCGGGTGCTGCGGTTGCGCCGCAGTTGCATGCTGGGGGATGTGTCATCCGGGAATTCGCCCCCTTGGGGATAATAATGAACGGTGAAATAATCCAGGCGCCGGATCCCGTCCTGCGCGTCCCGCTGGCGGGCCTGGTCAAGGAACCAAGGCAGGTAATCCCAGCCGCCGTGCCGTGCCCGGTCCGGGAATTGCGACCAGCCGTTGGTGGCTCCCGCCTGCTGGTCCGCCCCGCTGTACAAATACCCGCTCCAGCCCCACTCTTCCGGGGCTCCCACGCGGGCGCCCGGATCCACGTTTTTGACCATCGTGGAATACTCGAGGAAGCGGTCGCGCACCTCCTCCATGGCGGCGCCGGCGGGATGCACATCCCGGTGCGTGGCATGCCACAAGCTGGGTTCGTTGTCCATGAGGTAGAGCCGTGCTCCGGCGCCGGCTGCCGTTCCCCAGCGATTGGTGAGGTGCTGGATCCAACCGCTCTGGAAACCGGCGTCCGCCGCCACATTGGCATCCGTGGGATCATTCCAGGTAATGGGCAGGTTGTCGCTTTGGCGGACGCCGTTGCCGGCATCCGGGAACCATTGCGCATCGCGGCCGGTTTGCGCCCCATACTTCCGGATGCTGTAGCTCGCCAGGCCGGCCCGGTTCGCTCCGAGCCGGGCCACCCAGCCCACCATGGGGATGGTCAGGATGGGGGAAGCGCCACCGGCCAGCGAGGCCGCCACGAACTGGTCGGCATCGGCGCCCGCGGTCGCCGCCTCATCGGCGAGGCTTTCGAAATACCAGTCCGCCCCGCGGTTATGGGCGTTGATCTGCCAGTTGTAGCGCGATTCCGCGTTGCCGCCCGACCGGTTCACCGGGCAGTTCCATTCGGCCAGTTGATTGGAGGTGCCAAAGCTGACGCCATAGATCAGCTCGCTGATCGGCCGTCGGTTGCGGGCCGCATCCACCTCGATCACCATGGGGCTTGAATTGGTTGCCGGTGGGGTGGGGGCCGCCAACAACACCAGGTCATCCAGGTAAAACGTGGCTTGCGGCCGGCCCGCCCGGTCCTGGATCCAGAACCCGTCGAAATTCGGCTGGTCCGCCACCCCCAAATCGGCCAAGGATAGGGTGACCTGCCGCCAGGTGTTCGCCTGCAGCGTGGCGAGGGCCACCCCCGGCCGGGCCTGGCCGGACAGCAGGGCCTGTACTTGCAATTGCTGACCTCCAGCGGCGCCGCCATGGATCCAAAAAGAGAGCTGGGCGTAAGCGGAAGTGTCCAGCGCGCCGTGGTGCAAATAGATGGCTTCCCAGGCGTTTCCGATCGTCACCCGGATGGCTTTGCCGCCCCCGTGGACCACGCTGGTGTTCTCGAAATCAATGGTGGTCCAACCCCAGCTTTGCCAGCCATTCAGCAGCGCATCGGAATAAATGGGTGCATCGGTGTCAGCCCCGTGAAGCGTTCCCGTCAGCCAGCCGCAGCCGCCCAAAAGCAGGCCGGTAATAAATGCCCTGATGTTTTTCATGCCTGCCCAAGGTATTTGCATAAGCGGCCTTGCGCAATAGGCACAGTCGGGAAGGGGATCTGCCACCCATCAGGCCGGAGACCGGGGCGGTTCACACAGCTGAGGCGGTGGGGCGGGGTAAAAGCCCGGCGGAGTGGTCAGCAGGATCAGCTGGGATGGGCGGCCGCCGGCCGCCCATTCCCATGGCCGTGCTTTACTTCAGGATTTCCCATTCGTCGATGGTCGGGCCATCCGTGGCTTCCAGCACGTTCAAGCGCACCACCCGGGCGGTGACCGCTTCGAATCGTTTCGTGAAATCCGGCCCCATCGTGGTTCCCGCGAAGATCGTTTTCCATTCCCCGCCTTCCTTGAACTGCAGGTTGAAGCGCTGGATGCGGTTTCCGCCTTCAGCCCATTCGCGGATTGCCATGCGGGTGAAGGTCACGTTTTTGCCCAAGTCCAATTCCAGCCAGGCTTCGTGCGTGCCGCCATCGGTGGCCCAGCGGGTTTCCGTTTCGCCGTCCACCGCTTTGCCGGCGTCATATTCGCTCATGTTCTGGTATACATTGGACGCCTTGGCCTTGGCTCCGGAGGAGAGGGAGGAAGTGGACGATCCGACCTTGGCCGGGGCTAATTGAATGGCGGGACGATCCAATTCCAGCATCACGATGGTATCGATGGGATCCTGGAAAGCGGGCGGCATGCGCACGGTCAAACCCTCCTCGTTTTGCTGGAAGTCGGTTTCCACGCTCTGCAGCAGCGGCAGTGGGGTGTCGGCTTGGCGGAGGCTTTCCTGAATGGGGGCCTTGTGGTCCAGCCGCCGGGCTGATCGGACGCGCGCGGCAATGGCGGGCAGCTCCAGCGCATCCTGGTTCCCCTTTTCCCACTGGAAAACGTGGAGGAAAATCCGGTTGCCTATGCGGGTGCTGGCCCCCCATTTGCCGGGCTTGAACGGGCCGCCGCGGGTGCCGTAGATGGTCACGCCATAATTTTTCAACCAGGCCCCCATTTCCTTGAGCCGCTGCACCTGTCGTGGCTCGATGCGCCCATCCGGCATGGGCCCCACGTTGAACAGCAGGTTGCCATTCCCGCCCGCCGTCTGGATCAAGGTCCGCAAACATTGCGACAACGATTTCAGGTTGTCATTGGGCTTCCAGGACCACTGCTGGCAGATGGTCATGCAGGTTTCCCACGGACGGTCCATGTTGAATCCTCCGACGGTCTGTTCCGGGGTGTCGAAATCGGCTGGCGTGCCCCCCACCCGGTTGTTGATGAGGATGTCCGGCTGCAGTGAGCGGACCAGGTTGGCGGTCGGGATGCCGCGGTCCGGACCGGTTTGCTGCGGCACGTCGAACCACATGTACAGTAGCGGCCCATAATTTTTGATCAGCTCGGTCACCTGGGCGCGCAGATATTCGGTGTAGCGGTCCATGTTGGGATGGGGCTTGGGCACCGACCCGCCAGGGCTGCCCAGCGGGAAATCCGGGTGATGCCAATCGCAGACCGAATGATAGGTGCCAAAAGCCATGCCCGCCTGTTTGCAGGCGTCCGCCAGCTCCTTGACCACATCCCGCCCGAACGGCGAGTTCATGATGTTGTAATCGGTTTGCTTTGTGTCCCACAGGCAGAAGCCATCATGGTGCTTGGTGGTCAGCACCATGTATTTAAAGCCCGCATCCCGGGCGGTCTGCACCCATTCCGCGGCGTTGAAATTAGTGGGATTGAATTGTTTATACAGGTTGTCGTAAACCGCGATGGGCGTCTGGGCGCCCCGCGACCAGCCAATCTCGTGCCCGGTGATGCTCACCGGCCCCCAATGGATGAACATCCCGAAGCGCATGTCCTGCCACCTTTGGAGCGCGGCCGGGGAGGCCGGGACCAGTTTGGGCAATTCCGCCGCGCTCGCGGTGTTCAGCCCGGCGCCCAGCAGCAGGCTTCCGGCCAGCCAATTCATCATGCGGGTTTTGTTTTTCATATCGCCTCTTCTTTCGTTGGTTTTCCCACAACCTGCCTCCTCACCAGCCTTCCGTCCAGTAAGTTCACCAAGCCCGGCGGGCCGGTGCTGCCCGGCCGGGCTGCGCAGTCAGGTTGGGTTGCCATGCCGCGGCTTAGAGCGTCGGCTTCGTTTTGCAGGTGTCGGACACTTCCGCGGCCGCCAGCGGGCGGTGGTAAATTTTCACCCCGGCCATGCGCCCATGGACCTGGAAATTGGCGCTGGGATCAGCGCTGTATTGGCCGATGTGCAGATCCCCGGGCCAGGGATCCGTTTTGACGGTTCCCGTGGCCTCGGCCACTTGCACCCCATCCTCGAACAGCCGCAGGGTTTTACCGTCAAAGGAGCCGGCCAGGTGGGTCCACCGGCCGACGGCCGGCTGGCCACCATCGCAGTCCACGCCTCCCACATGCCAGCGCCAGTGTTTATCCAAGGCCTGCAAAAACCAGCCCGTCTGCCGCCACTCCCCGCAGCTGACCACCACCGCGGATTTTCCGGGCTCGTCCAGCCAGACCCAGCATTCCACGGACAGGGGCTGCCCCATCCCGAATTCCTCCCGGTGGGGGAAGGTGAAATAGCCCCCTTCCTTGAATTCCAGCACCTGGTTGGTGATGGCCGCCTTGCCGCATTTCAGGCCGGCCAGTTTTTCCCCGTCATACAAACGCCCTTGAATTTCCGGTCCGGGGATGGCCTCGAACACCGGCTGCTTCACCTGGCGGGCGGAGGTGATCGCGGGTTCGGCCGCCTCGCCTTCCACCCCGCGTGGGCTCACGGTGTGGATGAGGTAGCGGTAAGGCGTTTCCGATGCCAATCCGTAGTCGGTGTAGGAGGTGAGCCGGATCGGCTTGGGGGTGAGTTTCTTCAGGTCGTTCGTGCCGGCCGGGGTGCGGTAAATGACATAACTTGCCTGCCGGTCGGCTGGTGCTTCCCAGCCCAGCCGGATGGAATAGGATGCGGGCGTGGCCCGCACGGCCACCGGGGCTGGCGGCGGGGCGGGCAGCCTTACTAGCACGCTGGCGAACGCCGGCTCACTGCGCCGGGTGCCGGCCACCAGCACCAGCGCATAATGCTGGCGCCCTTCGGGGGCCGACTTGTCCACATAATCGCCCCGCTCAGTCTGCGTCAGCAGCGTTTCGGGCACCGGTATGAAATCGGCCTGGCTGGAACGATGCAATTCCACCTGGAGGCCGATGGTCCGGGCGGACCGTTCCCAGGCCAGGCGCACCAGCCCGTCCGGGTCGCATTCCGCGCGCAGCAGGGGGGCCTTCGCCGGCAGCGGTGGCGGGTTGAATTCCCGGCAGGCGCCCGCAATGACTTCGGCGCCGGGCATATCCACCCGCGGCGCGGACAGGGCCTGGTCCCGCCCCTTGCGGATGATGGCCAGCATCTTTTGGTAGCGGGCATCCTCGGTGCTGGCAAAGGGGGTGGCCGGGCTTCCGTCGTGGGGCCGCGGCGTCAGCGGTTGGCGCGCGAATTTATCCACCGGCTGGATGGCATGCGCGTAGCCGTCGCGCAGGAGCAGGATGCGCTGCTGTTTGGAATTCACTTTGCGGTCGCGGCACAGGCCCAGGCCAAAGCCGGCGGCCCCTTTGGCCAGCGGGGCCCGCAGGATGCGGCTGAGCTCGGGCCGCTGGAGGTTGAACCAATCGCTCTCAAAGTAGGCGAGCTTGTTGGTCTCCCCGTGGCAATTCACGCAGCCGGCCGCCTGCATCTCGGCGGTGAGGCCTTGCTTCACCGTTTTCCATTCCTTGGTGGCGCAGCCGTCTTCGGTGTAGTCCCAGCTGCCGTAGTAAAGGCCGTTGCTGTCGATCCAGGCCAGCAGCAAATCGCGCTCGGTGCGGCTCAGTCCGGGGATGCGCCCGCCGTGGCCTTCGACCAGCAGCGCCGCCAGGGGCGCCGCGCCCGAGCCGTGGCTGCGGGGGCCGAAGATCTGCGAGGACCAGTAGGCCGTGCCGTTCATGCAGTCGATCCCGGATATCCAGTAGGCCACCAGCTGGGTTTCGCGGCGGCTGACCAGGTTTTCGTAGCTGATATTGAAGTGTTCCGTCCAGCCGCCCGTGAGGTCCAAGCCACCGGCCAGGTCCTTCTCCCCGCCGTGGCAGCCGGCGCAGTTCCGGTCGAGGACCGGCTGCACCATGCTGGGGTAATCCAGGAACCCGCTGCCCCAGGTTTCCGGGTGGGGCTGGGCCGGGGACTTGCTGAGGATGGCGGCGGCGGCCGAAGTTGCGGCCGGCGGGTTGGCTCCCGCCACCACCGGGAGTTGCGGCGACCGCGACTTGTGCTCGTGGCAGCCAATGCAGGAGCGGGTGACGCCCGGGGCCGCCTGCACAAAGGTGCGCATGCTCTGCACCAGCCGGCCATCGCCATCCAGGGCCTGCAGGTAGAGCGCCCGGCCCGAGGGCGCCTCAAAGTAGGCCGAGCCATGCTCATCCACCGGCACCACTCCCAGGTAGTTTTTCACGCTGAACGCCAGCGCGGCGCTGACGAGGAAGGTCTGGTTGAAGGGGTTGCCACCGGGGCTCTTCGGGCTGACCCGCGAGGTTTCCTCGATCAAACGGAGCCATTTTACTTCGCCGGGTTTCACCCCGGGCAGCCCCTGGTAAATATCCTGCACAAAGAAGCGCCCGCTTTTGGCGGAGGAATCCGTGATGGTTTGCAACGTGGCAGGAACCGGGCGCGATTTCACCAGCATGGGCGAATGCAGGCAAATGCCAGGGTCGGCCAGCAAGATGCTGCGATGCCCGGCCCGGTCCATCATCTGGATCACATTCCGTTGGAATCCGGCCGGCCGGCCGCTGTAAAGGATCAACTGGTCTGAGAGCGGCCACGGCTCGCACGATTCACCCTTGTCATAAGTGGGATCCTCGGGATGTTCCAGGTTGGCGATCGCATTGGTCCCGTTTTTGCCCAGGCGGGGATCGATCAGCGCAATGCTGCCGCGCGGCGGGGCGTTGTGCTTGGCGAAGGTGCCGATGATCAGGTGTGAGTTGGGGACCGGCCGGGCGTCCAGGATCGCCTCCGGCAGGACCATGTTATTGGCGTAAAGTGCCGTTTCCTCGGTGCCATCGGGATGCACGGTCCAGAGCGATTGGATGGTCAGGGCGTTCTTATCGACGTATTCCCACCGGCCGAACAGGATCCGCCCATCCGGCAGGATGCTGGGATCGAATTCGTTCACGTTGTTGACGGATATCGGATGCAGGTCCGAGCCATCGGCATTCATCACGTGGAGGATGCTGACCCCTTCATTGGCGCACGGGACCAAGCCGCTGGGCCGGGTGGAGAGCAGCACAATCCGCCCATCGGGCAGGTAGGCCGGCGCCAGGTCGTGCTGGCCTTTGTTCACCCCCTTGTAATTGACGCACGAGGGGGTGGGGTCCGTCAGCCGGCGCAGGCCCTGGCCGTCGATGCCGATCTCATAGATGCAGGTGCTGCCTTCCGCGCTGTCCTTGTAACAAAACAGCAGCTTGGTGGCATCCCACGAAAGTTCCGGGTGCGTATAGACGCCGTTGCCCAGGGTTCCCTGAGTCGTGCCGTCGATGACCGTGCGGATCTTCCACTCGGCTCGTGGCGCCCGGGGGTTCTCCAGCACGTAAATGCCTCCCCCGCCGGGCGGCCACTTGTAATAGGTGTCATAGATGTGGATGCCCGTGTAGGAATGCCGCTTCACGAAGAGCAGTGGCGCGTCCAGGTTCTGGATCATCGCCCGCTCCGCCTTGGCCAGTTCCCGGAGCTGGGGAAGTACGTGGTTTTTTACCAGTTGTCTGCCCAGGACCAGGCGCGCATCCTGGGCCAAACCCGCCTGGAGCTGCAGGTGGCGGACAGGGAATGCCACCCGCCATGCCGCCCGGCCCACGCCCGTTGGCCAGGTTTTAGCCCACAGCTTGGATAAAGCCGGGGTTTGCGCCTGGGCTGGCTCGCCAGCCTTGGGCAACGGTTGCGCATTCGGGTTCGTGGCGGATTCGGAGGCGCACAGGACGGTGGCCGCTAGAACCAGGAGGATCGGTCCCAGCCGGCACGCTCTATGCACCACGGATAGGGTCGGTTGCGTGGTTGACTTCATGGGGTCCATTCTATTCAGAATCAACCGCCCTCGGCCAGCCTTCTTTGCGGGGGATCCCCAAGTTTTTCTAGCCGGTGGCAAAAGTTATCCGGAAGGGTTGGGGGGAGACCCAGCCTGTTCGTAGGGCTGATCTCGCTGCCATCAATGCCCGGCTCCCCTGTCTCCGGCCAATGAGCACCGACCGGAGCCGCCAGGCAAAGGGTTACGGCACCAGCCTCACACGGTAAAACCGCTGGCCGGCCGCCGGGGGGAAATCCGTGACCGCCTGGGTGTTGCTCGTGGCGCGGAAGACCGATAGCGGGAGCCATTCCGGCGCGCTGAGGTCGGTGGCAAACTGCACTTCGTAGAGACGGTCTGGCAGGGTCACCAGGGTCAGGGTGATGGCGCCCTTCGCCGGGAGGCCCCAAGCTCCAAAGCCGGGCGGCGGCGCGGCCAGCCGGTTGGTGGCGCGCGGGGTCCAGTGGGGCATGAATAGAATATTTTCACTGCCGTCGGGGAACCGGCCCTGGCTGACATTCTGGATCTGCGCCCCGAACGTCACCAAACTGCAGGGGGTTTTGCCGGGGGAGTAGAGCCCCAGGAATCCGCCGGCGCCCTGGAGGTTCAAGGGGGTGTGCAAGTCCCCGCTGGCGCCGGAGGCGGCCGGGGTGGGGTCGCCGCCGGTCCAGGCGAGCAGGAAGCTGTGGGGCTCGATCACCGTGCCGGACGGAATCATCCACTTCGTGGGATCCGCCACGGTGTCGGTGAGGCTGTAGCCGGCCAGATTCACGGCCAGGGGGTTCGGGTTGTAGAGTTCGAACCAGCCGGGGAAGCGGCCGGTGAGCGGATCGGGCAGGCCCCCCGGGGCGGCATTGTCAGCCAGCCATTCATTGATGGCCACCGGGAACAGCGCGGCGGGGCCGTTGTTGGTCACGGTGATGGCCGCGAGCAGGTGGGGCGCGCGGAGGCCGGCGGCATCCACGCCTTGCACTACCAGGGAATTCCGGCCCGCATAGAGCGGCAGGGTGAGGGCCCAGTTGGTGATGGTGGTCCAAGTGAGGGGATGGCTGATGCCGTTGACCTCGATGGCGCGGACACTCAGGGGCGCCGTGCCGGCGAGGACAATCTGGTTGGTGGCGGTGGCAAAATCCTTCCCGCCGTTGCTGGTGATGGCAAACGGCGCGGCCGGCGGCAGTTGGGCCAGCGCGGAACTCCGGCGGCTCTGGATGTAGGCCGAGGCGCCGCCGTAGTTTTGCCCGACCACGCTGCCGTAGTGCGCCAGCCATGGATTCATGCTGGCGGTGTTGAACACCGTCAGGCAAAGATCCTGCACCTGCCACAGGTAAAGGCGCCGGTTGGCGGGGTGGTTGGCGAGTTTGGCGAGGTTGCAGCTGGTGGTTGGGAAAACCGAGCTGTTGGGAGCCAGCGAAAAGACGAAATCCATGTCCCAGGGAAGGAAACGCCCCGGGCCGCCATCGGCCGGCAGGAAGATGCGGCAGTTATGCGGCAGGCTCGGGGTGGGGCTGAAGTAGATATCACCAATGCCGCAGAGGATGGTGAGGGCGGTGTGGCGGAGGGCTGTCTCCACCTCCAGCGCGGCGCCAATCCGGGTGTCGAATTGGGCCTGCGGCAGGCCCATGGCCTGGCATAGCCGCATGATGCCGGTGTAGTCGTCCGCGCGCTCCCCATAGCGGATATCGAAGGCCCAGCGATATTGCTCCGGGTCGTTGCCCAGGTCGGTGAAGTCGGTGGCGAGGTGCGGCTGGAGCGGCACCGGCAGCTTGGGCGCCTCGAAGTGGCCGTTCACGGTGACGCTGGGCTCATAGGTGAGGTCCAGGTTGAATATGGACCCCTCCTGGCCGAACTGCTCGCTGGCGAACGATCCCCCATAAGTCCCCAATTGCAGGATCGCCGTGCCCGTGTGGCTGGTCTTGGGCGCGATCAGGTGGCAGAGATCGACCCGGTGGCACGGCAGCCCCGCCCGCTGGAACATATGCAGGATGTAGACTTCATCCTGCTGGCGCGCCGCCGGCGTGCGGCCCGACCGGTCCAGGCCGACGTTGTTTTGCACGCCCCGAAAACGGTGGCCGGGGGGGAAGGCGACGTCGTAGCTGATATAATCGTCCCCATCGCGCGCCCGGCCCGCGGCGGTGCCTTGCAGGCGGACGCCGGCATCGTAGAAAACTTCGGCCCGGTCATAAATCACCGTGGCCCCGAGCCGTTCCTGCGAGAGGAGGTTGGTCGCCCGGAATAGGAAGTCGCGGTCGGCGTCCAGCTGGATGATCCGCAGCTCGTGCGCCGGCAGGCTGGTGCCCTGGGTATCGGCCACCTGGCAGAGCGCGCGCGAATCAGGGCCCTGGGCGGGCGCAAAAGTGATCGCCCCCGGATTATCGCGGGCGGTGACGTAGAAGTGGAGGATCCGGCCCGCGGGCTGGCCGGGCACCGTGGCTTTCCAAACGCCTCCGGCCTGCGGGGTCATGGGCAGGCTGGTGAAGGCCGGCGCTGGATTGAGGCGGTAATTTAGCTGGACCGCGGCCACGCCGTCGGGATCCTGCGCGCGCACCGAGATGGTCACCGGCTCGCTGGCGCGGGGGATGATGGGCGTGTGGTTCAGATCCGCCAGCGCCGGTCCCATATTGGCCACCCGCCGCGAGTTGGGCGCCCCGGGCGTGCCGTGGCGGTCGGGGATCGGCAGCCGGGTGGTGCGGGCGAGCTTCTGCTGGTAGGCGCTCGTGTATAATTGGGGCGATCCGGCCAGCCAGCGGGCCCGGAAGCGGACCTCGTATTCCTGGCCATCGACCAGCGCGGTGTTGTTCACCAACGAAGACTCAATGTGGTTGTGGCTGGTTTCAGCGGCGCTGGTGGCGACGACCTTGAGCACGTGGTTGGCGGCCTGGTCCGGATCGGGGATGATCTGGCTCCGCCCATGATTGCCCAGCATCCGCCAGTGGGTGTTGCCCGGGGTGGCCTCAAAGTCCCCGTTCTGGATCAACTGCTCCCGGGCACCATCGGGATCCCGCACCAGGCTCACGTCATCCACCAGTGTCTCCCCCTCCGTGAGCATCCCCAGGCGGAACTCGTTCCAGGTGGAGGAGCCGAAGCGCTGGCCGGCGGCCATCCGGTAGGTCACCTGGCACCAGGCGCTACGCGCTCCTTCTGCGCTGTCCGCCCACGCCGCGGGATTGCTGTTGTCGGCGCGCGGGTCGATCAGTTCGAGGCTGGAGCCGCCGCCATCGCTCCAGCCGGCGCCGAGGATGCGGATCGCATTCACGGGATTGCCGGCGGCGTCTTTGAGGCTCACCTCCTGGTTTGGGCGCAGGTGGTTCGCGAAGTTGCCGAGGATCTGGGTGGCCACCTCGGGCCACAGGGCCTGGAGTGCGGCCGCCTCCCGGGCCACGACCAGGTAACCGCCGGCCCGCATCACCGTGCCCGCCGGGAAGCGATAGCCGATGCCTCCGTCCAGCTGCCAATCGGCCAGGTCCACCTGGTTCGAGCTGCGGTTGTGCAGTTCCACCCACTCCTCGCCGGACGGAGTGAAGGGCTGGGCGGGCGCGAGGGTGGTCGTCAGCACCAGTTCGGCGCCCCAGGCGACCGGCCCCGAATTGGCCGGTGGGTTCACCTCCAGCTCATCGATGCATGTGCCCGCCGCCATGCCGGTGCCCGGAACTTCCAGCCGGATGCCCGTGGCCGCCACCGGCGTGAAGGTGAAGCGGTGCCGCCAGGAAGGGTTGGCGAAGAGACCGGTTCCTGCATTCTGGTAATTCAGCGTGCCGATCACCGCCCAGCCGGTGCTGGCGTTGCCCGTGAACGGGGTGCCCGTGCCCGGGGCGGCGGCCTGGGTGTATAAGAGGCGATACGTGCCGAGGGTGCGGTCGCTGTAGGTGGCCGTGTTATCGCGTCCAAAGGCGATGCTGCTGATGGTGAACAATCCGCCGAAACTCACCCCGGCATAGCCCGGGTTGCCGGAATTGCCGATCCACGAGTTTCCGTTGCCGTAGTGGCCGTCCGTCAGCCCGGTGAAGTTGTGGATGGGATAGCCCGCCAGCGAATCAATGGCGAACGGCGCTGCGCCAGGTTGCCGGGCGAGGTTCGGTGGCGGGGTGCCCCCCAAGGGCCCCTCTTCCACCAGCGCCAGCCCGCCGCCGCTCAGGACGATGCCGCTGGCGGTGAGGGCCGCGGTGAACTGGTGCACCTCCACCGCGAGCACATTCAGCCCCTGCACCAGCAGGTTCGCGGGCAGCGTGAGGGGGCCGAAAGCGCCGCCGCCGGGCGGGCCGCTGGCCGGAGTGGCATAGTGGACCGGGCCGGGCGACAGGTTGATCCGGGAAATCTCCGTCCCGTTCAGATAAATGACCGCGCCATCCGCGATGGTGCCGGAGAGGTTGAGCGCTTGGTTGCCCGCCGCGCCTGTGAAATTGAAGCCGGTCCGAAAATAATAAGTCGTGCGGCCCGCCGCGAGCACGGTGCCCGTCGGCGCGGGCGGCGCCGCGCTGCGGAAATACATCGGCCCCGCGCCCAGGGGCCAGGCGGCATCCTCGTAGCCCCGCTCGCGCCAGGCGCTGCCGGGGTCGGCGCCGGAGTCATTGAACCGCCAGGCGCCGGTGCTGCCCAGCACGGTCAGGTTATTCGTCACCGCGGGCCGGGGGTCGATCGGCCGGTGGTGGTACATGACTTCGTTGAAGACAATTTCGTTGTGCAAGTTGAAGGTGTTTGACGCCCCGGGCGTCGGTGCCGCTGGATACATCCAGGAGCCGGCCCCATCCGGATGGCGCCCGCGCCCGCTGGTCTTGACGGCCACCGCATCCAGCAGCCGCTCCCGGCCGGGCGCGAAGAGGAAAAGCTTCTGCCCGCTGGCCGCGCCGAATCCAAGCTGGGCCTGAGGCAGCTGAACTAATCCGCCCGGCGGCAGCGCCTGGGTTGGCAGCGTGCAAGCCGGTGCGCTCTCCCCGGTGCGCGCCACTGCCACGCCCGCCAGATCCACGGTGGCGCTGCCGGGGTTGATGATCTCGATCCAGAAACCGGCCTCCGACGCGCTGGACACCTCATTAAAGACGAGGCTGGGGGGTGGGGGGGGCACGGGAAAATTCGCCGCGCCCGGCGTCCCGCCGATTTCCGCGCTCACGGTCCAATTTTCCGCCGGCTGGCTGGCGAGATTCGGATGTTTTTTGGCCAGCGACCCACCCGAGCCATCGGCGCCGGCCGGCCAGGCGCCATCGGTGTCATAGCTGATTTCATCCATCAGCCGCTGGCTCAGATCCCGCAGTTCGAGCTTCTCGCCTCCATTGGACAGGCGGCCGCTGAAGGGGCCGAAAACCTGGGTGATGCCCGCGGCTGATTGGAGCGCTTCCGGCGCCCGGGCAACCACCAGGAAGCCCCGGCCTTTGATGATTGAATTGCTCGGGAAAGCATAGGTAATGCCCCCGGCCAGGCCCCAGCCGGACAAATCCACATCCACGGACATCTGGTTGTGGAGTTCCACCCATTCCAGGGCCGCTTCGTTCGTGGCCGGGTGATACATGATTTCGTTGAACACCACCACACTGCCCGCCCTCGCCCCCAGGACGAAAAGGCCGGGCAGGACCACCATAAAACCAATCAGGATCCATGAGGAAATCCGGCCTGGGCGCGCGTTGCGTGCGCGGGGCTCCTTCCAGAATGAGCCAGTTCCGTGGCCGGGAGCGGGGACAGCGCCTGGCCGCCAGCCGGCCTGGCCTCTGCCGCAGGCGGCGTTGGTGCCGCTCGCGGCGCTGGCGACGCCGGCGGCGCCTGCCGTACAGGCAGTTCGGGTGGCGTGTTTCATGAATTGACTCCCATGCTCAACGGGCTTTGCAGTTGTGTATACACCGGGCGCGAGGCCAGTCAAGCACGCCCCGCCCCGGCTGCCCGCGTTGGACTTCCCTATGCCACGGTGCCTTCCGCCCACCGGGGTGGCTTGTTCCTTCGATAACCGCCAGCTGACGGCCGCGGATGATCTGAAGGTTGACGTTCGTGCCCCTGGAAACCAGTTTGCGTTTATGGAGGATGGCGAAAAAAGTGTCTCCCGGTTCCCTTAAGTGCGGACCTCCCCGGCCCTCTGGAAATATTGGTTGGCCAGGCGGGTTTCTCGGTGCGCTTCGGCCAGCTTGCCCAGTTGGCGCAAGGTGGCCACCTGGCCGGGCAGGTCGCCGAAACGTTCTTTCACCGCCAGGCTTTTGAGGTAAAAACGCTCCGCTTCATCGTAGAGCTTGCGGGTGGCGGCGATGGCGGCCAGGTCATCCAGCACGTCGGTCTGCTGCCCGCCTTCCCCGAGGAACGGATGTCGGGCTTTCAGGCTCTGGTGGATTTCCCGCAGGCGGGCGTAATCCCGGCGGTATTCGCAGATTTCCGCCCGGTGGCCTAAAACCCGGAACCAGATCACCTCGGACTGGGCGGAGGGATCCTCCGCCAGGGGCGCCATTTCGCGCTCCAGGTGTCCGATGGCCATTTCCCACTCCGTCCAGCGGCCCTGGTTCAGCAGCATGGCGCGCAGGCCGCACAGGATTTCCTTGAGGCTTTCGTAATCTTTGAACTGGCGTGCCAGGCGGAAGGCGTGGACCAGGTTGTGCTGCTCCATCCGCAGGAGGGAAACCGCGAAATCCGGGCTGGCCTGGAGGATTTGGAACAGTTGGTTGCCGGCGCGGCCGCAGACCTGGCAGAACGTGCGCTCCAGCCAGGCCAGTTGGTCCGGAAAAACTTCCAACAACAGCTCCCGGAAGCACGGCTGGAGGGCGGGTGGGATGGCATAAGCGCCTTCGTTGGCCCGGCGCAGCAAGCCCATTTCGGCCCCCGCCTCCAGCAGCCGGAGCCAGTCTTCTCGGTCCAGCTCATGCAGGACGGGCGGAACGCCGGGCAGGGTGCTCATGGCCGTCAATACCCGGGCGGTCACGTGTCCCTGGAACAAGCCGAGGATGGCCAGCCGTTGGCGCAGCACCGGATCCAGGGTGCCCAGCCGGTAGCGGACCACCGCGGAAAAATTATCCGGTTCCTCCGGGCGGGCGCCGGCGTTCCTCAGGGCTTGCCAGAGGTCGTCGGGCGGGCGCCGGCGCAGGTCGGGAGCGAGGATCTGGATCGCCAGGGGATGCCCTTGCAGATGGTTCAACAGCTCGTTGAAGGGGGGCAGCGTCTGGAGCTGGCGCTGGGAAGTGCCCAGGGCGGCGAGCACCTTGAGGGCCAATTCCTGGGCGCCGCTCAAGGCCAGGCCCGGCAGGGAAAGCCGCTGGCAAATATCCCCCAGCCAAAGCTCGTCCTGACGGCTGGTGATCAGAATCCGGGTTTGGCCGCCCCGCAGTGCCGCGAGGAACTGGCGGAGCTCCTCCCGCTCCGGAGGAGGGTAAACGGCGGAAGCTCCGCCGGCCTCGCCGGTGACCGTTTGGAAATTATCCCAGATCATCAGGCAGGGATGCTCCCGGAGCAACTCCCAGGCCTGCTGCCGGCGTTGCTCCGGCGGCAGCACCTGCCAGGTATCCTCCGGCAGAGTCCGGGCGGCGGCCAGGAAGATGGCGCCCACGCGATCGTAAATTTGGGCGAGGCTGGGGTGATGCTGAAAGGGGAAATACAAGATGGGGCCGGCAATGCCGCCGGTTTCCGCCAGCCACCGCGCCAGGCCGGTGGCGGTCGCGGATTTGCCGATGCCCCCGGGGCCGGTCAGCAGGACCACCTGGCTCTGGTCGAAGGCAAGCCGCAGATCGTAAAGCGCCCGGTCCCGTCCGGACAATCCGTGGAGCGGTGGTTCCGGGCAGTCCTGCTCGGCAGCGGTCCGGGCCGGCTGATCCACCAAACGCGCCTGGCTCAGGCGCGCCGGCGGCTGGCCCGAATAGGCCAGGCGCCAGGGCGCCCGGGTGAACCCCATCGGGGTCATCCAGTCCTGCTGAGCGATCCCGCCCCGGGGCGAGAAACGGAGGGGATCCGCCCGCAAATCTTCCCGGCCCGCGGCCAGGGCCTGCACGGTGTCCTCGCCCTTCAACAGGCTTTCCCAGACCCTTCCCCAGAAGCGCGCCCGGGTCTTGGGCGGCAGGGCGAACGGCAGGACGAGCACGTTTTCCACGCCGGCCTGGCAGAGCCGGAAACCGGCTTGGCGGAAGCCGCCTTGCCCGTGCGCCGGATCCGGCCCGCAGGCATCCAGGCAGACGATCGGAATCCGGGCCCCGGCCATGGTTTGCCCAAACTTTTCAAGGCTCACTGCCGCCACGGAATTGCCCGGGCCGTTCAGGGCCAGCGCCGGCTCTCCGCTGTCCGGGTCGGGAATCATGGGGCCCGAGTAAAGCAAAAGATGGTATGGGCCGGGTCCTGACGTCACCCGGGCCGCCAGGGTGGTAAAATCTGGTGGCCACAACAGCTCCAGGTGGATGCGTTGGGGATGGGGCCGGCACATTTCGGCCAGCAGCCGGATCACGGGTTGATAGCCCGTCTCGTCGGTACCGCCGGGCTTCCCCATCACCGCCAGCACTTTCAGGGCGGATGCTCCGGAATCCGGGAGGCTGGCGGTTGGGAGGCCGCCTTGGCCGCGGGCACCAGGCGCTGCCTGGCGGCTGACACCGGCGAATTTACCGGAAGCCGGATCCGGCATCAGTTCCCACGGCAGCCGTGCTGATTCCCAATCCCCGGTCTCCACGGTGAGGCGCAGGCCGGCCGGATGATCCGCCGCCTCCGCGAGCAACTGTTGTACTTGGGTGGAGCCCAGCACGGATTGGTAGAGCGCCGGGCCGGTTTGGGACAGCAGTTTTTCCGCCGCTTCCATCCTGGATGCTGCCGCCGCCCACGGAGCCTGCGCCGCCTCCTCCCAATACCATCGCCACAGTTCCCACTCTTCCGGGCCGGGACCGGCCGGGAAGGCGACCTCCAGCGCCTGCCCCGGAGCCGGTTCACTGCCAGGTTCGGCGAGGCTGATGCGCGCGTGGTGGATCCCATCTTGAAAACGACATTGGATGCCTAATAATTTCATGGCTCTTTACTGTTTTTCCCGGATTGGCTTCCCAAGCCAGCCACTGGTGGCGATTGTCGCAAGGGGGATTTGCCGTGTAAACACTCAAATCGCCCGGGAATTTTCCGCTGGTTGGACGCCCGGTGGCCGCGGGAATCCCCCCCTTCCATCCCTGGCTGGGATCATTAGTAAATCGCAATCCATTGAGTTTTAAGCATTAGTGAAATAAAAGATGACTAAATTAACGGTTGGTAGTAATAGCAAATAATAGCCAGTCTTTGCCAATTTCCGCAAAGACTTATGCATCAGGTGTGTTAATAGTAGATTGAGGCCATGAAGCGATCGTCAACCAGCCTGAATCCGCGGCTTATCACTTCAGGGACCCTTGTTATCAGCATCCTGGCGGGTGGGTGGCGTTTTCCTGCCCCGGGCCTTCGATGGCCGCCAACCTCCGCCGGAAATCCAAAACACATCCCCAATGATGACCTTTTAAATTAGAATAACTAAACCATAAAACAACCTTCAGAGGAGAAGGAGGCCTGTGAATACGATCGTAATGCTCAAGATGGTTCCCGATGTCGTCGAGGAATTGGTGGTGGCTGCGGATGGCAAATCATTGGATCAGGACACGCTGCGCATGATCCTGAGCGAACCCAGCGACCACGCGCTCGAACAAGCCCTGCTGTTGAAGGAAAAACATGGGGGCCGGGTGACGGTGGTGACCCTGACGGCACCGGAGGTGGATGAGGCGCTGTTTAAGGCGCTGGCCAAAGGCGCCGATCAGGCCATCAAACTTAATGTCGATCAAACGGTGGTGGGATCGCTGGCCACGGCCCGGGCCCTGGCTTCCTGGCTGCGGGCCGACCCGCAACGGCAGGCGCCGGACACGCTCCTTTTGACCGGCTCTTATGCCATCGACGACTTGGAGGGGGAAATGGGGCCCTGTCTGGCGGAAATGCTGCAGTGGCCGTTTGTGGGGGTGGTCACCGGGTTGGCGCTGGATGCCAGCGGGCAAAAGGTGACGGCCATCAAAGAGTTTTTCGGCGGGCTGCGGGGTGAATATGAGGTTGATCTGCCCGCGGTGATCGGTATTCAGGCGGCCGCCCGGCCGCCCCGGTATGTGCCGATCGCCAAAATCCGGTCCTTCATGAAAAGCGCCACCTTGGGCGCCGCCGGGGTGGCTCCGCCCGATCCGGCCTTTGCCCTGGAAATCAGCCGGATGTATGTCCCGGAGGCAACCGGCCGGGCCGTCATGGTGGAGGGCAGCCCGGAGGAGGCTTCCCGGCGCCTGGTGGAGATCCTGCATCAGCGTGGGATCGTCTGAACCGAATTCAAACCCTCAACCCAAAATCGATCATGAATACGGATATTTTGGTTTTGGCCGAACACTTCAAAGGCGAAGCCACCGAGATCACCTTCGAGATGCTGGGTGTGGCCCGCACCCTGGCCGCCGCGTTGCATGGCCAGGTGGCCGCGGTGGTGATCGGTGCGGACACGGCCCGGCTGGCGGCCCGGCTGGGCGCGGCCGACACAGTCCTGGCCGTGGAGCAAGCCCCGGCGGCCATGATGTCCTCCGAGTCCACCGTGCCCCTGTTGCAGCAGTTGCTGGCCCGGCGGCCAGCCCGGCTGGTGCTGGTGGCGGGCACCAATATCTGCATGGGCATTGGGGCGAAGCTCGCGCTGCGGCTGCAATGGCCGTACGTCAATTTCTGCAAAGCGGTTAACGCCACGGACGGCGTGCTGACCTTCACCAGCTTGCTGTTTGGCGGCAAAATCCTGGCTGACCTGCGGTTGCCGGACAACCGTGGCATCGTCAGCCTTTACCCCGGCTCCTTCCCCCCCGATGCCGGCCAAAGCGAGCGGGCTCCCACCGTGGAGAAAATTGATCTGCCCGTGGAGGCGGGCCGGGTCGTGTTCAAGCGCTTGATCGAGCCGGACGCCACCGATGTGGATATCACCAAACAGGAGGTCCTGGTGGCGGTGGGGCGGGGGATCGAGTCCCAGGATAATCTCAGCCTGGCGGAGGATTTGGCGGCGGTGTTGCAGGGCGCGGTATGTGCCTCGCGCCCGGTGATCGACCAGGGGTGGCTGCCGCTGACCCGGCAGGTCGGCAAATCAGGCATGACCGTGAAGCCGAAATGCTACCTGGCGGCCGGCCTCAGCGGGGCGCCGGAACATGTCGAGGGCATGAAGAACTCCGCGCTGACCATCGCCATCAACAAGGATGCGGCGGCACCCATTTTCGACGTCGCCCACTACGGGATTTGCGGCGACCTGCTGGAAATATTGCCGGTATTGACCGAAGCCATCAAAGCGCGCAAAGGCGCCTAGATGGGAATCCCCAAAGCCAGGAAATCGTTATGGATCCTGTCCGAATCAACCTTCTGGGAGTGCCGGGCTGGGCGGTGCTCTGGCTGCTGGCCATCGCCAGTTTCGGCGTGTTTGGCCGCCGGGCCTGGCAGATCATCGGCCTGCTGCGGCAAGCCCGGCCTGAAAACCGGTTTGGCCAGCTCGGGCAGCGGGTGCGGCATTTCATCCGGCATGTGCTCCTGCAACGGCGCATTTTCCAGGAGCGTAGCATCGGGCTGCCTCATTTCCTGATCTTTTGGGGATTCGTGGTTTATGCGGCCTGCTTTAATTGGAGCCTGATCCGGGGCTTGTTCCCGTTCCTGCCGGTGCCTTACCCGGACGAGGTCGGGATCGTGGCCTTCCTGTTGGAAGCCTTTTCCCTGCTGGTATTGATAGCCCTGGGCGTGGCGGCGGCCCGGCGGGCCTTTTTCCCGCCCCCCTTTCTGCATTTGAGCCTGGATGCCAACCTCATCTTGAGCCTGATCGCTTTGCTGATGTTGAGCACCTTGTTGGGCCTGGGCTTCCGCCAGGCCGCGGAAGGCCCGGCCGCCAGCCTGCCCATTTTAAGCGGCGCGCTGGCCGGGCTGATCCAGCGGACTCCCGCCCTGGCCGGGGCGGCCCGGGGCTGGTTCCAGGCCATGTGGTGGCTGCATATGATCATCGTGCTGGCCTTCCTGGTTTACCTGCCATACTCCAAGCATTGCCACTTGCTGGCTTCGCCCTTCAACGTCTTTTTTGGCAGCCTGCGCCCGGCCGGGGATCTGGGGATTGCCGGCGCCCAGGAAGACCAGGCCGGCGGCGCCAGTTGCTGGAACGAGTTCACCTGGAAACAGTTGCTCAGCGGATTTTCCTGCGCCGAGTGCGGCCGTTGCGACCGGATCTGCCCGGCCCAGACTTCCGGTTACGCGCTCTCACCTCAGCAAATCATCCAAAAGCTGAAGCAACATGCCTTGGCAGCGGGCTTGGGCGGCCAGGGCGCGGGCGGCCCTGGCCAGCCGGCCTTCGTGGGGGAGACCGTGAAGGAGGCGGAAATATGGGCCTGCACCACCTGCCTGGCCTGCATGGAGCGCTGCGCCGTGCTCAATGAGCAGGTCCCCATCATCGTGCAGATGCGCCGCTCTCTGGTCGGGCAGGGGACGCTCGACCGCACGGTGCAGGACATGCTCGCCCATCTCACCCGCTACGGCAATTCGTTCGGGAAATCCGACCGCCTGCGTGCCCGGTGGACCCAGAGCCTCGGCTGGAAGATCAAGGATGCCCGCCAGGAGGCGGTGCAATACCTCTGGTTCCTGGGCGATTATGCCTCGTTCGATCCCCGCCTGGAGGCGATCACCAAACTTACCGCCGGCCTGTTCCAAAAGGCGGGCGTGGATTTTGGCATTCTTTACGAAGGGGAACGCAACGCGGGCAACGATGTCCGCCGGGTGGGCGAGGAGGGGTTGTTCGACCTGCTGCGGGAGAAGAACCAGCAGACGCTGGCCAAGGCCAGGTTCCAGACCATCGTCACCACCGATCCGCATACCTACAACACGCTGAAGAACGAATACCGCTGGGAAGATCCGGCCGTGACGGTCGTTCACTACACCGAGTTGCTGGAGCAGTTGATAACCTCCGGGCGGCTCCCTCTGGCCCGGAAAATCCCGCGCCGGGTCACCTACCACGATCCCTGCTACCTTGGCCGGTATAATCAAATATATGAGCCGTCCCGGAACCTCCTGCGGCAGTTGGGCTGCGAGGTGGTGGAGATGCCCCGCAACCGGCTTTGGAGCTACTGCTGCGGGGCGGGCGGGGGGCGGATCTGGATGGAGGATGCCCCAGGCATCAAGGAGCGCCCGGCCGAAAGCCGGGTCCGCGAAGCCGCCGCGCTGGAGCAGGTGACCACGCTGGCCGTGGCCTGCCCCAAAGATATCGTCATGTTCCGCGACGCCATCAAGACCACCGGTCAGGAGGGACGCCTGGTGGTGAAAGACATTGCCGAATTGGTTGCCGAAGCGCTGGCCTGACCCACGAAAGGAGAAACCGCCATGGTAACAACCGCCGAAGCCCCGGAGTGTTCGCCCAGGACGACCCTGGAAACCATATTGTCATCGCCTGAGGGCAAACGGATCCTCAGCTGCATCCAATGCGGCACCTGCGCCGGCACCTGTCCCTATGGGGAATACATGGACTACCCGCCGCGCCGCATCATCAACCTGCTGCGCCGCGGCAATGTGGAGGAGGTGTTCCACTCAGACAGCATGCTGCGTTGTGTGGCCTGCTATGCGTGCATGGCCAAGTGCCCGCGGGGCATCCGGCTCTCGGATATCCTCCTGCCGCTGGTCAAGGAGCAGACGCTGGTCAACCTGCCCGAGATGCCCGCTGAACTGCAGAAAGCGCTCCAGAATACGCTGCGCTACGGCAATCCCATGGGCGAATCATCCCGCAAGCGCGCCGCGTGGACCGCCACCTCCAAAATCCCGGTGCCGATTCTCGCCGAGCTCAAGCGACCGGTGGATGTGCTCTGGTTTGTGGAGTGTTACACCTCCTATTACAGCCGCGGCCAGGACAACAGTCGGGCCGTCGCCAGGCTGTTCCACGCCCTGGGCATTGATTTCGCGATCCTCGGCAACGAGGAAAAATGCGCGGGGGATTGCGGCCAGCTGACCTGGGAATCGGGCCTGTTTGAGACCCTCACCGACTACAACATGGCCATCTTCCATAAATATAAATTCAACCGGATCGTGACCGGCGACGCCCACGCGTTCAACGCCTTCCGCATCCGTTATCCCATGTACGGCTTTGGTTACCCAGTGGAGCAAACTTCCACCTTCTTCGTGCCTTACCTGGAGCGGCTGAAACCGCTATTCAAGAAAAAACTCAACTATACGGTCACGTATCACGATGCCTGCTGCCTCGGGCGGCGGGCGGGAAAATACGAGGAGCCCCGGGCTCTGCTGCAGGCCATTCCCGGCATCCGGTTGGTCGAGATGGCCCACCACCGCATCAATTCCATCTGCTGC
>CAIMWS010000294.1 GCA_903845125.1 uncultured Verrucomicrobiota bacterium
AGCCGGCTCGTGCAACTGGCCCGGGAACAGGGGGTGCGGGCGGCGGAATTGTGCGCACGGCTGTTCAAGGATTACCAGTTCGGCCTCCGGTTGATCGCCCAGAACACGGGGCAGCAGGAATTCAGCCTCGACGTACCGGCGGTCGAAGCGCCCGATAAATTCCTGAGCGACTGGGTGGTGGCGAGCTATTCCAGCCGCATGACCACCGGTTGATCCGCGCCCCTTTCCGCGCCCGTTTCGCGGCTCAATCGATTCGCAACCGAGCCAGGAGGCCCGAATGCCTGGGTTCCTGGCGATGGTTCTTCACGGCCATGGCCAAGGCCTTTTTCTGGCCTGCCACCAGCACCAGCCGGCGTCCCCGCGTGATGCCGGTGTAAACGAGGTTACGCTGGAGCATGACATAATGTTGCATGGCCAGCGGAATGACCACCGCCGGGAATTCCGAGCCTTGGGATTTGTGGATCGTCACCGCGTAGGCCAAGGCCATTTCATCCAATTCCCCGAATTCATACAGCGCCTCCCGTTGATCGAACTGCACCCGCACGGCCTGGTCCACGGAATCGATCTCCGTGATCTGGCCAATATCCCCATTAAAGACCTCCTTGTCATAGTCGTTTTGCATTTGGATGACTTTATCCCCCACCCGGAACACGGTGCCGTATTTTTCGACCTGCGGAACCCCCTCCTGGGGCGGATTCAAAACCTCCTGCAAGCGCTGGTTCATCTCCCGCACGCCCAAGCTGCCCCGGTTCATCGGGCACAGCACCTGGATATCCCGCACCGGATCGCATCCCAATTTGGCCGGAATGCGGGTTTTGACCATCTCCAGCACCAATTGCAGGATGGAATCGGGATTTTCGCGTTCGACAAAATAAAAATCGGTATCGCATCCCTTGGGCGTGGTTTCCGGCAGCAATCCCTGGTTGATGCGGTGGGCGTTCAAAATGATCTGGCTGTGGGCCGCCTGGCGAAACACCTCCGTCAAGGTGACCACGGGCAGCAACCCGCTCTGGATCAGATGCGCCAGGACGGCACCGGGGCCTACGGAAGGCAATTGGTCCACATCCCCCACCAGCAGCAAGTTGGCGCCGGGCGGCACCGCCCGCAAAAGGTGCTGCATCAGGCTCACATCCACCATGGAACATTCATCGACGATCAGCAAATCCACTTCGAGCGGGTGGTTTTCGTTCCTTTCAAACCGGTTCGGCCCCTTGATTTCCAGCAAACGATGGATGGTTTTGGCGGCCTGGCCGGTGGTTTCCGAAAGCCGTTTGGCGGCCCGGCCGGTGGGGGCACACAGGAGGCACCGCACCTTCTTGGCGCAAAGAATGGAAAGGATGGCTTTGACAATGGTGGTTTTGCCGACGCCCGGGCCACCGGTGATTATAGTTGACCGGTTGGTTATCACCAATTCGACGGCCGCTCTTTGAGTGTTAGCCAGGATTTGACCGGTCTTTTCCTGGTACCAGGCCATGGCTTTCTCCAGATCGATGCGGGGATAACCGTTGCCGCCGATGCGCAGGATTTTAATCCGCTGGGCAATTTCCTCTTCAGCCTGCTTCAAGTGCGGCAAATAAACCAGATCAACGCCTTGAATGAATTCCCGTACCAAATCCCCGCTTTGCACGGACCGATCCAAAGCTTTTGGCAAGTTATTCTCTTCAATGGCCAGCAGTTCATAGGCCTGGGTCAACAAATCCTGAACTGGAAGCGCACAGTGGCCATGGGCCGCCGCTTCCTGCAGCAAATGATTCAAGGAGGCCTCGGCCCGCAGGAGGGAATTGGGGGGGATTCCCGATTTCAGCGCGATCTGGTCGGCAGTTTTGAAACCAATGCCAGGGATGTCCCGGGCCAGGGCATAAGGATTTTGGCGGACCTGCTCAATCGCTTTTTCCCCGTAAACTTTATGAATTCGAACCGCCCGACTGGTGCTGACGCCATGAGAATGCAAAAAAACCATGATCTGGCGGACCACTTTTTGAACATCCCAGGCTGCTTTTATGATTTTACGGCGTTTGGGGCCGATGCCTTCCACCTCCTCCAAGCGGGCGGAAAATTGCTCGATGATGTCGAAAATCAACTCGCCGAAGCGCGCCACAAGTTTTTTGGCATAGACTGGCCCGATGCCTTTAACCAATCCACTGCCGAGGTATTTTTCGATTCCCTCCCGGGTGGTGGGCGGGGAGGATCTCAAATTGACGGCCTGCAATTCCGGGCCATAATCCCGGTTTTGCCGCCAATGCCCTTCCGCGGTAAGCCATTCTCCGGCTGAAACCGTGGCCAATTGCCCCACTACGGTGACCAAATCCCGTTGGTTTGGCGTTTTTACTTTGAGCACCGCGAAACCAGTATCCTCATTGAAAAAAGCGACTTTTTCAATCAAGCCGGTAACGGTTTCAAGCAGGCTGGAAGGGGAAGGCTTCAAAAGATGGGGTTAGAACCGCAGTGGCATTGCGGATTTGGGCGGCCCTTTCGGATGTTTTACCACCATAAAGTGGCCGGCTGACAATCTGGTGCGAAGAAAAAAAGTGGCGGCCAAGATCATTGACCGCCACTCCAAATTCGCCTTTTTCAGGCAAAACTGAACGTTACCTATTAAGCTCCAATTAGAACTTGTAGCAGGTGCTCAGATAGACGTTGATATTGTAATCAACCTTGATCGTCCCGAGGTGTTCTCCGAGGGAGGATTTAACACCACCAGCGAAGCTCCACTTGGGATTGATCTGGGCA
The DNA here is from genome assembly GCA_903845125.1 of uncultured Verrucomicrobiota bacterium. GTDB lineage: Bacteria > Verrucomicrobiota > Verrucomicrobiia > Limisphaerales > UBA1319 > CAIMWS01. Next base: position 2,731 of record CAIMWS010000294.1, read on the forward strand.
TTGAGTTGCAGACCGACATCATGCCAATCAGGATCAAAGCCACTGAGGGCATCCAGATCGCGATAGTAGGCATAGTATGGGGTCAAGGTCATCTTGTCGGTCAGTTTCACGCCGAGGCCGATGCCGTAACCGCTCATCCAAGTCTCTTCTCCGCTTTCGATACCGCCGTAATTGAAGATCGTGCCCAAATTGACATGGAACCGATCATTGATGGCGATGCCGTAGGACACCGTGGGGCCAACCTGCCAGGAGAACCGGGAGTTGAACATGTCGGTGTCGTTATTGATGATATTACCATTGACGCCCAAACGAAGGCCTTTGAGCACTTCGTAGGAAGCGGCAACATCAACACCATAAGCGAACGAGTCACCCCAAGCCTTGGGCATCCAAGTGTAATACAACGGAACCGTGACGGACGCCAGGAAGCGGTCGCCGCCCATCGAGCCACCGATTTCGGTGCCGAAGGTCTGGATGGCGCCGATGTCGTTGTCCAATTCGGAATGGTTGTAGAACAACCCACCGTTCAGGCCGAAATTACTGAAGAATCCGCCTTCAGCCTGGCCAGAACTCGCGGGAGCAGTCAGCATACCCATGACCGTGCGATTCATGCGCAGGTTGCTGGGATTCTCGGCGCTGCCGGCAGCGATCTTCGTCGCAGCCAGATCATTGGCTTTGGAGAAGGCGTTGACGGCTTGGGCCAGAGCTGCCTGGGAGTTGGTGCCCAACACTTGAGCCGGCACGTAGTTGGTTCCGGCGGTGGCGGAATAACCAGGGATGGCGACTGCGGGATTCGTCGAAACCAGCAAACCACTGAGGTTATTGGTATAAACAGAGTTTACAAAGTTCTGATAGGCCATTCCAGCTTGCTGGAAATACTCCTTGCCGAGCGTCTGGGCCTGCTTGGAGTTCAAGTTCGCCGCACTGACACCGTAGGCGGAGGCAACATAAGACTGCGGAGTCGACCGGAAGGCCTTCAGGAACTCAGTATTGGCGATGGGATCGCCCGAGCGCATGGCTTGTGCACCAGGCAAGGCAGCCATTTGCATGAACTGATCGGGACTCATGTTGTTCCCGGCGGCATACGCGAAGGAAGACCTCGCCGCGGCCAAGTCGTTGGAATACAGACCGGTGGGTTTGGCCAACGCATAAACTGCATTCAGTTTATTCGTATCGCCATACATGAAATGATTTAAAATGCTGGTGGGATTGGTGGTCAAATCAGCAGCGGTGGTGCCAAAATATCCGGCAACTTCGTCAATTGAAGCCGCAGCGCTTGGCTGACTGGGCTGGGCGATGGCGCTAGCGCCGCCAGCTAAAACCATGGAGGCCGCGAGACCTGCCGCTCGTGTGATTTTGATTTGTTTGTTTTTCATCATTAGTTAGTGTTTAGGTTTTTTGGTTTAGGAATAGGAAGACACAGGGTACTCCCCTAAGAACGGGGAGTGTCTGCCGAATCCGCCGTTTGGCTCCAAGGGAATACCCTATATCTTGCGTTTCCAATCATACATATTTGTACAATTCAGTCGCATTAGTCTCTATAATTCCGACCGACTCTACAAGCAAAAAATCAACCGGGGCTTTATTCGGCATCCCGGACCACCCTGATAATCCCAACCGATTGGCAGTTGCTGCGCCAATCCTCCTCTCCCCCACCACAGTATTTTTTAAGCGGAATTACCAAACTAAGAGCAACTGTAGTAATGCGCACATTATTAAGCTCTTACTGGTTGCTGTCAAGTGGGTAATGAATTAAATTTTGACTGCCATCCGGTTCGGAAAAAAGCGACATAATGCACACGATACAAGCAACTTACAAAACAATCTGAAACCCTTCAAAACCCATTCCCACGGAACTTCGGCTCAAATCCAGTCCCCACCCGAACTTCCCCGCCCCAGAATACGGCCGGGGATTTGGGTTTAACCTCGAGGTTCTTTTCAATGGGGAAATTGGCTGGGCCGGAAAGCAATCGGCATGTGCATTAAAAAAAAAACGGAACCCAGTTGGATATTTTCCACGGTGGGAAACCTCAGCCTCATCCCAGGAATCGGAAAACCAGGGAAAATCCAACTATCGGTTTCCTGATCAGACAAAGGTAATTTGGTGAGTGAAGGGCGCCCGTGGTTTTTGGCGACGCTTTTGGCTTTCAACTCGACCGTGCTTCTGGATTTGGGAGCAAATTGGTGGTGCCGAAGATCCTGGCACCCAACACAAAAAGTGACATCAGTCCCGTTCTGGTGGTTATATACTCCCAACCACCAATGCTTTAAGAAAATATCCCAACCAAACGACCGCTTTAATGGTTACGGTGCGGCCAAGAGAAGCATCCTACAGAAAACCGGCCCCTCCTGAAATTTTTCTGCGGTTGAAGGCGATTCCGTTTTTTCTCAGGCAGTTTTTGGGCTGAGAGGGTTCGTCAATGCCAGCCGAATCAGGTGCTGGAGGGTTTAATTGCCAATCAATCCCTCCTGTTATTCTTTCCAATCCACCCGTGATGACTTTTTGCCCGATCGTTTACGTCTTGGGTGCGCGGGCAGTTCGGACCTTCTGGACAAAATCGGCGGCGAGCCGGGTGAGTTCGGTCCAGTTGGCCTCCTGTAGGATTTTGGCGGAGACCAGGCAGGAGCCGGCGCCCAAGGCGGCGCAACCTGCTTTGATCCACTCGGCCGCGTTGTTCGCATCCACCCCGCCGGTGGGGATGATCTTCAGATGCGGCAGGGGGGCTCGCAGCGCCTTGATGTAGCCCGGCCCGAGGCCATCGGCGGGGAAAATTTTCACGAAATCGGCCCCGCTTTCATGGACTGCCTGGGCCTCGGTGGGAGTGTAGGCGCCGAGCATCACCGGGCGGTCCGCCGCGTGCACCACGGCCACCAATTCCAGGCGGGCGATGGGGCTGACCACGAATTGCGCCCCGGCTTCCAGGGCGGCCTGCGCGGTGGCGGCGTCCAGCACGGTGCCCACTCCCAGCAGCGCGCGATCCCCAAACCGGGCGGCGGCGGCGCGGATGGCCGCGATGGCGTTGGGGGTGGTCATGGTGATTTCCACGGCGATCACCCCGCCGGCCAGCAACGCCTCGGTGAGGGGTGGGACCTGCTCCGCATTTTGCGCGCGCACCACGGCAATGACGCCCGGATCCACCAGGCGCTGGATTATCTCGCTTCGATTCATCGGCTATGCGATGCGCCATCCGGGCCGCGGTGTCAAGCCTGGGCCGTTAGTTGGGATTCCGGCCCGGCCCGGCAGAGCGTCAACCATTCGCGGAAAACAGTTCCCTTATAAACCGGTTCCTGATTAGATAAACGCCCGAAAATTGGATTATCGATGTTCAGCACGGTTTGATTATGGATCTGGGTTTAAAAAATAAAGTGGTGTTGGTCACCGGCGGCTCCCGCGGGTTGGGGCGGGCCATCTGCCAGGGACTGGCTGCGGAAGGAGCCCACGTGGCGGTCAATTACCTGCGCACCCAGCCCGGCCAATGGCTGGCGGATATGCGAAGCCGGGCGGGCATCCAGGCCATGGCGGTCCGGGGGGACATCTCCAAAGCGGCCCAGGTGCGCCGGATGTTCGAGCGGATCGAGGCGGAACTGGGGCCGTTGGATGTCCTGATCAACAACGCCGGCTACTGGCCGAAGTCGCTCGTGAAGGACATGAGCGAAACCGAATGGGAACAGAACCTGGCCGTCAACCTGACCGGACCGTTCCTGACCTGCCGCGAGGCGGTGCGCCTCTGGCTGCGGGACCACCGGCCCGGGCGGATTGTCAATATCACCTCGCTGACCGCCTATTACGGGACCACCACCGGGCATGCCCATTATGCCTGCGCCAAGGCCGGCCTGGCGAATTTCACCATCTCCCTGGCCCGGGAAATGGCGCCCCACGGGATCCTTGTCAACTCCGTGTCGCCGGGGTTCATGGTCACGGATATGACCACCGAAGCCATCAAGGAGCACCGCGACCAATACCTCAGCCGCATCCCCCTGCGGCGTTTTGCGGACCCGGCGGAAGTGGTGCCGGCGGTGCTGTTCCTGGCTTCCGGCGGCGCCAGCTACATCACTGGCTGCAGCCTGCATGTAAACGGCGGGCTGCTGATGCACTGAAGCTCCCCGGCTGGCCAAAGCACCCGGGGCCTGGCCACCCAACAAACCATCTTAAAGTCACTTTATGCTAAGCAATCTCAAAGACGTATTGAAAAAGGCCCAGGCGGGCGGCTATGCCGTGCCGGCCTTCGACTGTGTGGAAGATCTCATGGTGCGGACCATCCTCGAGACCTGCGAATCGCTCCGCGCCCCGGCGATCCTCATGGGCTTGATCGGCCCGGACCTCGAGGGCCGTGGCTGGAATTATGTGTCCGGCCTCGTGCGCGCCGTGGCCGCCGGCCATGATATCCCGGTGGTCCTGCACCTCGACCACGCGCAGAAGCTGGAAGACATCCAGCGGGCGGTGGACCTCGGATTTACCTCGGTGATGATCGACGGCTCCAGCCTGCCTTTCGCCGAAAATGTGCGCCTGACGCGGGCGGCGGTGGACATTGCCGCCCGGCAGGGGGTCAGCGTCGAGGCCGAACTGGGCCACGTGGGCGGGCTGGATCTCGAATCCACGACCCACGCCGAATCGGTGCTGACCGACCCCGAGGAGGTTCGGAGGTTTGTGGCCGAGACGGGCGTCTCGGCGCTGGCGGTTTCCATCGGCACCTCCCACGGCATCTACCGCTCCCAGCCCACCCTGAACCAGCAGCGGCTTTCGGAGATCCGGGCCGCCAGCGATGTGCCCCTGGTCCTGCACGGCGGTTCAGGCACGCCGGACGATCAGATCCAGGAATCCGTCCGCCGCGGCGTCACCAAGCTGAACATCTACGCGGACAACCGCATTGCCATGTGCCGCGGGCTGCGCGAAGCGGCTGCCGCCCAGACGCGCCCGGATCCCCTCCCCCGGGATCTCTTCGGCCCGGTGCGCCAGCGCCTGTCGGAGGTGGTTTCCGCCAAGATCCAGCTGCTGTTTGCCGCCCAGCGGGTTTGAGCCGTGCTCCCGGCCAAGCCGGGACGGTGAGCGGACGGGATCCAGAGGAAAAGAGCAGCCACGTAGTGGAAGGGCGGAGTCATCCCGCCGCGCCTTTCCATTTTGGGTCCCGGGCGTTTTTTGTGGCTGTCCCCGGTTGATGGCCGGGGATGGTTGATTCGGTCGTGCCCAGGACCATCCGGCATCGCCATGCTCCGCCCGACGCGGAACCAGCGCCAGGGTGTGCAAGGTCAACGGCGCGGCGCTGGGGCGGCGGCATTGCCCAGGGCCCAATCCCGGGAGAACCGGCCACTGGCCCACAACCATTTGCCTTCCGGGGTGACGTGGCACCACACGGCCACCAGGGATCCATCGGCCGTTTCCACCACCCCCGGATAGGAGGCCTGGACGGGCCACTTGCTGCCGGCGGGGAAACCCACAATCGTGCGCGGGCGCGACCAGGTGCGGCACTGGTCCTGGCTGAGGGCGATGACCAGCGGATACCGGGTGGCATTCTGCGAGTCATTCCACAAGCGGGCCACCCAGCCATTCTTCAGGCGCCAGAGCGCGGAGGGGGTGTTGAAAGCGTGGAGCGGGCCGGGCCGGGGCGATTCCCAGGTGCGGCCGCCATCGTGGCTCCAGGTTTCCTCGGCCCGGCCGTCAGCCCGGGCGGAGCGCAGCACCATGAAAACCTCCCGGTCGGAAACCGCCACGATGGCCGGTTCGTCCGCGGGCCGCAGCACCTTGGGCTGCACGGACCACTCGCCGTAAACATCGGTGCTCAGCTGCCAGGTGGAACCGGCATCCCGGGAGATCAGGGTGCCACTCACACACGGGATGTCACCAATCACCGCCATGCCGTTGGCCCCGGTCTGGAACATGAAATCCCACCAGTAAGGCACGAGGATGGTGCCATCCCGGAGCGTGATGCCCGGGCGGCCTGATACACAGGGCCGTGCCCGCGGGATCGGGATTTCAACGGGCAGGCTCCAGGTGGCGCCGTGATCGTCGCTCTCCACCTTCCACAGCTTCAGGTCACCATAGTCAAAGGGCGGCTGCGGCGGCCCGCTCATGGGGGCGAGCACCAGGATCTTGCCGCCCGTCACCACCGTGGTGGGATCGACGGCCGTCCGGCTGCCGTCCGCCGGGGAATCGACCACCCGGAACGCCGGCCCCCAGGAGCGCCCCTGATCCTTGGAGATCCGGCCGATCACCGCCATTTTCCCGGCCACCGTGACGTCCACCGAGGCGGCCTGGTCCCGCGACACGAAGGCGATGGTGAAGAGATCGCCATTGGCCAGGATATTCAAGCTCGAGACAATGACCGCCCCGCCGCCTTCCATCAACTGGGCCACCCGGACCCCGGGATCGGCATATTTGGCAATATCCTCCGGCGCCGCTTGCGCCTTGGGCCGTGCCCCAAGGATGGCGGCCAGGGCCAGCATCACCGAAAGCCACGGCCGCTGGTTGGGAGGTGCCGGGCCACGGAGTATGGGGCTGCTGCCGGAAGGATGGGATGGATGGCCATTGGCCAGGGGGTTTTCAGCAAAGGCATTCACGGGGCTTTTCATGGCCGCCCAGGCTGCCCGCGCCAAAAGGTGGCGTCAAGGAAGACCGACCAAGGAAGACCGACCGGGGGGCGGCAGGGAATAAGAGAAGGCCTGGATGAGGAGGGTCGCCGAAGGCGCCAGGACGCACCCTTTTTGAGGGTGGCAGGTGCCCCCCATTCCGATCCCCAAAATGAAACATGCAGAATGGTGGGCCAGCAATACGGTTGCAGGAGGGCTTCCCGGCTCTTAAACTGAGGGGCATGTGGTTCTGGCGCGAGAGGTATTACCAGGCTTTGCAGGAGGCGGTGGCGGCGGCGGGCGCCTTCCCTGAGTGGGCCGCCTTTGCCGCTTATTGCACGGATTGCCAGAACGGTTTACGCCGGCAGGCTTTCGCCAAGCTGGACCAGTTCATCGCCGGGCTGGAAGGTGCGGCGTTTGCGGAGCGGCAACGATTTATCCGCTGGCTGCTGCGCCAGGCCGATCCCCGCGACGGCTGCCACCTGCTGCTGCCGCACCCGCTCCGCCAGCGGGTCATTCTCCCCACACTGGAAGAGTGGACGCGCCGCGAACCGGCCGCCCCGGAGCCGCACCGCTGGCTGGGTGGACGGGAGCATCTGCAGCGGGCGCTGGAACTGGACCCCAAGGATGAACTGGCCCGCGGCTGGTTCATCGACTGCATCCTCAAGGAGGTGGGTTATGACACCCACGAATTACCGGGCGGTTACCTGGGCAATCCGGAGGAGGATTTGACCGCGTTGGCCGAGGCCGCCAGGGCCGCGGATGCATGCTCCCAGCCAGCGGCCCGCCAAAGTGCCCACGAGCGGATTGGGCAACTGCGCCGGGTGATCGAGGATCATCAGCGTGGAAGGAGCAATGATTCTCTCCACCCCGCGGCCCCCGACGCCAATCCGTGACCGGCCAGGTTGCAGAGTATGGCCATCATCACGATAAGGAACAGACCCAACCCGGTGCAGCCGGCCTCAGCCGGGAGCGGTGGCCCGGTGGGTCGGCTGTGGTTTGCCAGGCCTGAAAAACTCCAGGTGCGCCCGCTGGATGGCCAACCCGGGGCAGGCTTTCGCACAGTGGTCCAGGGCTGCCTGGAGGTTGCTGGTGAGCGCCTCCGGGGCGGCCTCCGCCCGCAGGTTGATGGTCAGCTCGCCGCTCAGGAATGAGTCCTGCAGATCCTGCGCAAGCTCGGGGACAAAATCGTTCCGCACAAGGTTGATCACCGCCAGGTCGCCCAGCGCGTGGTCGGCATCCAGGGTCATTTTCAGATGGGCCACCTCGGCGCCGGCGGCGTTCAGCCGGTGCTGGAGGTCCGCCGCCAGCTCCCGGAGGAAACGGTTGCCGTCGAAGGCCTCCGGAGCGGCCAGGCGCACGGTGGAATTCAGCCATCCCAGGCGGGCTTCGCCCTCGGCGTAAACCTCGTAATCCACCTCCATAAGGGCGCGGGGCACCTGGGTGGTGGTGGCCAGGTGTTCAAACCAGGTTTCCAAGCCCTGGCCTTGCCGGGCGGATACTTCGAAGACCCGGGCGTGGGGATATTGGTCCGCCACCGCGGCCCGCAAGGCGGCCAGCCGGTCTGCGGTGAGCAGGTCGCACTTGTTGATCACGATAAGATCAGCCTCCTCCAGCTGCTTGCGGTAAATGTAGATCACCTTGTCGGAGAACTTGCTCCCCGCCTCCAGGCCCAGAACGCGCAAGGCGCGGATGGGATCCACCACCACGCTCAGGGGCGCGATGGAGAAGGCCTCGCCATAAAGCTGGCGCAGGGGATAGGTGACGGTGGCCACCAAGTCCGTGCAACTGCCCACCGGCTCGGCGATGAAGGCTTCGGGGCGGCTCGCTGCCGTGAGGCGGCGGGCGGCTTCCACCAGGGAATTGAACCGGCAGCAAAAACAACCGCCGGGGATTTCCTCCACCGGGAACCCCCCGGATTGCAGGGTGGCCGTGTCCACCAAGTGGCTGCCCTGGTCATTGGTGATCAGGCCCACGCGCAGGCCCCGGCCCGTGAGCCACCGGGCCAACTGGCCAACGGAGGTGGTTTTGCCCGCCCCCAGAAAACCGCCGATCATGATATAACGCGCCTGGGTTGCGAGCGCTCCCTGGGCGCCGGCAGCCGGTGCCGGTATCGTGTTTTGCTTCAGGATTTCCATGCCAAAGAATCAGTGGCGAAATACATGCCCATCAGGGCATACGTTGACAAGCCCAAAGGAATCCCGGCGGGTGGGAAGTGGGATCTCACTGGGGCAATTGGTCGAAATGGAAGGTGCAGCAGCCCAGTTCGAGGACGTTGGCGTTGGCCTCGAGATGGGTTTTGAGGCCGGTGGCCACGGTGTAGAGCCGCCGTTTTCCGGATTGCTCCACCTCGAGCAATCCGGCGGCTCGCAGCACCTTGAGGTGCTTGGAGACGTTATATTGGGACATTTCCAGCCGCGCACCCACTTCGTTGACGCTGAGCTGGTCTTTCAGCAACAAGCGCACGATGCGCATGCGGTTGAGTTCACCCAGCGCTTTCAGGGCGGCAATGCAATCGATCCTGGCCACGGTGGCCACCTTAACAAGAGGCAGGCCAGCCTGCCAACTGCGGATCTTTTTATGGAGCTGGCCTGGGCCGCAGGCAAAACAAACCACCTGGCGGTCCGGATTCGGCACCGGCTCATGGGTTGCCGCGAAAATACGAAAGCAGCCGGAATGCCCGCCGTGCTTGGTGAACAAGTTGATTGCTTTGGAGGGGGTGTTTATTTTAATCTAGCGTGCTAGAAGGTCATGAAAATATATATCGACGGCAAATTCCTGGATGAGAAGAACGCCAAAGTATCCGTGTTTGATCACGGTTTGTTGTATGGCGACGGCGTGTTTGAAGGCATCCGCGCTTACAATGGGCGGGTATTCAAGCTGAAGGAGCATGTCGAGCGACTGTATTACTCCGCCAAGGCGATCCTGCTGACCATTCCGATCACGCCGGAGGCCATGACCCAAGCGGTATTGGCCACCTGCCGGAAAAACAACCTCACCAACGGTTATATCCGTTTGGTGGTGACGCGCGGCCCGGGCACCTTGGGTTTGAATCCCAACCGTTGCACCAAGCCATGCGTTATCGTTATCGCCGACAAAATCCAGCTTTATCCGCAGGAGATGTATGAGCGCGGCATGGACATCGTGACGGTGCCCACGACCCGGAACTTGCACAGCGCATTGAATCCAGCCATCAAGTCTTTGAACTACTTGAATAACATTCTGGCCAAAATAGAGGCCAACAACGCCGGGGTGGAAGAGGCGATCATGCTCAACGCAGAAGGATTCGTGGCGGAATGCACGGGAGACAATATATTTATCGTTAAAGGTAAGAATATGTTTACTCCGCCCCTTTCGGCCGGAGCGCTGTATGGCATCACCCGCGGGGTGGTGATCGAGCTGGCCAAGGAAATGGGATTGACGGTTTCCGAGCCGAATCTAACGCGGTATGATATGTTTAATGCAGAGGAGTGCTTCCTCACCGGCACGGGGGCGGAATTAATCCCGGTGGTCAAGATCGATGGCCGGGTGATCGGCACCGGGCAGCCCGGGGCGGCCACGCGGAGTTTGATTGAACGATATCACGCCTTAACCAAAGTGTCTGGCGAGCCGATATAACAGGGTGTTGGAATAGGATGTGTAATTTATGATGTGTGATGCCTGCAAAAAAAATGAGGCCACAGTTCACCTGACGCAAATTGTCGATAACAAGATGCAGACCGTCGATCTTTGCGAGGCCTGCTCCAAAGCGAAGGGGGTGGATGACCCGGCAGGTTTTTCGCTGGCAAGTTTATTGATGGGCATGGGGAATAACCAGGAAACTCCGGAGGAAACGCCGCAGGCGGCCGTGAAGTGCCCGCGGTGCGGCTTCACGCTGGCGGATTTCAAGAAGGCCGGGCGGCTGGGCTGCGCGGCCTGCTACAAGGCCTTTGCGGAGTCGATGCAGCCGTTGTTGAAATCAATGCACAAAGGGGTGCAACACGTGGGGAAAACGCCTTTCGGCCCGGCGCGGGTGGTGGATCCCCAGGAAAAGGTGCGGCAATTACAGGTGGAATTGGACCAGGCCATCAAGAGCGAGGATTTCGAGAAGGCCGCGGTATTGCGCGATGAAATCAAGAAATTGCGCGCTCAGCAGGGTCCGGCGGCCGTCCAATGAAGTATGAATTTGCTGGAATTTCTTTGTTCGCCCGAGGAGACGTGCAAACGGCGCGGACCCAACGACCGCATTGTGCTCTCGAGCCGGGTGCGACTGGCGCGCAACCTGAGGGAGTTTTCCTTCCCGGGCTGGGTCAAGAAACCGGAACGCCTGAAGTCGTATGAGATCATCCGGGAGGCGGTGGAGAACATGCCCCAGATGGCCGGCGGCTATCTGGAAGCCATGGATAACCTGTCGCTGCTGGATAAGCAGGTTCTGGTGGAGCGCCATTTGATCAGCCGCGAGCACGCGGCGAAAAATGCCGGCAGCGGCATGGCGTTGAGCCGGGACCACCAGTATTGCGTGATGATCAACGAAGAGGATCATCTGCGCATGCAGGCGCTGATGCCCGGCTTGCAGATCAAGGAAGTTTGGGCGGCCATGGATCACCTGGATACCGAATTGGAAAAGAAGCTGGAGTTCGCTTTTTCACCCACGCTGGGATACCTGACGGCCTGCCCCACCAACGTCGGGACCGGCATCCGGGTTAGCGCCATGCTGCATCTGCCGGGCTTGGTATTGGCTGACCAGGTGAACCAGATCATCCAGGCGGTCAATAAACTGGGCTTTGCGGTGCGCGGCCTGTATGGCGAGGGGACGGAAGCGCTGGGCAATATTTTTCAGGTGTCCAACCAGATGACCCTTGGGGAATCGGAGCAGGAGATCGTGGAGCGGCTGTGCAAGGTGCTGGCGCAGCTGATAGAGCATGAGGAGAATGCGCGGGGAACCATGCTGGAAAAGAAACCCAAGGTGCTGTTCAACCATATCGGGCGTGGCTACGGCATCCTGGCCAATGCGCATAGCATCTCGTCCAAGGAGACGATGAACCTGCTGTCCCTGATGCGGCTGGGGCTGGACATGAGTTTATTCCCCGGCATGGAGCGCAGCTTGCTGGACGAGCTATTTTTGATCACGCAGCCCGCCCACCTGCAGATGCGGTTTACCGAGAAACTCAACGCGGATGACCGGGATATTCGCCGGGCCGACATGCTGCGGGACCGTCTGCGGGACATTCGCCGGCCCAATCCGTATCCCCCGGGCGAAACGGGCGGGAAACTGGACAAATCCTGATCCTTGTAGCATAAGTAAATTAAGTGGTTAGGCGATATGAACGATGAATCATTAAATAATTTTACACCCCGCGCCCAACAAGTATTGGCTCTGGCCCGCAAAGAGGCGGACCGGCTGAACCATAATTTCCTGGGCACGGAGCATTTGCTTCTGGGGCTGATCAAGCTCGGGCAGGGGGTGGCCGTGAACGTATTGCAGCGGCTGGGGCTCGAAATGGAAACCGTGCGGCTGAAGGTCGAAGAGAAGGTGGGGACGGGTCCGGACCAGAAGGTCATCGGCAACATTCCTTACACCCCGCGGGTGAAGAAGGTGCTTTCGCTGGCGGCCAAGGAAGCCAAGCAGCTGAACCATACCTACGTGGGCACGGAGCATATCCTGCTGGGCCTGCTGCGGGAAGGGGACGGCGTGGCCGCCAAAGTCCTGAAGGAATTGGACGTGGATATCGAACAAGCCCGGCAGGAAGTGCTCAAGGAATTGGATCCCAACTATAACGCCCAGGAGGAGCAACCGGTGGGCGAGGGGCCGGAGCGGCCGCAAGACCCGCGCAAAGGGGATGTGAAGACCCCGGCGCTGAAGGCCTTTGGGCGCGACCTGACGGAGATCGCCCGCAAGGGTGAAATGGATCCGGTGATCGGCCGCAAGAATGAGATCGAGCGGGTGATCCAGATTTTGTGCCGCCGCACCAAGAACAATCCGGTGCTGCTGGGGGAGGCGGGGGTGGGCAAAACCGCCATCGTGGAAGGCCTCGCGCAGGAGATCGCCAAAGGCAACGTGCCGGAGTTGCTCCGCGAAAAGCGGGTCATCACCCTGGACCTGGCCTTGATGGTGGCGGGCACCAAATACCGCGGCCAATTCGAGGAGCGCATCAAAGCGGTGATGGATGAAATCCGCCGCTCGAAGAATGTCATTTTATTCATCGACGAACTGCACACGATTGTGGGCGCCGGCTCGGCGGAGGGCACCATGGACGCCTCCAACATCATCAAGCCGGCCTTGAGCCGGGGCGAGATGCAATGCGTGGGCGCCACCACGCTCAACGAATACCGCAAATACATCGAAAAAGATGCCGCCTTGGAGCGCCGCTTCCAGACCGTGAAAGTGGAAGCCCCCACCACGGACGAAGCCGTGCAGATCCTCAAGGGCCTGCGGCCCAAATACGAAGCCCATCACAAGGCCGAAATGACCGACCGCGCCCTGGAAGCTGCGGTTCGCCTTTCGGACCGTTTCATCACCGGCCGGTTCCTGCCGGACAAAGCCATCGACGTCATGGATGAAGCCGGGGCCCGGGCCCGCATCAAGGCGATGACCCGGCCGCCCGAGGTTAAGGACGTGGAGGCCGATATCGAGCAGATCAAGGCCAAGAAGGAGCGGGCCATAAAGGACCAGGATTTTGAGGGCGCCGCCGCCATGCGGGACCAGGAAAAGCAGGCCAAGGCCAAGCTGGAGTCGATCATCAGCAATTGGCGCAGTTCCTCCGAGGAAAAACGGGTGGTCATCGACGAAGAGGAGATCCACCAGGTAGTGTCCAAGTGGACGGGCATTCCGCTCAAGCGGATGGAGCAGGACGAGGCCAAAAAGCTTTTGGCCATGGAGGAGGAACTCTCCAAGCTGGTCGTGGGCCAGGGTTTGGCGGTGGCGGCCATCAGCAAAGCGTTGCGGCGGTCGCGGGCGGATATGAAGGATCCCAAACGGCCCATCGGAACCTTCATGTTGTTGGGGCCAACCGGCGTGGGCAAGACGCTCCTCGCGAAGTGCCTCGCGGAGTTCATGTTCGGCGACTCCAAATCGCTCATCCAGCTGGATATGAGCGAATACATGGAGAAATTCAGCGTTTCCCGCCTGGTGGGATCGCCCCCGGGCTACGTAGGATACGAAGAGGGCGGGCAACTGACCGAACAGGTGCGGCGCAAGCCGTATTGCGTGGTGCTCTTCGATGAAGTCGAAAAAGCGCACCCGGATGTCTGGAACATCCTGCTGCAGATCCTGGAAGAAGGCAAGCTGACCGACAGCATGGGCCGCGTGGTGGATTTCCGCAACACGATCATCCTGCTCACCTCCAACGTCGGCGCCGACAGCCTCCGCAAGCAGACCTCCATCGGTTTCACCCCCATGAGCGAGGGGTCGGATTACGACAAGATGAAGGAAAAGCTGATGGAGGAGGCCAAGCGCACCTTCAAGCCCGAGTTCCTGAACCGGCTGGACGATGTGATCGTCTTCCGCTCGCTGACCAGGCCGGATCTCATCCAAATCCTGGAGTTGGAAATCGCCAAGCTCTGCGGGCGCCTCAAAGGCAAATGCCTCAACCTGGTGTTCGACGAGTCGGCCCGCGAATTCCTGGTGCAAAAAGGCTACGACCCGGCTTACGGCGCGCGGCCGATGCGCCGGGCGGTGGAACAGTACCTCGAGGATCCCTTGGCGGAGGAATTCCTCCGCGGCCGACTGCTGCCCAACGAACCGGTCACCGTGACGACAAATGCGGAAAAGGACAAGCTGGTCTTCAACCAGAAATCATCCTCGGCCGGCACGGTCTCCAGCGCCCAGAGCGCCCTGACCCATTAAACCTGCTTTGCGGTCTGGTTTTTTGCCCGATCCCGCCACTTTGCCCGGTGGCGGGATCGGCTTTTTGACGCCGCCACGGCCACCCGCATCGTCTCCCCGTTTAGCGTGCAAAACCGCTCAACCATAGCCGTCGCCTTGTCCGCGCGCCGCGGAACCTCACGATTAAACTGGAACTTCTTGGCCGGGTGCAATAGATTGCCGTGAACTCAAAGAGCGATGTATGAACAGGCACCCGAGGAAAATCCGGATAAGAATGCAGGCGTTTACGTTGATTGAATTGCTGGTGGTGATCGCCATCATCGCGATCCTGGCCAGCATGATGCTGCCGGCCCTGAGCAAGTCCAAAACCAAAGCGCAAGGCATCAAATGCATCAATAATCTGAAGCAACTGCAACTGGTCTGGCATTTATACGCCGATGATAACGCGGACAAAGTGACCACCTCCGGATACACCTCCCCGGTGGAACCTACCTCCTGGGTGGATGGCTGGCTGGATTTCAATGGTGGCAACCCGGACAATACCAACACGGCGGCGCTGCAAAACCCCGCACGCACCAAATTTGCCACTTACCTCAAGGCGGTGGATGTCTATCACTGCCCGGCGGACCTCAGCACGGTGAATATCGGGGGCCGGAAATACCCACGCGTACGCAGCATGGGCATGAGCCAGGCGTTCGGCCCTGGGGACTGGCTGGATCCGGCCGGATTCCAGGCCAATGTAAGCTCCAAGAAATACCGTGTTTACTACAAATTAGCCCACATTGTGAATCCCCCCCCCGCCAAGTGTTACGTGATGCTGGATGAGCATCCGGACAGCATCAATGCCGGCGGTTTCGCCAACATGATGGTGGAAAGCGCGGCGGCGACGCGGATCATCGATTTTCCTGCCAGTTACCATAATGGCGCCGCCGGGATCTCCTTCGTGGATGGCCATGCCGAAATTCGCAAGTGGATCGACCCCCGCACCAAGCCGGTGGCCAAATACAATGGCTCGCTCCAGCTCAACGTGCCTTCCCCTGGCAATTTGGACATGCAATGGCTGGCGGACCGCACCTCCAGCCGGAATTGATTGCCCAGCGGATCCAACTGCCGCGCGTGGATGGGGGCATGCCATCCATCCTTTTTCCCGCCGGGTGAAGGAGGCTGGCCAGCGGTCGGTGGGGCGAGGGGATGCCGGCGGTTGTGGAACCAAAAAGCAGAGAGCCAGGCAAGAATGGTGCGCGGCGCGCTTCCCGGATTGCGCAACAATTTGCGGTGTAATCACTTCCACCCCCAATACCGGGACACGGCCAAGCCCGGCCAAGACGCCCGTATTACTCTGCGGCGGCTGGCCGCCAGCCGCTCCAATTCCAGATTGCCTGCTCCCCCGAAATGAAAAAAGCAGGCGGCCGTAACCGCCTGCCCTGGTCTGAAAAAGGAATTTAAAGTCAGGCCTTCTTGACCTTTTCCCACTTGTTGGTTTTGGCGGATTTCAAGACCGCATCGCAGACGTATTGCGTGGCGAGGCCGTCCCGGAAACAGGGCCCGGTTGGCTTGCCGCTGGATATGCCTTGCAGGAAGTCGGAGAGCTGATGGACGAAGCTGTGCTCGTAACCGATCATGAGGCCCGGCACCCACCAGTTTTTCATATACGGATGGTCGCTGTCCGTGACGTGGATGGAGCGCCAACCGCGCAGGCTGCCCTCGTCCTTGTGGTCGAAATACTGCAGGCGATGCGCGTCATGGAGATCCCAGAAGATGGAGCCGTGCTCCCCGTTGATTTCCAGGGTGAAAAGCGCCTTGTGGCCGCGCGCGTACCGGGTGGATTCAAAGGTGGCCAGGGAACCGTTGCTGAAGCGGGCCAGGAATGCGCAGGCATCGTCAATGCCGACCTTCTCAACCTTGCCGGTCAGGTTGTGCTTGCGCTCCTTGATGAACGTCTCGGTCATCGCGTTGACCTGCTCCATGGAGCCGTTCAGCCAGAGGGCGGTATCGATGCAATGGGCCAGAAGGTCGCCCGTCACACCGCTGCCGGCCACCTTGACGTCCAACCGCCACAGGGCATCGCCGCCTTGGGGCAGATCCTTGGAGATGGTCCAATCCTGCAGGAACTTGGAGCGATAGTGGAAGATTTTCCCGAGCCGGCCTTCGTCGATGAGCTTCTTGGCGAGGGTGATGGCAGGGATGCGACGGTAATTGTAGGAGATCAGGTTGGGCACTCCGGCCTTTTCGATGGCTTTGACCATTTTCTCGCCTTCCTTGCCATCGCGGGCCAGGGGCTTCTCGCAAATGATGATTTTGCCGGCCTGGGCGGCGGCCATGGATACCTCCATGTGCATGTTGTTGGGGAGGCAGATATCGACCAGGTCGATATCCTTATTGGCCATGACTTTGCGCCAGTCGGTTTCCACCGATTCATATCCCCATTTGGCGGCGAAAGCTTTGGCTTTGTCCTCGTTGACGTCGCAAATGATCTTCAGGACCGGTTGATACTCGAGGTCAAAGAAATTATTGACCTTGCGGTGTGCGTTGGAGTGGGTGCGGCCCATAAAGCCGCATCCGATCAGGGCTACATTGAGTTTTTTCATATGATTAAAGGGTTTATTTTTTGACCGGCGCTTTAGCCGCCGCCGTTTTTTTCGCAGCGGGTTTCTTGACCGCTGGTTTCTCGCCCGCTGGTTTGGCCGGGGCCGCGGCGGCTTTGCCTTCCACCCAGCCATGGGCTTCACGGACGGCGATCATCGCCTCCAGGATGTCGTTCCAGGTTTTGGCCTTCTTCATCACGGCGTTGGGGAACATGCAGCCGTCCCAGCACAGGTGCCGGATATTTTTGGTCAGTTCGCCTTGGGCATCGCGCAGCCAGTAACCGGCATGCCGGGCGATGTCGAGCTTGCCATTCTTGTCTTTCGGCAGGCAGTGGTGGCCGGTCTTTTCGTGGGTGCCCGAGCCTTTGACCGTGGCATCGTTCTGGGCCACGTGGAAATCAATGGTCCAGTCCCGCAGGGCGGCGGTCAGCTGTTTCAAGGCGTCATCGAGCCGGGCCGGATCCGACCAATCCCAATCCTGGGGCAGGATGGCGCTTTCCGGGGCATTAAAGCCCAGGGTGTACAGGAGCGTGTGCGCCATATCGGCCTGGAAGCCGAGGATTTTTGGCCGGTTGACCATCTCGAGCAGTTTGACCATGGCCTTCCAGCTATGCATGCCGCCCCAGCAGATCTCGCCTTCAGCCGCCAGCCGTTCGCCGAAGCTTTCGGCCACTTCGCAAGCCTCCCGGAAAGTGGCGGCGATGCGCTTGGTGTTTTCGGACGGCTTGGCCGCCCACTCCGCGACACTGCAGGCGGAGTCGATGCGGATGATTCCGTTGGGCCGTGCCCCCAGTTCCCGCAGCCGGGAGGCGATGCGGCTGGCTTTCTTGACCTGGCCCACAAATTTTTTCCGGTCCACCGCGGAGCCCATGGCCGACCCGCCGCCGGTGGGCGGCCAAATGGGAGCCACGACCGACCCGACCACGAGATTCCTTGAGGTGACCTTTTCCACCAGCAATTTGACATCGTCGTCCGAGGAATTGATGTTCACATGGGGATCGAACAGGAAAATATCGACGCCGTCGAATTTGACGCCGTTGACCTCGGCCTTGGCGGTCAGGTTCAGCATGGTGTCCAAATCGAGGCACGGTTCGGCGTCGGGGCTGCCTTTGCCCACGAGGCCAGGCCACATGGCATTATGCAGTTTGGGGTAATTGTTTTGGGTGCTCATGGCGATCATCTTTGGGGAATTGCTGGGGATGCGGCGAAAAGGGGGCGCGGGCCAGGTGCCGCCGGCGGACCCTAGTGGATCCGCCGGCGGCCGACCCGATGCCTTTAGAATTTGTTGGTGCGGTAGGCGCCCACTTGGGGAGCTTCGGGGTTCACATCCGGCCCGAAATAGCGCAGGACAACCAGCGGTTCGGTGGGGGAGGTATTTTCGAACACCACGCCGGCCTTGGCGGCGGCCTCGGTGCAGAAGACTTCGTCCTGGGTCATTTCCACAAACCGGATCAGTTTGGGACAATCCAGGTCGAGCTGGTTCATTTTGCCTTTGCCCTGGGTGACAATCAGCCCGTAGGCGCCGTTATCCTTGACGGTGCACTTGGTCCCGGGATCCACGGTCAGTTCCTTGGCGGTGAAGTATTGTTTGCCGTTGATTTTGCCGTAAACAATCCAGCGGTCCACGTAACCTTCGGAACGGGTGTCGGCCACCGGGACCGGCGCCAGGTAATGTTTGTCCTTGAAGCTGGGATCCACGTTGGCTTCCCAATCGAGGGTGTTGACGATGAAATCCAGGTCCTGGTGCTTGCTTTCGGGCATATCCTTGACCAGCAGCGACCAGGGCACTTCGCGCCCTTCCACCAGGGATTGATACATACCGAACACATCCGAGCCCCACTGGGGCTCATAGGTGCAGAGGGAACCGGGCGCGTGCAGGATGCAGGGGCCCACCAGCCAGCCGGTGCCGGGGTTCAGGCGGTAGGCGCGGGACAGATCGAGGATGCCGTTGTCGCCCTTGTTCCAATTCTCGAGGCATTTGCGCACCTGGGCCTTGGTGGTGCCGGGTTCGAGGCCGAAGAAAGTGTAAGGGAAGTTATTGCCCACATTGTTGTGCTGGGGCGGGAAATAATAGGCTTCCGGCTTGCCTTCCTGGCCCACGAGCTTGGCCAGTTTTTCGTTCTGGTGCAGGTGGTGGGGGATGGGGCCCATGTTGTCGAAATACTTGGAATAAACCGGCCAGCGATTGTATTTCGCATACATTTTCTTGCCGATGATCTGGGCGCCCGCCTCCTGGATGGCATCCTTGAGCGTGAAGCGCTGGCCATCGGCCACCACGTAGCTCAAGCCTTCATCGGGCGTGCGGTTTTCGTTCGCGGCGGGCGTGGTGGAGGCAAACCAGCGTTCATCGATACCACCCCGGTTCAGGCCGAAGGCATACAGGTCATCCGGGTGGAGTTTCAACCGCTTACCGGGCTGCAGGAAGGAACGGGGCACCCAGCAGGGCGCCAGACGCAGCAGGCCGCCGCTTTCCTGCAGGGCGCCATCAATGAGGCTTTGGAGGTTTTTCGTGACGATTTTTAAACTAGTTACAGTGTTCATATGCTTTTTTACAACGTGCTTGGTAACGGTTTATTTGCTTTGGACCCACTTTCTAAGCCATCTTGATCGCACGATAAAGCCTTTTTTGCAAGCCAGACCAGATTTTTACGGGCGGCCGGGGGATCCCGGGCGGCGGAGGCGGGCCGAAGATAGTTTGAACTGGCGCCGGATTCGGCGCCAGCGGGGTAAAAGATGGAAACCATACCCCTTCCCCGCTGGCGGCTGCGGGTCCCGGCAACGGCGGAAACCGGGATCCGCGCCGGTCATCCATGGCGGTTTACCGGCAGTGTGCGCGAGGAAAACCGCGCCGGCCAACCGGTGCGCCAGTTTGGCCTGGTCGTGCTCGATCCGCCCGCGCCCGCCCCGGGCGGCAGGCGGCGCGCAAAAGCGCCCGCCCCTTCACGGAATTCCCGACGACCGGCCCGAAGCCAGGCCAGCCGGCTGCGTTCCCGGAAGCGCGGTATGTGAAGGCTATTTGCCTGCGGTTTGGATAAAACCGGCCGGAAACTTGGCGCCACCATCCCCGAGACCACTACACCGCCAGGCCGGCGGCGTGGCCGCTGGCCCAGGCCCATTGGAAATTATATCCCCCGAGCCAGCCGGTCACATCCACCACTTCACCGATAAAGTACAAGCCAGGGGCCTTCCGGCATTCAAGGGTTTTCGAGGACAATTCCCGGGTATCCACCCCGCCCACCGTCACCTCCGCCGTGGCGTAACCTTCATCCCCGGCCGGCGTTATTTCCCAGGCCTGGAGGTTCCGCGCCACGCCTTCGAGTTCGGCCCGGGAAAGCTGGGCGATGGGTTTGGCGGGCGCGTGGCGGGCGCACCACACCCGCACAAAGCGTTCCGGCAACAACGGGCGCAGTATTGCTTTCACCGTGCGGCCCCCGGACCGGCCGTCGGCCAGCAACCCGGCGGTGGAATGCCCGGGCAGCAGGTTCAGGCAGACGGATTGGCCCGGCCGCCAGTAGCTGGAAATCTGCAGGATCGCGGGGCCGCTCAAACCGCGGTGCGTGAACAGCACCGCCTCCCGAAACGCCGGCGCCTCCGGCCGGACACTGGCCACGCAGTCGAAGGCGATGCCGCTGAGTCCGGCGAACTGCTCGCGGTCGGCCGCGGACCAGGTGAGCGGCACCAGGCCGGGCCGGGCCGGCACGAGTTCCACGCCAAACTGCCGGGCGATCTCGCAGCCGAAGGAGGTGGCGCCGAGCTTGGGATAGGACCTCCCGCCGGTGGCGATGACCAGCGAGCGGGACGTGAAAGTCCCCGCGCTGGTGGCAATCCGGTATTGGCTGGCGGCGGGGCTCCCGGCATCAGGCATTCTATCCACCATCCAGGAACCTCCCGCCGCCAGGGTCCCGCAATTCAGCCGCACCTCGACGCCGGCGGCCGCACATTCCTTTTCGAGCATTTGCAGAATCTGCTTCGAGCTGAGCTGGCAAAACAGCTGCCCGTGTTCCCGCTCGCGCCAGGCAATACCCCGCCGCTCGACCAGGGCCAGGAAGTCCCGCGGCGTGAACCGGGACAGGGCCGATTTCACGAAGTGGGGGCTGCCACTGGTGACATACGCGGCGGCCGTGGCGCCCAGGTTGGTGAAATTACACCGCCCGCCGCCGGAAATGAGGATCTTGCTCCCGAGCCGGCCGGTGTGCTCCACCACCAATACCCGGTGGCCGCGCCTCCCCGCGGTCTGCGCGCAAAAAAGCCCTGCGGCCCCCCCGCCAATGATGATGACATCGTAGTTCAAACGCCGTCATGATGCAGGAAAAGCCCGCGCCAGGCCAGCCATGAATCGTTGAGGCCAGGCAGGCCAAGGCCGCCCATCAGCGGCTGATCCGGGCCCGGCCCGAGAATCGCCACGCGAATGGGCTTGAAGGCCAGGGCCAATAAGATTACATTTTACATACATTTATGAGCAAGACGTTGATTATGCACCTCCGGATGGATCAGGATCTGGCCGGGAAATTGCGGCAAACCGCCCGGAAAACCGGATTGAAACAGATTGATGTCGCCCGGCAGGCGATGGATTTTGGCATGGATGAACTGGTCCGCCGCCTGGGCCGGAAAAAACCACTCGTTGAGTATTTGGATCTGCTGGCCGGCCTGCCCGAAGCTGAAAAAGAGACGCTCAAGCCCTCCCGCTTTGCATGAGATACATCCTGGATACCAATATCATCAGCAAACGGGAGGCATTCCAGCGGGCCAGAAACTGGATCCACGGCCACCAAGACCAGATTGCGCTCTCGGCTTTCACCGTGGCGGAGATGGTTCAGGGAATTGAAATGCTGCCGGCCGGGAGCAAGCGCACGGGACTCGCGAGCGTGCTGAACGAAATGCTGGATGAATACCCGGTTTTACCCTTCGGGCTCCGGGAAGCACAGGCTTGGGGTGCGTATGCGGCGGGCCAGGTGGCGAAAGGCCGGAAGATCGCCGTCCTGGATAGCCTCATCGCCGCCACCGCCATGGCCCATGGCCTGTGGGTGGTCACCGAAAACGCGCGCGACTTCCCGGATGTGGATCAAATAAACCCCATGATCGAGAAGCGAGCGGACAACTGAATCCAGGCTTTGGGCTGCCTCGCGCCGATGGTATCAAAGCGCGGCCGGGCCGCCCCTCAGCGGCTGATCCGGGCCAGGCCCTTTTCAACAGCCAGCCGGAGATGCGCCGCAGCTTTGGAATCCGACGCCAGGAGGCGGTAGATCTTTTCGGCGGCGGCCTGATGGCCACCGGCCAGGAGCTGTTCGGCACAAACCAGGCAGGCGGCGGCCCAGGCAGGCCGCGCCGGGGCGGTTGTTTTGGGCTGGAATTGGATCAAGGCTTCGGCCGCCAGGGCGGTTCCGATGAGCCCCAGGGCGGCCATGGCCGCGGCAGCCACTGATTCATCGGGATCCGCGATCAGGCCGGCCAATTCCGGCACACTGGCCGCATCCCGGCGCACCCCAAGGGAATTCACCACCCCGACCATCAACGGACCGGATACCCGGGCCAGGCTTTCCCGGAGCGCTTGGGACGCCTCCGGGCCGGGGATGGCTTCCAGCACCTGGCGGGCAAGGTGGGACAAGGCGCGGTCCGCCAGCAAATCCCGCACAGCGGGAACGCAGGCGGGGGACCCTACGAGATAAAGCTTGCGGCAGACGTATTCCCGGGCCGAAGTAGAGAGGCCCGCCGCCAAGGCCTGGCAGAGCCGTTGCTCCAGCGCTTGGCGGGCAGCGGGATCCTTGAGGGCGGCGGCGGCCGCCTCATCGATGGGCA
>CAIMWS010000295.1 GCA_903845125.1 uncultured Verrucomicrobiota bacterium
AATGCAGTAGCCTACCCCGCGGATGGTTTCAATCAGCTTGACCGGCGAAGCGCCGTCAATTTTCTTCCGCAGCCGCTGCACATGGACGTCCACCAAATTAAAAAAAGGCCTGGCTCAATAGTGGCCTGTATAAAATGAAAGAAAAATGATATTTCAATTGTAAAACATGCTTTATATGCTTTAAAAGGTATTTATTGATATTAATACTGAACGGCATTTTTGCAGGGTTCTGGGCCACGCTTGTTCGGCGAGAACCGATTATGAATCAAGGACGAACCGTGTTCGCCCAGTTGTTGGACGAACTGCCCAAATACGAATTCGACAAGTATGTTGCTCGTTACGCTGCCAACAAACATGGGCGCACACTGCCCAGCTACGCACATTTCCTGGTGCTGGCCTTCGCCCAACTGACTTACCGCGAGAGCTTGCACGACAACGAAACCTGTCTTCGGGCCCTGGGTTCCAAATTCTACCACAGCGGCATTGCCCAACCCACCGCCCGCAGTACTCTGGCCGACACCGATTAAGTGCTGGCGCTCAAAGGCAACCAGGAGACGGTGGATGAGGAAGTCAAAGCCTTCCTGGGTGATACCATTGTCCAAGCGGAGAAAAACCAAGGCCAGCAGGTTGGCGGAAAGGCGGTCAAAAAGTTGGCTTCCACGCAAAGCGTGGCAAAGGAGCATGGGCGGTATGAAATCCGGCGCTGTTGGCAAAGTGAGGGTTTGGCTTGGTTCGCCGATCTCCAAGCCTGGGAAGGTTGGCGCCGTGCGGAGGGGGGCGAATTGGAAAAGACCGAAAATGGGAACGCCACCATCGAACGCCGCGACTTTATCTCCAGTTTAACCTTGGACGTGATCAAATTTGCCGGAGCGGTTCGCGACCACTGGAGCGTGGAAAACCAGCCCCACTGGGTATTGGACGTCAGTTTTGGCGAAGACCAGAGCCGGGTGCCAACGCAGCACGCAGCCGAAAACCTCTCCACGCTTCGCCGCTTGGCCATGATGGACGCAGCTTAGGTGGTTTTCCACGGCCCAGGCAGTTGACCCGCTGGCCCAGGGATGCGCCAGGGCAGCGCCAAGCTGCCGGCCTCCAGGCCGTAGTTTGGGGTGGCGCTTGGCGGTGGGGCTGTTATGAAATATGCCATGTCACAGCAGCCCATGCACTACCAACCGGGCCGGCCGCACGCCGGTGCCGCTTTGAAAACCACCGCGCCCGGAACCATCCAGAGCCGCCGCGAATGGCTCAAAACCGCCCTGTCGATGGGCGCCATGACGATGTTGCCCTCCTCGTTGGGTCCCGCGCTGCGGGCATCGGCATCGGACACTCCCCTCGTGCGCGAGATGGGTGGCCGCCGCGAGTTGTTCATCGACCGCTTCCTGATCGCCCAGGAAAACGGGGTGTGCCTCAAGTTGCACGAGCCGCAACCAGCTCCCGTGATGACCGAACCGGCCGATAGCCTGGAGTACGGCACCGTCATCAAAGACGGCGATATATTCCGCCTCTACACCCGGGACGGGCGTGGGGCCAGGTTTGACGGAGACGTCACCGAGGTCACGCGTTATTGCGAGAGCCGGGATGGCATTCATTGGACCAAGCCGAAGCTGGACATCCATGAAATTGACGGCAGCCGGGACAACAACATCATCCTGCACGAGGCGCCTTTCTGCCACAATTTCTCGCCGTTTCTCGACTGTCGGCCGGGCATTCCGCCCGGGGAGCGGTTCAAAGCTCTGGCGGGCACGGTGAAATCGTCCCTGTTCGCCTTTGCTTCGGGGGACGGCATCCATTGGCGGAAACTGCGCCCCGAGGCGGTCATCCGTTACACCAGGGAGTATGCTTTTGATTCCCAGAATGTTTCCTTCTGGTCGGAGACCGAGCAATGCTATGTCTGTTACTTCCGGCATTTCCTGGACAAAAAACTGCGGTCAGTTTGCCGCACCACCTCCCCGGATTTTTTCACCTGGAGCGATCCGGTGCCCATGAAGCCCAACCTCCCCGGGGAGCATCTTTACACAACGCTGACGCATCCCTACTTCCGCGCCCCGCATATTTATATCGCCTTGCCCACCCGGTTCCACCAGGACCGCGGGGAGAGCACCGACATCCTGTTCATGACCGCGCGCGGGAACTCCCCCTTTGACCGCACTTTCCGGGAGGCCTTCATCCGGCCGGGCCTGGATCCGGCTCGTTGGGGCAATCGCTCCAATTATGCCGCCCTCAATGTGGTGCCCACCGGCCCCGGCGAGATGTCGATTTACGTGACCCCATTCCGCCGCCTGATCCTGCGGGCCGATGGTTTCGCCTCCGTCCATGCCGGGGCCGATGCGGGTGAACTGCTGACCTGGCCGTTGCGGTTCTCCGGCCGCACGCTGAAGATCAACTATGCCACCAGCGCCGGCGGCAGCCTGCGGGTGGAGCTGCAGGATTCCCGCGGCCAGCCATGTCCGGGTTTTACCCTGGGCGAGTGCCGCGTGATCGTGGGCGACCAGATTGAGCAAACGGTCGCCTGGACCAAAGGCAGCGATGTTTCCTCCCTGGCGGGCCAGCCCGTGCGCCTGCGCTTTGTCCTGCAGGAAGCGGATCTGTTCGCCATCCAATTCGCCGGGTGATCCGGGCCGCCGTTATTAACCGGGTAAGCGTAGCCGCCCCCGATTTTGGCCAACGGCCAGCGTTGGTATTTTGGATCCGCTGCGTCCATGAGGAACGCCGATGGGCGGGAGTGGGGCCGGGGAATAACGAAGCCGGGCCGGAAATTCTCCTCGCCGAAGATTTGGCATGATCTCCCGGGTGGGCTGCGTGGTGCCCCCATTTTCCTGATCCAGAGCTTGCCAGTAATCCAGGAGTGGGCAGGATTCCTCCCGTGCCTGAAAAACAAACATTTGCGTGGCCGCCGCGAGCGCCAGAATATTTATGAGCCAGCGAGGAAAAACCACACCGGCCGAAAAACGTCCCCCCACCGGCGCGGCCAGCGGTGGTTTGCCGGTGACCGCCCTGGTGTCGGTGGCCCTTTTGGTCCTGGCCGGATCCTTCGGTTTGGTCGTTTGGTGGATCAAGCCGCCACCGCGGGAGATGCCATCCGTGGCGGTATCCCCCCAGGCCAGCCCGGGCCCTGATGCCGCCACGGCGGCCGGCAGCGCGGAATTCCAAAAGCTCAAAGGCCTATGGCTGCGGCCCGATGGTGGCTACCTCCTCGAAATCAGCGCGGTGGATGCCGCCGGGAAAATGGCGGCGTCCTACCGCAATCCCAGCCCCATCCATGTCGCCAAAGCCGAAGCTTCCCGCGACGGCGCCAAACTCAAGGTGTTTGTCGAATTACAGGATGTGAATTATCCCGGATCGACTTACACGCTGACCTACGATCCGGCGAGCGAACAACTCCAGGGCATCTATTTCCAAGCCGCCTTGAACGAGCAGTATGAGGTATTCTTCGAGCGGCAAAAATAATGCTCCCGGCCGTCCTGCCGCACCCTCCGGGAGGGTGTCGGCGAGGCTGCCTGGGCACGGCTCAGGAGAGGTTTATCGGTAGGGTTGGTGCAGTTGGACGCTCTTGGCCTGGGCCGAGCGCAGGCGGAGATTGAGCATTTCCACAAAGACCGAGAACGCCATGGCAAAGTAAATGGTGCCTTTGCTGATGTGCTGCCCCAAGCCATCCGCGATCAAAACCACGCCAATCAGCAGCAAAAAGCTCAACGCCAGCATTTTGAGCGTGGGATGCCGCTCAATGACCGAGCTGATTTGCCGGGCGAAAAAGAGCATGAAAATCACCGCCAGGATCACCGCCGCAATCATGACTCCCACTTGCCGGGCCATGCCCACGGCAGTGATCACCGAGTCGAGTGAAAACACGATGTCCAGCAACAAAATCTGGATGATGACGGCGGCGAAGCCCGGGGGAACCTTGCTTGGAGCCTGGCCTTCCTCCCCTTCCAGCTTGTCGTGGATTTCCCGCGTGGCCTTAAAGACCAGGAACACGCCACCGAGGAGCAGGATGAGGTCCCGCCCGGTGAAATCATGGTTCATCACCGTGAGCAGCGTCGTTTTGAGGCCCATGACCCACGACAAGCCCAGCAAAAGCAGGATCCGGGTGAAGAGCGCGAGGCTCAGCCCCAGTTGCCGGGCCTTGTTCTGCTGGCCGGGGGGCAATTTACCCGCCAAAATGGCGATGAAAACCACGTTGTCAATGCCCAGCACGATTTCCAGCACGGTGAGGGTCACGATGCTGATCCATATCTCAGGACTAAGAATCCATTCCATATCAAGCCTTGTTCAAAAAACCGGATTCCGCGGCTTTCAAGGTGACGGATCAGGCATTGGCCCCTGGGCGTTTTGCCTGTCGGCACCGCCTGGCAATGGCCGGCGCGCTGGTCCTCCGGGGCCGCGGCAGCCTTACTTTGCCCGGGCAGCCAAGGCACGAAAAGCAAAAAACCTGGAAATACCGTGCCGCAGGCCGCAGCTTTCCTCGCTGATCGCCTATGGGCTGCTGGCCCGTGAAGCATTTTGTGCGGAACATCCCCGGAACTGTATTTTTCCCTGCCGGCCAGGCGCTCGCACCAAATTAAGATTCGCCAGCCTGCGTTTTGCCTCCTCTCAGATTCAGGTCCCCGGTCTCTTTTAATTTGAGTCACCCGCAGGCTGCATAAAAGATTTGCAATTATCGCAATAGCTGGAATTATACCTCAAGATACATAATAAAGAGTATTAGAATTAGTTAAATGAAATGCTAACGTGAGTAATGATTTGATTATCGGCATGGCGGGTTCGGGCGGCGACGGCATTGTTTCCGCGGGCGAATCCTTGATCGCCGCGGCGGCGATGGAGGGCTACCACGCGATGATGACGAAAAGTTTCGGCTCGCAGATCCGCGGGGGGGAATCCTCCTGCCGGGTGCGCGTTTCGGCCCAGCCGGTGCTGAACCCCAACGGCACCCTGCACGTGGCGGTGGCGTTCAACTGGGAAGATTTCAAGAAATTCGGTGCGGAGCTGCCGGTGGGGCCGCAGACGGTGGTGATCTACGAGAGCAGCACCGGCGTGGCGCCGGATAAACTGCCGCTGGAAGGGATCAAGCCGGCGGTGGTCTTCAGCGTGCCGATCGAGGAGTTGGCCAAAAAGACGGCGGAAACCGACAAGGCCAAAAACATCGTGGTGCTGGGCCTGCTGGCGGGATGGTTCGGGGTGGGGCGGCAGACCATGGTGGCGGGCATCCACAAGAAATTCGCCAAGAAGGGGCCCAAAATTGTGGAAGGCAACGAGCGGGCCTTCAACGCCGGCGTGGAATATGCCGAAACCCACCCGCTCAAGGAAGGGCGCAAGCTCGCCGCGCCGGTGGGAGGCGGCGGCACCAAGCTGCTGACCGATGGCAACGACATTTGCGCGGCGGCGGCGATTTTCGCCGGCTGCACCTTTTTCGGCGGCTATCCCATCACGCCCTCCTCGGAAATCATGCAGTTTCTGGACCGCGAAATA
Source organism: uncultured Verrucomicrobiota bacterium (assembly GCA_903845125.1). Lineage (GTDB taxonomy): Bacteria > Verrucomicrobiota > Verrucomicrobiia > Limisphaerales > UBA1319 > CAIMWS01. The sequence goes on from CAIMWS010000295.1 coordinate 5,464, forward strand.
TGGAAATATGGCGGCACGGTATTGCAGGCTGAGGATGAGATCGCGGGGGTGGGCGCCGCCCTCGGGGCCTCCTTCGCGGGCAAAAAATCGATGACCGCCACCTCGGGGCCGGGCATGTCCCTGAAAACCGAGATTCTGGGGTTGGCCAGCATCTCCGAGTTGCCGTTGGTCTGCGTGAACGTCCAGCGCGGCGGCCCGTCCACGGGTGTTCCCACCAAAAGCGAGCAATCGGATCTATTCCAGGCCGCCTTCTCGGCTCATGGCGATTGCCTGCGGCCAGTCCTGGCGCCCATCAATGTGGGGGATACCTTCGGGATCACCGTGGAAGCCTTCAACATCGCCGAGCACTACCAGACGCCGGTGATTGTGCTGTCCGACCAGGAGATTTCCCAGCGCAAGGAGACGGTGGTCCCCATCGACACCTCCGCCTTCCAGTTGGTGGAGCGCCGCCGGCCCACCGAGGCCGAGCTGGTTGATTACTCCCGCTTCCGCTTCACGGAATCCGGCATCAGCCCGGTCAGTCATCCCGGGATGCCGGGCGGCAATTATCTGGCTTCGGGCATTGAGCACAACGAAGACGGCAGCCCCACCGCCGGCGGTGAAATGCACGCCAAAATGAACGAGAAGCGGTTCCGCAAATTCGCCCCGCTGAAAAACCGGCGCGACCTGTTCCTGCTCGAAGGCGACGCCGATGCGCCCATCGGGATGGTGAGCTGGGGCAGCGTGGCCGGTGTGGCCATGGAAGCCTTGCGCCTGGCCCAGGCGGAAGGCCTGCAGGTCAAGCTGCTCGTGCCCAAGCTGCTTTACCCGATCTCCGAGGTGATCTACCAGGATTTCTTCGCCTCCGTGAAACGCGGCCTGTTCATCGAGCAATCGCACCAGGCCCAGCTTTACCGGTTGGTGCAGATGTTCACCTCCATCCCCGCCCGCGTGCAGCCGCTGGCCAAAAGCGGCTCCAACCCCATTTTGCCCGTCGAGGTCCTCGAACGTTTGCGGAGCATGGTGCTGTCCATCCAAAGCAACCAGCCGAACCAACCGGCAGCCGAGCTGGAATGAACTACGGCATGGAGCAAAAATCCGATATAACCTTGATCCCGATAAAACCATGAAAATTCATACCGCGAACGATTACAAAAGCGATCTCAAGCCCATCTGGTGCCCCGGTTGTGGCGATTACGGCGTGCTGACGGTCCTCACCCGGGCCTTGGCCTCCATCAACCGCCCCCCGCATGAGATTGCCTTCATCTCCGGCATCGGCTGCTCAAGCCGCATCCCCGGCTACACCACCGCCTACGGCTTCAACACCGTGCATGGCCGTGCCCTGCCGATCGCGCAAGGCATCAAGCTGGCCAATCCGGAACTGCTGGTCCTCGTGGCCAGCGGCGATGGCGATGGCTTCTCCATCGGCGGCGGGCACCTGGCCCACGTGGTCCGCCGCAATATCGACCTGACTTATATCGTCATGGACAACCAGATCTACGGCCTCACCAAGGGGCAGCTTTCCCCCACTTCCCGCCAGGGCCTGAAAACCGTTTCCTCCAACCAGGGCAGCTTGGAAGAGCCGGTGAACCCGCTCCTTTACATGCTGGCCTTCGGCGCCGGCTACGTGGCCCAAGGCACCCCCATCGACATGGCCGGCCTGGCCAAAATCATCGAGGATGGCATCCGGTATCCCGGTTTCGCCTTCATCAACGTCCAATCCCCCTGCATCACCTACGGCGAGGCCGAATCCCAGATGAAAGCCCAGAAGGAGAAGGTGGAATCCCTTGAAAAAATGGGCCACGATCCGGCCGACCGCCTGCGCGCCATGGCCCTGGCCCAGGAGTACGGCACCAAGCTTTACACCGGGGTCTTCTACCGCAATCCCGCCCCTCCGCCGGCGCACGGGGAACGGGTGGCCCAGCGCCACGCCGCCTACAAGGCATCCCCGCCCGTCAAGGGGGACATCCTGAAGCTGTTCACCCCCAGCGTGTAGCGGATTGGTTCGATTTCACCCAGAAGGGAAGTGCTCCGGCGCTTCCCTTTTTTTTGCGCCCGGTCGGGCGCCCTGACTGGTTGGTCACAGACGGGTTGGTTAAAGTCCAATGCCAGCCCGGCAAGGGGCACGGCTCTGGACGCGGTAAGCTGGCTGACTGCCATTAGCAATGCGCGGTCTTGATGAACCGCCGCGATACGGAACCGTACGTCCGGTGGTATGGGCGGACAGCGGCGGGCGACCCCGCCTCCTACCCGATTCGCTGGCCACCGGCTGGCGGCACGGTTCCCAATTCCTCGCCGGGATTGGTGCCTGGCGCTTAATAATAGTAAACCGTATCGGCCGATGGACCGCCGCGGGCCCGGGCCCGGATCAATGACTTGCGGCGGGAGATGGCGCTGCCATCGGCCTGCCCCACCGGTTGGTCCGGCGCGATGGACCAGGCCCAAAGCGGCTTGCTGGTCGAGCCTTTGCCGAACGAGCCCAGGTGGCCCACATCCCACAGCGCCGTGCCGGGCGTATCGCTTACCCGGTGCGTGATGAAAGCCCTCCGGCTGTCGCACTCCGTATGGTTTTTGGGCCAGGGACGTTCGCTCCCCGCATCCGTTGGATCCACCTTGCCGTCGGCGGTGAGGAATTGCATGGCCGGGTTGGCCGTAAAATTCGCGAACCACATATACGGCGTGTAAACCATGGAAGACTTGGTGTCCCAGCCACCGTAATCCGGCGATCCCTTGTCCGTGGCCGCCGGGTCGCTATACATCGGCCAGTATTGGCCAAAGCTGGAGCTGGTGATCGGGCAGATCAGGATCCGGGTGTTCACCACATATTTGCCGCGCAGCGAATTCACAATGCTGCGCGTGCCGGTCGTGGTCGTGCGGTGGTAGTCCGGGCTGGCATCCTCGTGGTAAGGAAACCGGCCGCTATTATCATCCGCGTACATGATCTGGCTCAAGTATTGCTGCTTGATGTTGTTCAGGCAGGTGGACTTCTTGCCCGAATACTTTGCTTTGCCGAGCACCGGCAGCAACATGCTGGCCAGGATCGCGATGATCGCGATCACCACCAGCAACTCAATCAGCGTAAAGCCCGCTGCGGCCATTTTCTTGTTTTTCATGGAAACACCTTCCTGCCGCGGCTCAGGGAACCGCGGAAACCAAAGTTAAACCACCGGCCAGTCAAAAGCTTATCTTACTTTATCATGCCCCATGGCAGCCGGTATGGCAAGTCAATCCGCGTGGCATTGCGGATGGCCGGCTTGGGCCGCCTTGGGAGCCGGATGCACCGGCAGGCAACGCGCTGGCCCGCTGCCGTTCATGAACATGACGCATGATTTTTTCCGGTTGCAGCGCCAACTGCCACCGGGCGGAAACGCGCTGCTGGCGATGAGCGAGGAGGAGATCACCCGCCTTTGGGGCATCGCCATCCAGTGCTGGGACGATGCGGCCGGGGCCAGGCTGGCCAGGCTGGCCTTGAAGCCAACGCGGGTCACCTGCAAAGCAGGGATCCCGGCTGGCCGGGAATGGAAAGGCGCCCAGGTGCGGCAATCCCCGGGAGCTTTCACTCCCAATCCCGGCCCAATCCGCCACCGGTGCTTAGCCCACACGGTTTGGCATCCCCCAGGGTCACTTTGGCCGGTCCCGCACCCTTCCCCTGGTCGACGTGAAGCTTGCCATGGGCCTGATTTCTGGCACATTATGCTGCTTGAAAGGCTTCGCAGCCGGGAGGTTTTCCCGCCGGCATCGCTGGCCTTCCCATTGCCGGGTGCGCTCGTAGCTCAGTTGGATAGAGCAGCGGATTTCTAATCCGCCGGTCGCAGGTTCGAATCCTGCCGGGCGTACCAACCGAAATCCCAAATTTACCCATGGCCTATTAAGGTGCTCATCCCAACGGGTCCGTGCCTGCCCCGTCTCGGGTGA
>CAIMWS010000296.1 GCA_903845125.1 uncultured Verrucomicrobiota bacterium
ATGGCCGACCTGCCGTGCGAATGCGTCCAGATCGATGAGGCCAACATCACCGGCACGCCATTCTCGGGGCCGCTGGGCGCCCGGGCCATCAACCTGGTGCTGGACCAGATCAAGTGCGAGCGGGCCATCCACCTCTGCTTCGGCAACTATGGCGGTCAAACCATCCAGAAGGGGCACTGGGGATTGCTGATCGATTTCATCAACTCGCTCCACGTGCATCATGCGGTGCTGGAGCTGGCGCACCGGCCCCAGGAGGATTTGAATCCCCTGAAAAACATCAAGCCGGAGATCGCCTTGGGCATCGGGGTGGTGGACGTCAAAGTCAATCATATCGAAACGGCGGACCAGGTCGCCAAACGGATCGAAAAAGCCGAAAAAACCCTGGGCGAGGGCCGGGTGCGGTGGGTTCATCCCGATTGCGGATTCTGGATGCTCAAACGCCCGGTCGCGGACCGCAAAATGGAGGCGCTGGTCCTGGGGCGGAACAAATACCTCGGGATGCCTTGAACCGGGTCAGGGTGGCGGCGGGCCGAAATTTCCACGGATCCGGCCTGGGTCAACCCGGCGGGGCATTTTGAAGATGGCCTGCGGCCAGGGCTGCCCGCGCCCGTTCCAGCGAATCCAGGCTGCCGATGTCCAGTACGGTCCCTTCGATCCGGTGTCCGTAAACCGGCCGCCGCTGGCAGAGCCAGGCCACCAGGTTGCCGGGCGCATCGGGCTTGCCGCCGCCCTCCAGATACTCCTCCAGCCAGGTTGCCATGCCGCGCGGGTAAACGTAGAGCGGCGGAACCCCCCAGTGGGATTTGGGTTCGCGCGGCTTTTCCTCAAAACTCAGGACGCGGTGGCCGGCGTCCAGCGTCACGATGCCGGTGCGCCGCCGCGCCTCCAGGTCCTCGATCCACCGCACACAGATCCTGGGCGCCGGGGTGCTCGCCTCCAGGAAGCCGGCCAGGGGAAACTGCAGGATGTTGTCGGCCGCGCAGACGAAGAGCTCGCCCTCCAGGCGGAGCTGGCGGATCGCGAACCGGATATCGCCGATGGCTCCCAGCCGGTCTTCATTGGTCCCGGTGCCGTCATCCAGGATGGCCAGCGGTTTGGGCCGGGCGGCGGACTGGCGCCAGCGCTCAAAGTGGCCGGCAAACCGGTGGTTGGTGATGATCACCACCTCCTCCACGGCGGCGCAGGGGAGGATCTGATCGAGTAAATGGTCCAGGATGGTTTTCCCGCCCACCTCCAGCAGCGGCTTGGGGAAGTCCCGGGTCAAGGGATATAACCGGGTGGCGTAACCGGCGGCCAGGATCAATGCTTTCATACCATTCCATCGGGTCCGGCCATTGAAACCCCAAAACCCCCTCTTTGCACCCCTTTTCTTTAGACGCCATCCAGGATATGGTCTAAGATGAACCCGGTAACAAGGATATGCGTTTTCAACATCTTACCTGGCTTTCCATGATCCTGGCGGGAACCGGTTGGGCGCTGGCGGAGGCCGCCCGGCCGACGGCGGCTGGCGGAACCAGCCTGGTTTCCGCGGTTAATAATCACCCGCCGGCGCCCCGCCCCGGTGAGGCGGTCACCGTCAGCGCCCTGGCCGCCCCGGGCGCGGGCCCGCTGGTTTTGCATTACCAACTGGTGGACCCCGGCCGGTATATCGAATTAAAGGATCCCGCCTTTTGGACCAACTGGGTCACCCTGCCGATGCAGCCGGGGAAAGCCACCCCCGAGGGAACCAGCTACACAGTGGAACTCCCCGGGGCGCTGCAAACCAACCGCCGCCTGGTGCGCTACCGGATCGCCACCCGCACGACGGCGGGCGAAACCTGGATCGTCCCGGCCAAGGAGGAGAGCGTGCCAAATTTCGCCTATTTCACCTATGCGGGGGTGCCCGCGTGGCGGGGGGCCATCGATCCCCAAAGCGGCGAGGCGCGCGGGAGCGCCTCCGTGACTTATTCCGAGGAAGTCATGCGCCGCGTGCAATCCTGCCACCTGCTGGGCAAGGCGCAGTCGATCGAGAATGCCACCTGGAGCGGGCAGGACTGGGGCCGCGACTACAAATTCACCGGCACCCTGGTCGCGGACGGGGTGGTCTATGACCACATCCGCTACCGCGCCCGAGGGGGCGGCTGGCGCTACGCCATGGGCAAGAACATGTGGAAGTTCGCCTTCAATAAAAATCAGCCGCTGCGGGTCCGCGACGATTATGGCCAGGCCTCGCCGGTGGCCTGGGACAAGGTCAACCTGCGCGCCTGCATCCAGCAGGGCGATTACGGCCACCGCGGCGAGCAGGGGCTGTTTGAAGCCGCCGGCTTCCGCCTCTTCAACCTGGCGGGCGCCGCCGCGCCGCTCACGCACTGGATCCAGCTGCGCATCGTGACCGGCGCTGAGGAGGCCCCCGCCAGCCAATACCAGGGCGATTTCTGGGGCTTGTACCTGGCGATGGAGGAGGTGGACGGCCGTTTCCTCAAACGTCACGGCCTCGGGGATGGCAATGTTTACAAGATGGAAGGCGGCGGCGGCACCGCCAGCCATGTGGCCACCGGCTCAGTCACCAACCACTCGGACCTGGATCAGTTCCTGCAGAATTACCAGGAGCGTAATCCCGCCGCCGCCTGGTGGCGCACCAACCTCGACCTCCCCGCCTACTATAATTACCGCGCCATCGTGGAATGCATCCACCACTACGACATCAGCGACGGCAAAAACTACTATTATTACCGTCAGCCCGGGGGCCGCTGGCAGGTCATCCCCTGGGACATCGACCTGACTTGGGCCGACAACATGTATGGCGGCGGGGATGAACCTTTCCAAAGCCGGGTATTGGCCCAGCCGGCCTTGCGCCTCGCCTATCAAAACCGCCTCCGCGAAATCCGCGACCTGCTTTACAATCCTGAAGAAACCGGCCGGCTGCTCGACGAATGCGCCGCCCTCATCGCCGATCCGGCCGGCGGGCCGTCACCCGTGGATGCCGACCGGGCGAAGTGGGATTTCCATCCCATCATGAAAATGGGGGGCAAGGCGGGAACCGGCCTCTTCTACCAGGCCGCTTCCTCCCGGGATTTCCGGGGCATGGTGCAGCTGATGAAAAACTATGTGCGTTCGCGCGGCGCCTGGATCGACTCCGCCTTGCTGAACGACCCCCAAGTCCCCGCCACCCCGACCCTGGCGTATGCCGGGCCGCCGGGTTATCCAGCGGCCAAACCCTCCTTCCGCGCCTCCGCTTATCGGGGCGCCGGCGCTTTCGCCGCGGAGCAATGGCGGCTGGCGGAAGTGGCCCCACCCACCTTGCGCCGGGGCGCTCCCCAGGCGGGCGGCGGGCCATTCTCCGCTCCCGGCAAATACGAGATCACCCCCGTCTGGGAAAGCGGCGAGCTGGCCCGGCCGGCCGCGGAAATGACGATTCCCGCTTCCGCCGTGACCCCGGGCCACGTTTACCGGGTGCGGGTGCGGGTGCGCGACACCACCGGCCGGTGGAGCCATTGGTCCGCCCCCGTGGAGTTCACCGCGGGCAAACCATAGCGGGTGGCCGCCGCCTCCCTGGGGCGGCCGCGCCGGCGATCAAAACCGGTGCACCAGCTTGTCGATGAGGAAGGTGCTTTCCCGCAGGGCCTGCTCGCTGAAGGGGCCGAACCATTCCGCGACCTTTTCAAACTGCGCGATGAAGTCCGCCTTGTCCCCCCGCTCCACCATGGTGAGGGTTTGCTCCATGAACCGGACGTAATCCTTCAGCAAGGTCTGGCGCTCGGGGGAGGCCATGATGATCTCGGCATACAGCACGGGATCCTGGGCGAACAACCGGCCCACCATGCCCAATTCCAGGCGGTAGATCGGGCTGGACAGTTCCAGGCTGCGGGCGATCGGCACCCGGCGCTGGTGCAAAAACATCCCGAAAGCGAACGTGGCAAAGTGCCGCAGCGCCTGCACGATGCTCATGGTGTCGTCGTGCTCCCCGGCTTCCGCCTCCACGAGCACGTTGCCCCAGATGGCGAATTGGTCCAGCAGCCATTGGCAGGCCGCCTCGCCCCGGCCGGGGCTGAACACGACGATCTGTTTGTCCATCGTGGAGGTGGCGGGGCCGAACAGCGGGTGCAGGCCCACCACCGGGCCGGTGTGCCCGCGCAGCATGGCTTCCAGCGGCCGGCGTTTCAAACTCGTGATGTCCGCCAGGACACACCCCGGCGGCAGGTACGGGCCGATCTGCAGCGCCACCTCGGGCGTGACTCCGATGGGCACCGCCAGCAGCGCCAGGTCCACGCCCGCCGCCAATTCGCGCACGCGCGGCCAATCCTCCCGGTCCAGGATCCGCACCTCGTAATCGGACTGGCTGAACCACCGGGTGAAAAAACGGCCCATGCTGCCCAGGCCCCCCACGATCAGCACGCGGGCGCCGGGGCGGGCGCTGCGGCAGCCCAGCACGTTGAGCTGCCCGGCCCGGGAATTGCGCAGCATCATCCGGAACAACTCCTCCACGTAATCCGGGTCCAGGCCCGCCTTTACGGCCTGGGCGCGCCGGGCGGAGATCAGGTTCTCCTCGCGCGCCGGATGGTGCGTTGGCAGGTCGTGCTGCTGCTTGATGTCGATGACCTTTTGGACGGTTTGCTTGCGGCGGGCCAATAGCTCCACCACCTGCTGGTCGATCTGGTCGATCTCCTGGCGCAAACGCTCCAGGGGCACGGCCGTTCCAGGGGCCGGTTCGTGGGAGGGGAGGGGATCATTCATGGCTGGCCTTCAAGGCGTTGCCGCAGGGCGGTCACGGCCTGGGGATCAGTGGTGGTGAAACGGTCTTCCGGCGGGGTCAACGACCCGCCGAAGGCCACCTGCGGACGGCTCCGCGTGGAGGCATCGGTTTTGGACATGGACAGGGAAGCGTGCACCTGGTTGCATCCGGTGCGCTCCAGCACATCCGCCAGGGTGAACCGGTTGATCCCCCCCGCCGGCAGGATCTCGATGCGCCCGGCGGCTTGGCGGACGAATTCGGCGATCTTCCGCGCCCCGTTATACGCGCTGGCTTCCTGGCCCGAGGTCATCACCCGCTTGACCCCCAGCTCGATCAGCTGTTCCAGGGCTTTCACCGGGTCCGGCGTGACATCAAACGCCCGGTGGAACACCACTTCCCGATCACCGGCCTGGGCGATGATTTGCCGGCAGCGCGGCAGGTCGATCTCCCCCTCCCCGGTGAGGATGCCAAAGGCGATGCCCCGGGCGCCGTGCTGCAGCATCAGATCCAGGTCGCGCTGCATCACCGTGAACTCGGGCAGGCTGTAGCAGAAGCCACCGGGCCGGGGCCGGATCATGCTGATGATGGGCGCCTGGACCTGGCGGCACGCCTCGATCAATGTGCCCAGCGAAGGCGTCAACCCGCCCAGCATCAGGCCGCAATTCAATTCAATGCGGTCCGCCCCGCCCGCCTGGGCGGCCAGGCAGTCCTCCAGGGAAGCCGCGCAAATCTCCAGCAATATTTTCGCCATGGGATGATTTAACCAGACCCCGCCGGGGAGGCAAGCCGCGGATTTGCCCCGGAGGGGGCGGCCCGCCGGATCGGCCGCGCCGAAACCCCGGAGCGCCGGCTGGTGTGCTGCTTTCCAGCGCGCACCCCAGGACCCGCTCCACGCTGGAGATACTGCTTGGCCTGAGGCCTGTTGCTGCCTAAATTTACGGGTGGCAATGGGTGATATTCTCTTTTTGTGCGAGCACTGCGGCGCCCGCTTATCCGTGGCGGCGGGGGCCACGGATCGGCGTGCCCCCTGCCCGGTCTGCGGGAAACCGATGCGTTTGCCTTTTTCCCCCAACCCGGAGGCGGGCGGGATCCGGGCACCTTCCCCGCCGGACCTTTTCCAGGGCTTGCCGCCCCTGGCCCTCCATGATCCCGAACGCCCGGCACCACCCCCCGGCCAATCCCCGGCCCGGGCGGGCGGGTTTGCCGTGCGCTTCCAGGGCGAGGGCGCTCAAAACACCTCCAAGCTGCAAGGCCGCGGGACGGTGGCTTTTGAGGCGGGCGGCCTGGTCATCCGCGGGCGGCGGCAGGCCAGCTTTTCGTTCCGGGGCAAGCCCGTCGAAATCCGCCTCGATCCGGACACCATTGTGAACGTGGTGCGGCAGGGTGCAGCCCTGGAATTCAGCGTGCCGGGGATCGCCCCGGAGGAGCAGCCCCAGGGATTTTCCTTCACCGCCGCCAGCGAACCGGAAGCGGTGGAGATTGAACGCCGTCTGCCCGCGCGCAAGACGGCCGAATTCGTGGCCGAGTGCCGGGATTCCCAGGAATTTTCCGAGGCCATTTATTCCGCCACGCCCAAGGCGTTCGTCACCACGTGGCTGGCGGTGGCCAATGTGGCGGTGCTGGTGTGGATGGGGCTGAAAGGGGTGAACCTGTTGGCGCCCAAGGCCAAAGACCTGGTGGCTTGGGGCGCCAATTTTGGCCCCTTGACCCTCACCACGGAGCCGTGGCGGCTGTTCACCAGCTGTTTCATCCACATCGGCCTCATCCACCTGTTTTTCAACCTGTGGGTGCTGCTGAACGTGGGCTATTTCGTCGAGCGGCTGTTCGGCAACCGCCAATTCCTGCTGCTCTACGTGGCCGCCGGGCTCTCCGGCAGCCTGGTGCGCCTGCACTGGAACCCGCAGATCGTCTCGGCGGGTGCTTCGGGAGCCATTTTTGGGGTATTCGGCGGCCTGGGCGCGTTCCTGATCCGGAACCGCCACACGGTGCCCTCCACCGTTTTGGCCAGCCTCCGCTCCAGCACCCTCGGGTTCATCGGCTACAACCTCATCTTCGGGGCGATGATCGCCCAGGTGGACAACGCCGCGCACCTCGGCGGCCTGGTGGGCGGCTTCGCCATGGGGCTGGTGCTGACCAGCCCGCGGCACGGCTCCATGAGCGGCGCCAGCACGGCCGCGCGCCCTTTGGGGGCGGGCCTCCTCACCGGCCTGCTATTCCTGGGCGGGCTGTGGCTGACCCTGCCCGGCAAGCCCGGCCACTGGCTGATCCGCCCCGGCGGCGGCCAGGCCCCCATCCGCGAGCCGGCCCCGCGCCCGGACCCCATGGAGCCGCTGCCGGCGGAGGAATCCCTCGCCAGCGAACATTTCAACCGCCTGGGCACCCTCTTCGAGGAAGGCAAAATTTCCCAGCACCAGTATGCCGCCGGCTTGGAGGCCGAGTGCCTGCCGCGCTGGCGCCAGACCTATGCCTGGCTGGAAAAAATCGCCCGGGGCCGCCAACTGCGGGCGGCGGACACCCAACGGGTGGAACGACTCCTGAAATTCATGCGCCTGCGCGAGCAGGGTTGTGCGCTGCTCGTGGCCGGCCTGAAAGCCGATGACCAAAAGCTCGTGGACCAGGGCTACCAGCTGATCGGCGAAGCCGAAGCCATCGCCGGGGCGCTTAAGGAACCGTAGTCAGGGCTCCCGTTAAACCGCACGGGCCGGAACCGGAGCATGCGCCAACTTTTGGAGTGCGGCGGGGCTGCGCCGCTTTGTCCATCCCAGTGCTGGCTGGAAGACCGGCTCCAGCTTTACCGCCAAATGCTGGAGCGACAGATTGAAAGTAAGATCCCGAAAACTCAAAAATCAGGACCCGTCCACCCATCGTACCCCCGTCCGCTGGCCTGGCCCCGGCTCAGGGGCCACCCGGGCTGCCTTGCATCCCTGAAATGAGCGAAAGGGTCTACGACCGGCGAGGTTTCGACTGGTTTCACCATCACCGGGCGGACTCTTTTCCGTAGAAATCGACGCTGGGAACCGGTAGGTTGCCCGGGTGAATAGATTCAACCGATGCGCCTTTTGGCGATGGCTGCCGCTCTGGCTGGCGCTGAGCGCTGGCGCGCCCGCCTTCAGCGCCCCGATCATTACCGAATTCATGGCCGTGAATGAATCGGGCCTGGCCGATGAGGATGGCGATTTTTCCGATTGGATTGAGATCCACAATCCGGACAGCACCGCGATCCTACTGGCGGGCTACCATCTCACGGACCAGGCGGCCAACCTGGGCAAATGGACTTTTCCCGCGATCACCCTGAATCCGGGAGCTTATCTGATCGTTTTTGCCTCCGGCAAAAACCGCACCGATCCCGCCGGCCGCCTGCACACGGATTTCCAACTCTCGGCCGCGGGGGAGTATCTCGCCTTGGTGGCACCGGACGGCGTGACCGTGGCCAGCCGCTTTGCGCCGGGCTACCCGCCACAATTCGGGAATGTATCGTTCGGCCTCAGCCCGGCGGCATCCCCCCCGGCCTGGGCGTTTTTCACCACGCCCACCCCTGGCGCGCCCAACGGCAGTGGCACCCGGGCGGGCCCCATCCTCCAGGCCCAGGAGGCCAATCCGCTGCCGCCGGCGGCCGGCCCGCTGACCCTCTCCGTGCGGGTGCTTCCGGTCAACGGCCTGGTGGCGGCCGTGAAGCTGTATTACCGGCGGATGTTTGCCGCCGAAACGGTGCTGTCCATGACGGACGACGGCACGGGCGGCGATGTCCTGGCGGGCGATGGCATCTGGACTGCGATCATCCCGGCCGCAGCCTTTGCGCCGGGGGAGATGACCCGCTGGCGGTTCCTCGCCACCGACACCCAGGGCACCGAAACCAGGGAGCCGGCTTTCCGGGCCCCGGCCGATTCCGGACAGTACTTCGGCACCGTGGCGCCGGATGCCAGGATCCGGACCGCCCTGCCGGTGCTCCACTGGTTCACGAGCAGCCCCGCCGGAGCCGGGACGCCCACCGGTTCGCGCGGGTCGGTTTATTTCGCCGGGGAATTTTACGACAACGTGTTGTTCACCCTGCACGGGCAGTCGTCCTCCAGCTTCCCCAAGAAAAGCTACAACCTCGATTTCAACCGCACGCAGCGCTTCCGCTGGAGCAGCGATGCTCCGCGCGTCAAGGATATCGACCTGCTCACCAATTGGGCCGACAAATCGAAAGTGCGCCATGTGCTGGCCTATGAAGTCATGCGCCTGGCGGGCGTGGCCGCGCACTTCGCCGGCACGGTGCGCGTCCAGCAAAACGGCAGTTTCTTCAGCACCGCCGACCTGGTCGAAGACGCGGACGAAATCTACCTGGAGCGGGCCGGGTTGAACCCGAACGGGGCGCTCTACAAGGTTTACGACAACCTCCTCAACAAGGATGCCGGCAACACGGCGGCCAGCGGGGTGGAAAAGAAGACCCGCAAGACGGAAAACAACAGCGACCTCCAGGCGCTCATCAATGGCCTCGATCTGACCGGAACCGCCCTGGTGAATTACCTCTATGACAACATCGACATCCCGGCGTGCGTCAACCTGCTCGCCGCCAACTCGGTGATCCGCAACATCGACATGCACGGCAAAAACTGGTACATCTACCGCGACACCGGGCGGAGCGGCGAATGGGCTATGCTGCCCTGGGATCTCGATCTCTCTTATGGCCGGGTCTGGAACACGCAGAACACCTATTTCGACAATGCGCTGTATGTGGACGGCTTCGTGGAGAACGCCACGGCCATCCGGTTGGCCGCCCACCTGTTCGGCAATGCGGCCATGCGGGCCATGATCATGCGGCGCATCCGCACCCTGTCGGACCAATTCCTGCAGCCGCTGCCCGCCGCGGGAACACCCGAAAGCGGGTTGTATTTTGAGCGGCGTTTGAATGAACAGTCCGCGCTGATCGATCCCCCGGCTATCGTGCCCTCGGATGCCCGCCTGGACTTCGAGAAATGGGGTTCCTGGCTCCAGGGCGGCACCACCGTCCGCTACACGAACACGAACGCGGCCGTGGAGACCATGGCCCAGGCCATCCAGCGCTGGAAAACCGAATACCTGCCCGGCCGCCGGAAATACATCTACAATACCCAGATCGCCGGCAAAGGCGGCGAAATCCCGCTGCCCCAGACCAGTGGCGGGCCCACCACCAACTTTACGCCGCTGGTGGTGAAGGGGGCCCCGGTGAAAGTGTTCGTGCCCGCCAATGGCAACCTGGGCACGGCCTGGACCGGGAACCCATCGCTGGAGCCTTTCAACACGGCCGGCTGGACCAGCGGCACCACGGGTGTGGGCTATGAGCGGGCCACCGGGTATGAGGCCCTCATCGGCGCCAACGTGAACACCCTGATGCAGAGTAATAACAGCATCTATATCCGGATCGAATTCAATGTCCCCGATCCCGCCGCCTACGACCGGCTCGAATTGCGCATGAAATACGACGACGGCTTCGTGGCCTACCTCAATGGCGCCGTGCTGGCCTCGGCGAATGCGCCAGCCCCCCTGCAGTGGAACTCCGCCGCCACGGTCTCCCGCGAAGCCAACCCCGCGGCCTTCGTCATTTTCGATGTCACCCAGCAGAAGGCCAGTCTGCGGGCCGGGCGGAACATCCTGGCGATCCAGGGCCTCAACGACAGCGTCGGCAGCAGCGACATGATCATCGTGCCCGAACTGCATGGCGGCAAGGTCTCGGTCCCGGCCACGCTTGAGCCGCGAATCGATTTCGGCGCCATCGAGAGCAGCCCCGCTTCGGGCAACCAGGACGAGGAATTCATCCAGCTCCTCAACCCCAATGCCATCGCGGTGGACATCTCCGGCTGGCGGCTGCAGGGAGCCGTCGCCCACACCTTCCCGGGAGGGACGGTGCTGCCGCCCCATGGCGCGATCTATGTCAGTCCCAATGCCGCCGCCTTCCGTGCCCGGGCCCTCTCCCCGAAAGGGGGCGAGGGGCTGCTGGTGCAGGGCGGCTGCAAAAAGCACCTTTCCAGCTGGGGGGAAACCCTCGCGATCCTGGACGCCTCCGGCGCGACAAATAATTCGGCGACTTACCCGGCCCAGCCATCGGATGCGCAACGGTGGCTGGTGATCAGCGAGATCATGTATCACCCCGCCGGGGATGGCTTGGCTGAGTTCATCGAATTGCTGAACATCAGCCGCACGGTGACGCTGGATCTGCGCGGAGTGCGGTTCACCCAGGGGGTGGAATTCGATTTCACGGGCGGCGCCATCAGCTCGCTCCCCCCAGGCGGGCGCGTGCTCGTCGTGCGCGACCTCGCCGCTTTCGCCGCCGCTTACGGAACCAACCGCCCGGTGGCGGGGGCTTTCGCCAATGGGACCGCGCTCAGCAACAGCGGTGAGCCGCTCAAGCTCGAGGATGCCAGCCACGGCACCATCCGGGAGTTCGCTTACGCGGGCGGGGCACCGTGGCCCGCTGCCGGGGTGGGCCACAGCCTCGTCCTGATCGCGCCCGAAACCAGCCCGGATCCCTCCCTGCCCGTGAATTGGCGGGCCAGCGCGCAATGGGGTGGCAACCCCGGTGGGCCGGACCCCGCGCGGTTTCCGGAGGATCCCCTGGGGGACGCGAATGGCAATGGCGAGCCCGATCTCCTCGATTACGCGCTGGGCAACGATCTCGGCCTGCCGCCCATTTCCCCCAGGCTGGCCCGGCAACCCCAATCCCTGGGCGGACTGGACGCACTGGAGTTGAGTTATCCGGCCAGCCTCAGCGCTGAAAACACCGAACTCGGAGTCTTCTTTTCCACGGACCCGCCCCTCTGGCAGGACGCTGCCGCTTATCTCGAGCTGGTCTCCAGGGAATCCCTGGGCGATGGCCGGGAGCTGGTCACCTGGCGGGTCAAACCGCCGCTCCGGGACGAACGGCGGGTCTTCCTGCGGCTGCGGGCGGTGGCCCGCTGACCTCCCGTCCGCCGGCTCAGGAACCCTGACAATACTCGACAAATGGCGCGGCGCTGCCTAAGGTGCGGCCCATGATCAGGCCCATTGCTCTCATTGCGTGCTGGCTGCCGTTGGTGCTCGGTTTTTCGGGCTGCGGCCGCAACCCGCCCGCTGCCTCGCCCCCCGCCGCCCGCCCGCCGGAAAGCCCGGCCAGCCAGTTCCTCAGCTTGATGAGCGCCGGCAAAAACCACCTGGACCAGGGCAATGCCGCCAAGGCCCTGGCGCTCTTCAAAGAAGCCCAGGCCCTGGCGCCCAACCACCCCGATCTGCACTTGAACCTGGCCAATTCCCACTTGCTGGCCGGGACCGCCCCGGAGGCGATCCGGGAGGCGGAGGAAGTGCTCAAGCTCGAGCCGAATTCAGCAGCCGCTTATTTTGTCATCGGCTCGGCCTGGTTGCGCCTGTCCAAGCCGGAGGAGGCCGTGAAAGCCCTGGAAAACGTGCGGGCCATCGATGCGGTCGAAACGGCAACCTGCTTTCAGCTCGGGCGGGCCCGGATGGGGTTGAACCAATGGGAGGGGGCCATCACCGCTTTCAAAGAGGGGATTGCGCTGGACCCAAACCATCTGCACCGGGCCGCCCATTACCTGCTGGCCCAGGCGCTCCAGCGCGCGGGGCGGCAGGAGGAGGCGGACCGGGAACTGCAGCAACACCAGGCCAGTTTTGAGGCGGGCGGGAGCCCGGCCGGCCTCGCCGCCTTCGAGCGGTGCAAATACACCCAGGCCCGCGTGCCCTTCCGGCTGGAGCAACCCGACCCGGCCGGAGCCAGCCTCAAGTTCGTCGAAGCGACCCGGGAAACCTTGGGTGATCACGCGCCGGATTACTCCGGCCCGGCCGGTGTGATCGATGTGAACCACACCGGTTGGAACAGCCTCTTCGTCATGGAGAAAGGCCGGGGCTTTCGCCTGCTCTGGAATACCAATGGCATTTTCCATCCCCACGGTGAGCCTTTTCCAGCCCTTCCGGGAGGACATTTCGGCAAAATGCTGGTCGGTGATCTTCAGAATGACCGCTTCGAGGATATCGTCATCCTGGGAGACCAAGGCAGCCAGGTGTTCAAATTCGCGACCAATGGGCTGGCCACGGATGTCTCCCAGCTCAGCCGCCTGGGCGCTTTGAACGCGCGGGACGGCCTCCTGATGGATCTGGATTTCACCGGGAAACTGGATTTGCTCGCCGTGGCCGGAACCGCCCCGGAAGTGCGGCTTTACCGCCAGTTCGGCCCGCTGCTTTTCAACGATGTCACCAGCACCTCCGGGATCCCTGCCTCGCTGCCCGGCGCCCAGGCGATCCTGATGGAAGACTGGAACCGGGACGGGCAGATGGATGTGATCGTGAGCCGGAAAGCCGGGCCACCGATGCTCCTGGAAAAACACCGCGGCGGGCCGCTGGTCCCCCGCGAGCCGGCCAACTGGGCCGCCGGCGCGGTTTTTTGCACCGGCGATTTCGACAACGACCTGCGCCCGGACCTGGCGGTGGTGGGCGAAGGCAAGATCGTCATCTGTTTCAATGACGGCACGCGCCGTGAAATCCCGTTTCCTGCCAGCGCCGATTGCCGGCAGATTGTGGCGGTCGATTACGATAATGATGGCTGGCTGGACCTGTGGACCGGCGGCGCGAAAATCCAGGCCTGGCGCAATGCCGGCCTGGCGGGGTTCCACGAGCAGACCGCCCAACTGGGCCTGGACCAATTCCAGGGCGGCGCGGTGTCCGAGCTCCATTTCGCCGATTTCGACCGGGATGGCGATTCGGATGTGCTTGTTGCGCTCGCGGCCGGAGGCCTCCGCTACCTGCGCAACGACGGTGGCAACGCCAATTCGCAGGTGAAGGTGCAATTGTCGGGGAACCGCTCCAATGCCAGCGGCCTCGGCTGCCGCGTCGAGATTGAAACGGACGGGCTGCGCCTGGTCCGCACCGTGCAGCGCCTGCCGGTGGAGATCGGCGTGGGGAAACGCCAGAAGCTGGACTCCTTCCTGGTGCACTGGCTCAACTGGCCCCAGGGTTCCGCCGGCTTGCCCGTCAACCGCCAGGAACCGATCCTCGCCTTGGAATTGACCCTCCAGGAAGGCTCCTGCCCCTACCTGTATGCCTGGGATGGGCAACGCTTCCGGTTCGTCACCGACATTTTGGGGGCGTCGCCGCTGGGGCTGCCGATGGGGGGCGGGCGTTATATCGAGGCCGATCCGGAGGAATTGGTTTGGATCGGCGGCGAACAGGCTTTTCCCGCGCGCGACGGGAATTACCAGTTGCAGATCACCGAAGAGCTGCGCGAGGTGCTTTACCTGGACCAGGCCAAACTGGTCGTGGTGGACCGCGCGCCGGACACCGAGGTGCATCCCACGGACAAGCTGCTGCCCGGCGGGCCGTTCCCCCCGGGCACGCTGATGACGCTGCACCGGGAGCATCCCCTGCGCAAGGCGGAACGGCTCGATGGCCAGGAGGTCACGGCGGCCTTGCAGGCCGTGGATGGCCGGCGCGTGTCGCCCCCTCGCTTGCGCGTTCCCCAGCTGCGCGGGCTGGCCGAGCCGCATGGCTTGATCCTCGATTTCGGGGCCTTGGACCCGCGCGCCCCGCTCGTGCTGGTGCTGAATGGCTGGCTGCGGTTCGGCGGCGGCATGGCCAATATTGCCGCGGCGCAGGATCCGTCGCTCCCCTATCCGTTCCCGGTGCTGCAGGCCGAAACCGGCCCCGGCCTTTGGCAACCCGTGGACGTGACCGTGGGAGCGCCCGCCGGAAAAACCAAGACCATCCTCGTGGACCTGGAAGGGAAATTGCCGGCGGGCACCCTCCGGTTGCGCCTGACCGAAGCCTTTGAAATCCATTGGGACCGCATCGCGCTGCTGGAAAAGAAACCGGGCGCCGCGGCCCGGATCACGTTCGTGGCGCCCACCGGGGCCAATCTCCATTCCCGCGGCTTCAGCCGGCTGCAGAGTCTGCCTCCGGACTGTCCGCTCACCCCGGTCTACGAGGATGTCCGCGCGGACTCGTTTTGGACGATCATCCCGGGCGGATGGTGTACGCGCTATGGTGACGTGCTGGAGTTGGTGGCGGCCCGCGACGAAGCGCTCGTCCTGATCAATAGCGGTGATGAATTGAGCCTCCAATTTGCGGTGGGTTCCCTGCCACCCAAACCCGCGGGCGCCGTGCGCGAATTCTTCCTGTATGCCGATGGCTGGGACAAGGATTCGGATTTCCACGTGGCCGCCGGCACACAAGTCGAGCCGCTCCCCTTCCATGGCCTGCACGATCAGGCCTATGGCCGGGAGCAGCGGCCCCGGTTCCCGTCGGACGACCTGCACCGGAAATACAATACCCGCTGGGTGGCCGACGCCGCCCTGAAAAAAACCGCCCGGCGCTGAGCCGTGTCCCTGGGAGGGGAAGGGCTCGCGCAGAAGATTTTTCGCCAACCGCAAAGTGCGTCAGGAGTCCCGATTGGATCGGGATCAATGACCCACGACCCCAGCTTGGCGCCCAAAGACCCGGCAAAAGCGACCACTCCCCCTTTGCCGGGACGTGGCTGAGGCTCACTGACCTGGGGCCAAAGCGGTGCGAAACCCCAGGTTGGAGTACCGGACGTCCGGGAGGCTCCCGCCCCGCCCCGCCGACCGGCACATCACGCCGTTGTTGAACCAGCTACCCCCGCGGCGCACGCAGTCCGAACCCAGGCTTGCACCCCGGGGGTCGGCCACACTTCCGCCTGGATAAGTTCCAAACCAGTCCTGACACCACTCCCAGACGTTCCCCTGCATGTCATACAAACCCCAGGCATTGGGCAACTTCTGCCCCACTGGATGCGTCTGGTTTCCGCTATTGCCATTATACCATGCATATTTGCCCAAGCTCGTGTAGCTGAAGTCATCCCCATGGCTGAACCGTGTCGTCGTCCCTGCCCGGCACGCATATTCCCACTCCGCCTCCGTTGGCAGCCGGTAAACATATCCTGCCGGCAGCCGCCCCGCCGCCCGCTCCCGCGCCGTCACCTTGCCGCAATAATTGGTGGCCTCATTCCAAGTCACCTGTTCCACCGGCCGTTGTAAATCACCGGTGAAATATGAGGGATTGCTCCCCATCATCGCCTGATACTCGGCTTGCGTCGTCTCCTGCTGGCTCATCCAAAACCCCTGCGTCACCGTCACCACCGTCTGCGGCCCTTCAGTAACTTCCCGGTCCGGCTCCGCCGCGGGACTCCCCATCGTGAAAATGCCGGGCGGTATCCACACCATGCCTGGGGGACCGGAGTTGGTTTGGAGACGGTAAAACCGCGTCCCACCCCGCCAAATGTTGGTATCGTAAACGGTTTGGGGGCTGTTGGACCCGAGGGCCAGGATTTGCATCCCCGCCCAGCCCGGCATGTCGTTGATGATTTCCGCCCGCTCGATGAGGTAGGTTCCTGCCTGCCCTTTCACCGTCAGCTGGGGCACCAACTCGATCCCCAGGCTGATCGCCCCCGCACGGGTGGCCTGGTTCGCGGAGGCCAGGACCACCCGCAAACCCGTGTTGAACAGCCGCGCATTGGCCGCGTGCGACCGCCGTGTGGTCCGGCATTCGTCCAGCATGGAATTCCACCCTCCTCCCCGGCGCACCCGCTCCGCACCCGCCGCCGGCCCTTGCAAATCGGCCACGCTGCCCCCCGGATAGGCTCCATACCAGTCGCTGCACCATTCCCACACATTCCCATGCAGGTCGCAGAGGCCCCACGCGTTCGCCGCTTTTTGCCCCGGCGGATGGGTCGTCCCTTCGCTGTTGTCGTCATACCAGCCCCACCCGTTCATGCCCAGGCCTTCGGGGTCACCCACCAGCTGGTTGGTTGTGCCCTCCCGGCAGGCGTATTCCCACTCCGCTTCCGTTGGCAGCCGGTATTCCTGCTCCCCGCTGATCCGGCCTGCCGCCCGCTCCCGCGCCGTCAGCTTCCCGCAATAATTGGTCGCCTCCGACCAGCTCACCATCTCCGCAGGCAGTGCGTCGTTCCCGGAGAACCAGCTCGCGTTTTCCCCGGTCACGGTGCGGTATTCCCCCTGCGTCACTTCCTGCCGCCCCATCCAAAAGCCCTGGCTGATCGTGACCAGCGTAACGGGCGACTCATCCTCCCGGTGGCCCGAGTCGGCCGCGGCGCTGCCCATCCGGAACTGCCCGGGTGGCACCCACACCATATTCGTCAGGTTATTGGAGAGCCGGTAATACCGCTGGCCGCTGGCGGGCAAATTGGTGTCAAAAAAAGACATTTGGCCGCCCAAGGTCCAGGGGTGGTTGGTCACCGCCGCCCACTGGGCCTGGCCGCTTAAACTGGCGGCCTGCTCCAGCGCGATTTGCCAGGGCCCGGCCACCACCTGGATATGCGGGACGAGCCGGACGCTGATTTCCGCTTGGGCGCCCGGGCTGACGGTGGCCCAATGCAACACGCAGCCGGATAGGAGGCACCGCCCCAGCGACCGCGCGCGGCTATATTTGCTGACCAGGCTGGCTGTGATTGCTTGCGTTTTCATTGGGTTTTTCCCTTTCTGCCGGGTTGTTGGTTGATGGCTGGCCTGGCGGCGCTCCCTGAAAATTGGCTGCCCTAAAGGCACCGGCAGGTTCAGCGGGCACAGGGTGTGGCCGCCGGGTTCCCGCCCGGCCTGGCTGGGGTTGACCTCGGAAACGGCCCCGCCATCCCGCACCTGCCTGATCGCAAATCTCGCACGTTTTCATTATTCTCCACCAAAGAGGCCGCCACCAATCTCAAGGATGCCTTTTACTGGAACCGATGGTTCCGAATCCATCCCAGTGTGTCAACCGCCTATATATGATCCTTTTAGCATGCGTTTATGGAATGGGTTTCCGGCCGGGCAGGGGTTGTGCAGCCGGCCTGAATCCGTCCGGCCGGAGCTGAAATCAAAGCCTCCCCGGCGCCGCCCAGCTTTCCCAAGCGGCGCCGCGATTCCCACACGGGAGAGTTTGAATTCCGGCGGCCAGGGCGTAAACTCCCCTGCCATATGCGATCATCATCCTGCTTGCGGCTGGCTTGCCTGCTCGGTTGCCTGGCCATCCCCGGGGTCCGGGCCGGGCGCGTGGATCTCGCCGAATCCGTCCATATCGAGGAATGGGTGCGCCACCCGGTCTATGGCGATCCCTCTTTCGACGCCTTTGAGCGGCTTCCCGGGAACCCGATCCACCGCGGGGCCCCGCCCTTCGCCTGGCCGGTGAACGGGTTTTTATTCCACGATCCCCAGGGCGGAGGTCTTTACGCCTATATCGGCGATTATGGCGAGGGCTATCTCTCCCCGCCCAGCCGGTGCCTCTTATACCGGTCGGCCGATGCCGGGCGGAATTGGGCCAGCCTGGGCGTGGTGCTGCAGGGGGACCCGGGCGCCTTCGATAAAGGGGGGCATACGCCCGACGTGAGCGTGGTCTACGATGCCGGGCGCTACCACATGATCTACGATTGGGGGGAAAAGGATTTCAACCAGGAGGGCGGCATCGCCTATGCCTGGGCGGAGCGGCCGGAGGGTCCCTGGCACCGCGCGCCCGAACCGGTGGTGCGCAATACCACCCAGGCCAAGCTGCTGGGCGCCTACCAGCGCACTTACGCCGCCACCCTGGTGAAACGGGCGAAGGATTGGCTCGTGCTCGGCATGAAGGATGTGCCGCCCCAGCGCTGGGCGCTGTTTGCCATCACCGCCCCGCATCCCGCAGGCCCTTACGGCCCGCCCCGGCTGGTCCGGAACGTGGACGGGGATTACTTCCACCCGCCGCTGATGGAATTTTTCCCCGCGTTCGTGCAGGACGGGTTCGTGTATGCGCCCGCCACCTCGGTGGCGCGCAACCGCAACTTCAACGCCCTGTTCCGGGCCCCGCTGGAGCGCGCCGAGGATCCCGCGGCCTGGGAGCTTTTTCGCCACGGATCGGTGTGGCATAGCGAGCCGGTCGGGCACGAAGCCGCGGGCATCTGGGGCCAGACCTTTTCCGGGTGCGTGGATCCGGCCGGGATGCTGTGGGCGTTGTTCCCGTCCCGGGATTCCCGGGGCATGGGCACCATCAACCTCGCCCGGCGCCCCTGGCCAACCAGCCAGCGCGAGCGGGGGTTCGTGCTCAGCGGCCATGGCGGCCCCAGCCTCACCTGCCTGCGGCGCGCCTGGGGGGATTTTCAGCTGGATTTTGCCGGGCGCCTCCATGGCCAGGCCCGGGTGTTTTGGGATTACCGCGGCGCCCTGGGGCCGGACCAGCCTGCCTCGGATGCCACTTTGCATCCCCTGGCCTGGGTGAACTGCCAGGCGCTCGAATGGTCCGCCGATGGCTGGCGGTTGCTGTCGGTGGATGCCGCAGGCAAAACCAACGTCCACGCCGCCGGTAATCACCCGGCGGATCCCTTGTGGCGTGGCACCTTGGAACGGCACGCCGATGGCCGGGTGGTTTTGCGCCACGGGGATCGGACGCTGTGGGAGGGCCGGCTGCCGGCCAACCATCGGGAGGCGGCGCCCGGCGCCTTGGGCCTGTGGGTGAACGCCCATTCGCACCTGGCGGTGGAACGCTTCGCGGTCACCGGCGAACCCCAGCCCGCGCGCCTGGCTTACCTCTTCACTGAGGGGTTGCTCGGGGCGGGCCAGGGCCTCGCCGCCTGGCGCGCGGCAACCGGGCCGGAATACCGGTTCGGCCAGGGATTGGTGGCCACGAACCAGGCCGCGCGGGCCAAATGGAACGTGGCCGGCACCCGGCTTTCCCTCTGGGCACCCACCGGGCCGCAATGGGGCAAAATCTCGGTGGTCCTGAACGGCGCCACCCCGGTGACCGTCGATCTGCGCGCCCCGGCCGTGACCCCCTCGCACCCGGTGTGGAGCAGCGGCCCGATGGCCCGTGGTTTCCATGCCGTGGTGGTCCAGGGCGGGGGTGATCCCTTCCCCTTGGATTCATTGGAAGCGGAGGATTGATCCCAACCCGGACCTCCGGCTTTTTCCATCCCCAGTCGTAAAAACGCCGCGTCGGGTCCCCTTTCCGGGCAAACCGCTCCGTCTCTTCCGCTGGGTCGGCTGCGCCGCTCAGCCCCGGCTGCCCGACCGGTCGGCCCGGCCTTCCGGGCGGCGGGGAGCCTGGCGCATCTCGCGCTCGCGCAGCCAGGCGAACAACACGGGGGTGACGATCATGATATGGAGGAAGCTGCTGACCATGCCGCCGATGACCGGGGTGGCCAGGGGGCGCATCACCTCGGAGCCGGTGCTGGTGCTCCACATGATGGGGAGCAGTCCGGCCACGGTGGTGGCCACGGTCATCACTTTGGGCCGGAGGCGCAGCTTGGCCCCCTCTTTGACGGCCTGGAGGAGGTCGGCGTGGGTGAAACTGGAGCCGCGGGCGGCCCGTTTTTTGGCCAGGGCCTCCTCCAGGTAAACGACCATCACGATGGCGGTCTGGACGGCGGTGCCGAACAGGGCGATGTAGCCGACCCGGACGGCGACGCTGAAATTGTAGCCGAGCAGAAATTGGAGGAACACCCCGCCAGTGAGGGCGAACGGCACGGCCAGGATGACGTGGGCCGCCTCTTTGGCGGAGCCGTAAACCACGAACAGCAGCAGGTAGATGATGGCCAGGACCGTGGGGACGATGATCATCAGCGTGCGCTCGGCCCGGAGCTGGTTTTCATATTGGCCGCTCCATTCGATGGTCATGCCCTCCTCCAGGTGGATGGCTTTGGCCACCCGCGCGCGCGCTTCCTGGACGAAGCTGCCGAGGTCGCGGCCCTGGACATTGGCCTGGACGAAAAGCCGGAGGCGCCCGTTTTCGCTGGTGATCTCGCTCGGGCCCACCACCCTTTTGATTTGGGCCACCTGGCCCAGCGGAATGGCCTTGCCGGAGGGGGTGAAGACCAGCACATCGCCGAGCCGCTCGATGTCGTCCCGGTCGTCGCGCTGGAACCGCACCTGGATGGGGAAGCGCTGGCGCCCCTCGATGGTGGTGCCGGCGTTTTTGCCGCCGAGGCCGGTCTCCACGGCGTCCAGCACGGTTTTGGCGCGGAGGCCGTAGCGGGCCATGGCCACGCGGTCCACCTCGATGTGGAGGTAGGGCTTGCCCTGAACCCGGGAGGGGGCCACGCCGGCGGCACCGGGGATTTCGCGGATGACTTTCTCCACCTCAAAGGCCTTCTTCTGGAGGGCGTCCAGGTTGTCGCCCAGGATTTTGACCCCCACCTGGGCCCGGATGCCGGTGCTCAGCATGAGGATGCGGCCTTCAATGGGATGCAGGAAGCCGGGGACGTAGCCCGGGGCCTGGCTGAGCTTTTCGGTCAGCTCGGCGATCAACTGCTCCTGGGTCAGGCCGGGGCGCCACTGGCTGGCGGGCTTCAGCTCGATGGTGGTCTCGATCATCTCCACCGGCGCGGGGTCGGTGGCGGTCTCGGAACGGCCGAGCTTGCCGGCGGCGGACTGCACCTCGGGCACGGATTTCATCACCTGGTCCTGCCAGGAGATGAGCCGCTTGATCTCGGTGAGGGAAGTGCTGGGCAGGAGCACGGGCATGAAGAGGAGGCTGCCCTCATTCAAGGCCGGCATGAATTCGCTGCCCATCCCACCGGCCACCCGGGCGGCGCGGGTCCAGCCCCAGGTATCCAGGATCCGCCCCACGGGCCGCGGCAGGCCCCACACCAGGATCAGGGCGGCGCCCAGCAGGCCGGCGGCGGCGCCCAGCACGGCGCGGCGGTGGCTCAAGGCCCAATCCAGCGCGGGCTCGTAGATCCGCAACAGCCGTTTCATGGTCCAGTTCTCACTTTCGGGCCGGAAGGGGCCCTTGACCAGCAGGGTGCACAAAGCCGGCACCAGGGTCACCGCCAGCAGCGTGGCGCCAACCATGGCGAAAGTCTTGGTGAAGGCCAGCGGGTGGAACAGCTTGCCCTCCTCGCCCACCAGCGTGAACACCGGGATGAAGGCGAGGATGATGATCAGCATGGCGAAGAATATCGGCCGCCCCACCTGCCGCGCCGCCACCAGGGTCGCGCGCCAGGTCTCGACCGCCGTCAGCCGCGACCGCCCGCCCCGCTTCTCCTCCATCCGCTCGCAGTGGCGGATGACGTTTTCGGTCATCACAATGCCGGCGTCGACGAGCACGCCGATGGCAATGGCCAGGCCGCTGAGGGACATGATGTTGGAGGTGATGCCAAACTGCTTCATCAGGATGAAGGAGATCAGGATCGAAACCGGCAGCGGGATGGTGACAATCAGGATGCTGCGGAAATGCCAGAGGAAGACGATGTGCGCCAGGGCCACGAGGAGGATCTCCTCGGCCAGGGCCCGCTTCAGGGTGGCCAGCGTCCGCTCGATGAGGGTGCCACGGTCGTAAAACGGCCTGATGCTGAGGCCGGGCGGAAGGCTGGGGGTGATCTGGGCGATCTTTTCCTTCACCCGGCGGATCACGGCCAGTCCATTCTCCCCGTTGCGCATCACCACCACGCCGCCCACGACCTCCTTGCCATCCACATCGAGGGCGCCGCGCCGGAAGTCGCCGCCCAGCTGGATGGTGGCCACCTCCCGCAGGTAGATGGGCGTGCCCCCGCTTTCCTTGATCACGATGTTCTCCAGGTCGCGGGTGGACTGGATCAAGCCCAGGCCGCGCACGACGAATTCCATGCCGCTCTCCTCGATGACCTTGCCGCCGACGTTCAGGTTGCTCTGCTCCACCGCCTCCAGCACCTCCTGCAGCGAAACCTGCAAGGTGCGCATCCGCAGCGGGGAGACCTCCACCTGGTATTGCCGGACAAAACCGCCGATGCTGCCCACCTCCGCCACGCCGGGCAGGGCGTTGAGCTGGTAGCGGACAAACCAGTCCTGGACCGAGCGCAGCTGGGCGAGATCGTAGCCGCCCTGGGGGGCGCGGGTGGGATCGACGGCCAGGTAATATTGGTAAACCCACCCCAGGCCGCTGGCGTCGGGACCCAGCTTCGGCTCGACGCCGGGCGGGAGGTTTTCGCGCAGGTAGTTGAGGCGCTCCAGCACGCGGGTGCGGGCGAAATAGTTGTCCACGCTCTCCTCGAAAACCACCGTGATGAAGGTGAAGCCGAACATGGAGGAGGCGCGCACATCCTTCACCCCGGCCAAACCCTGGAGGTTGACGCACATGGGATAGGTGACTTGGTCCTCCACTTCCTGCGGGCCGCGGCCGGGCCAGTCGGCAAACACGATCACCTGGTTCTCGCTCAGGTCGGGGATGGCGTCCACCGGGGTGTGGTAAAGGGAGTGAACGCCCCAGCCAATGAGGAAGAGCGTGGCGCAGATGACCAGGAAACGGTTGCGCAGGGAGATCTCAATGAGGCGGTTGATCATAGGTCAGGCGGGTTACGGCGCCACTTCCCGGCCGCACTCCAGCATTTCCGCCCCGTAAAAAGGATTGCGGAGGGGACCCTGGCTCTGCATCCAGAGGCCCGGCTTGGGAGCCATGGGACAATGGAAAACCTTGAGTCCGGCGAACTGTGGTTCCTGCTTGCGGACCTGCTTCACCAGCTCCACGGTGGCGGTGCTGAACGGCAGGAACTGCCGGCGCGCCCCGGCGAGGTCCGGGGCGGGCGCCCAGGCCACCGCGGCGATCTTTTGCGCGGCGCCGGCCCAGGGATTCCCGGTCCCCAGCGCCTTCTGCAAGGGGGGAACGGCGTTGGTCAGGCCGGCCAGGCCGGCCTGGAATTGCTCCAGGCTATCCGCCGCCAGCGCCTGGCTGAGGGTATTCGCCGCGGCGAAAAAGGTGGCCAGGGCCGGGCGGCGGGCCTCCGGTGACGGCTCGGCGACGGGCGGTTGCGCCCGGCCCTGCGGGCTCATGGCCGGGCTGGCCGCCGCCGCCGTGGGAGCGGGAGCCGGGGCCGCCGGGGCGGGCTGGGCAGGAGGAGGAGCGGAGGGCGCCGGGGCCGGTTGATTGGTGGCTGACGCTGCTGGCAGATTGGTCTTCTGCCCCTGGGCCGCCGCCATGGCGGCCCACCGGACGGCCCGCATCTCCTCCATCACGGAGTTCATGGCCAGCACCCGTTCCGCGCGCGTGGCCTTGCGCCCGGTGGGATCAGCCACGGTCTTGGACGGTGGCCGCGCGGCCAGTGGGCCGGCATTGGTGTGGGCCATGGGCATGGCATTGGTGGCGGCGGGTGGCGTCATCGCTACTGGCGGGACCAGCAGCGCGGCCGGGGAGGTCATGGTCATGGAGGGCATCGGCGCCGGCTGGACCGGGGTGGCGGGCGGCGTCATCGCCACGGGCTGGGCGGTGATCGCGGCCGGGGAGGTCATGGTCATGGAGGGCATCGGCGCCGGCTGGACCGGGGCGGCGGGCGGCGTCATCGCCACGGGCTGGGCGATGATCGTGGCCGGGGAGGTCATGGTCATGGAAGACATCGGCGCCGGCTGGACCGGGGTGGCCGGATCCGGGCCGGTGGGGGCCGGATCGGATTCGGGTTTGTCGCCCCGTTGGAATTGGGCCTGGGCATCGATCAACACGTTGCCTGAGGTCACCACGCGGTCCCCTTCGTCGAGGCCTTCCAGGACTTCCCAGGCGTCGTCACTCTGGCGCCCCAGCTTGATCCGGCGGCGTTCGTAGGCGCCATTGCCCTGCTCCACGTAAGCGTAAGCGGAACCGCCCGGGAACAAGACCGCGCCGCGGGACACGACGAGGACATCGGGGATCTCCCCCCGCACGGTGGCCTCGGCATACATGCCGAAGCGCAGGTGGCGCATGGGCTGGCCGTTGACCAGGACCGCGGGATTGGGCAGGTCGGCCCGGACCTTGACCGAGCGGGTGGCCTCGTTGAGGCTCGGCTCGATGAACGAGACCGTCGCTGGAAAGATCCGGCCCGGCAGGGCGGGCACCTCCACCGCCAGCTGGAGCCCCGGCTGGAACCACGCCAGCTGGCGTTCATACACGTCGAAGCGGAACCACAGCACCGAGGCGTCCACGATGGTCAGGAGCTTTTCCCCTTCGGTCACGTATTGTCCGGCCACCACGGGACGCTCCAGCACAGTGCCGGAGATCGGGGCGGCCAAAGTGGCGGAAAAGGCGTCCGACTTGGCGAGGGCCTGCGAACTGTTGGGCCCGGAGGCGGCGCGCAGATAGCGGAGCTTCTGCCCCAGCTCGGGGCTGAACAAGGTCACCAGCGGCTGGCCTTTTTCCACCTCGACGCCGGTGTATTCGACGGCGAGGGAGTCAATCCGGGCGGCCGCGGGGGAGGCGAGGACCGCCCGGCGGCCTTCGCTGGCCTCCAGCGTGCCGGCCACGCGCAGCAAGCGCGCCAGGGGCTGGCGCCGCACCTCCTCGGTCCGCACGTTGATGACCGAGATGCTATTGGTGCTGAGCACCACCACCTGGCCGTTCACGCCGAACCCGGCCTCCCCCTCGTAAATGGGGGTGAGGTCCATGGCGCAGATGGTGCATTTGCCGGGACGGTCGGATTTGATCCACGGGTGCATCGAATCCTGGTAGCAGGCGATCTTGCGCGCGCCGGCCGCGCCGCCGCCCCGGGATATTTTCCAGGCCGCCAGGGCGATGATGCAGAGCAGGGCCAGGGCCAGGGGTGCCAGGGGGATTTTGGATTGCGGTTTCATTTATTATGGTGTTTTGCCGGGATGTGGGGTCGCTCGGGCAGGCGGTCAATGGGCCAGGGAGGGATTCCACCGATCCACCTGGTTGGCGGGATCGTAGGTGGCGCGCAGGGCCAGCGTTTCGGCATGGCCATCCACGAAGAGGTAATTGGAGCGGCCGTGATGGCGCCGGGAATCCACGTCCCCGGCATCCGCCGGGGCCAGCCAAAAATGGG
Organism: uncultured Verrucomicrobiota bacterium; assembly: GCA_903845125.1. Classification (GTDB taxonomy): domain Bacteria; phylum Verrucomicrobiota; class Verrucomicrobiia; order Limisphaerales; family UBA1319; genus CAIMWS01. Next base: position 25,407 of record CAIMWS010000296.1, read on the forward strand.
GCATGATGTGGTCCACGCTGCCGGTGGTTTCCGCCTGCAGGATGACGGCGGCGGGGCGGCGCACCTGGGCCGCCTTCCGCCAGGTTTGCGGGCTGCCGGTGTAATCGTCGTTTTCCGGGTTCAGCTCAAAATAGACACTCTGCCCGTAGCTCCAGGGGGCGGGGCGCCGGTCGGCCGGGCAATGGTAAACCGTCTGGAGGAGGTTGGTCCAGCGCTCGGTGCTCACGGATAGCTGCGGCGCGATGGCCCGGCCCCAGGCCGGCTGGCCGGCGGCGAAGGCGGTATGCTGCGTGCGCGGGAATTGGTCCTCGTTTTCATCCATGTGGAGGCGCACCGCCAGGCCGATCTGCCGCTGGTGGTTGACGCACTGGGTCCCGCGGGCCGATTCCCGGGCGCGTCCCATGGCCGGGAGCAGCAGTCCCGCGAGGATGGCCAGGATGGCGATGGCGACGAGCAGTTCGATCAAGCTGAAGCCGGAAAGGGCTCCCGGCCCCTGAGGGCCGGGAGACGCGGAAGCCTGGTCATGAATCAAGCGGTTCATGGGGTGATCTTCAGGCGGAAGAATTTTTGCGTGGCGGCCCCCTCCAGAACCACGGTGGGCTGGCCATCCAGAACCACCGGGGCATTGGTCAGCGGGGTC
>CAIMWS010000297.1 GCA_903845125.1 uncultured Verrucomicrobiota bacterium
CCGCGGTGGTGGCCGGCACCCGGACGGCGGCGGTCCCCAGCCGGGCTCCGCCGCCGCGCGATTCATTGGGCCAAATTACTGTCTGGCGCCCAACAGCTCGTCGGCCAGCGGGCCGGCCTCGTAGATTTTCCGCAGCGCCTCGATGATGGGCTGGCAATTCACCGAAACCGCCCGGGCTTGAACGTCCGTATACAGAAAATCCAGCACCAGGGATTGGATGTTCCCGTCGAAGATGATGCCGACAAACTCCCCCTGTCGGTTCACCACTGGGCTGCCGGAATTGCCCCCGATGATATCCGCCGTGGAGACAAAATTAAACGGGGTGGCGAGGTTCAGCTTCGGCTTTCCGTCAATCCACCGCTGCGGCAGGTTGAAGGGCGGCTGCTGCTGGTGCTCCGCCGCCCGCTCGTAGAGGCCGGCCAGGGTGGTTTGGAAAGGCACTTCCCGGCCGTTTTCTTCGTAGCCTTTCACTGTGCCGAAGGCCAGCCGCAAGGTGAAGGTGGCGTCCGGGTAAATGGATCCCTTGTCCGCGGTGAACCGGGCCTTGGCGATGCGGGAATAGGCCTGTTTTTTCACCTCGTCCTGCGTCTCGACAACCTTCCGCAAGGCCCGTGCCTCGGCATCGACCGCCAGCGCCAGCTGGATCATCGGGTCGGTGCACTGTTTCAGCTCCGCCAGGCTCAGCTCATAGACTTTTTTCCGGAACGCCACTTCCTTGACCTGCGTGGTGCGCACCAAGTCGCTGGCGCGGGCCCGCGGCGAGCGCCCCTGCAGCGCTTTCTGCGCCACGGGATGCGCGTAGCCCAGCTGCTGCGCCAGCCATGTCAAAGCATCCTCCAGCCGGGCCTGCTCCAGGTTTTCATACAGCGGTTCCTCGGAAAACAGCTCCATCTCCAGCGAGGCCAGGTTCGATTCCCGGAATTCGCGCAGCCGTTCGCCGCCCGGCTTGGTCCGTTCCTCCACCGAGCGCACCAGCGTCCGGGCGATGCTGAACAGCGTGCAGCTGAAGCCCTGGCCCCCTTCCAGCAGGTTGAATTCGCGGGCCTGGGCGCCGATGATTTTCTGGGCCTCCTGGATCTGGTCCCACGCATTCTGGCAATCCCGCAGGTCGGGATTCCCCGCCACGATATCCCGCAGGCGTTTTTCCGCCGCCTGCTTGCGGGCAAACAGTTGCGGATCCAGCAGCCCGGCCAGCATGCCTTCGCGGGCTTTGCGGCTGTTCTGGACGCCGAAATACAATTCGCGCGCGCGCCGGGCATGCTCCGTGCTGCGGCCGCTGAACACGTTCAGCAGCACTTCCTGCCGGTGCAGCCACTGCAGCGCATAAGGCATGCGGACATCCCGCTGGTATTCCAGCTCCGCAACCGTGAATTGCCGGCTCGTGCGCCCCGGGTGACCGGAGACGAACACCAGCTCGTTTTCCGACACCCCTTTCTGGCTCCACTTCAGGTGGTGCTTCACCTTGGCGGGTTCCCCGTTTTCATACGCGCGGAACAGGCAGATATCCAGGTCGAAGCGGGGATACTCGAAGTTGTCCGGATCGCCCCCGTAAAAGGCGATCTGCTGCTCGGGGGCGAACACCAGGCGCACGTCGGTATATTTTTTAAACCGATACAGGTGGTAGCTGCCCCCTTGGTGGAGCGTCACCACGTCGCTCCGCAGCCCGGTGGCCGCCAGTGATTCTTTCTCGATCTCCGCCATGACCGCCCGCCGGGCCGCAAACGCTGCCTCCGCGCTCAGGCCCTCCTTCACCGCCGCGTTCACCCGCCCGGTCACATCCTCGATCCCCATCAACACGTTGAGCTCGAGGTCCAGGCACTTTTTCTCCTCGCTGCGCGACCGCGCATAAAAACCGTCGCGCATATAGTTATGCTCCTGGTCGCTGAATTTCTGCAGCGCGTCGGCCCCCACATGATGGTTCGAAATGATCAGGCCGTCCTCCGAAACAAACGAGCCGGAGCCGCCGCTGTTGAACCGGACGGACGCCTGCTGGAGATGCTCCAGCCACGCCGCGTCCGGCTCGAAATCATATTTTTCCTTGAGCAATTTTCGGGGCGGCTCGTTGAACAGCCACATCCCCTCATCCGACCAGGTCTGAGTTTCCACGAGCGCCATAACCATCGCTGCAATCCAAGCTTTTTTCATGAGGTTTGTAGATTAACAAAAAATGCGCACGGATCACCATTTTTTTCGTGCGCTTTCAAGTGGGGAGTTGGCCGCCTGGGAGTAGCTTCCGGGCGGCGCTGGCGGCCAGTCAATCCAGCCTTATTTCAGCTTCGCCAGGGTCTCCTGGACGGCTTTGAAATCCGGCAGGTCTTTCGGGGTGGCCGTTTGCTCCGCGTATTGCACCACGCCTTGCTTGTCGATCACGAACGCCGCGCGGGCGCTCACCGATCCCAGCCCGATCAGGTCCGGCAACAGCACCTCGTAGGCCTTGGCGGTCTCTTTGTTCAGATCGCTTGCCAGGGTGATCGTGATCTTTTCCTTCTGGGCCCAGGCTTCCTGCGCGAAGGGGCTGTCCACACTGATGCCTATGACTTCCGCATTCAGGCTGGCATACTGCGCCATCCCCGCGGAGATTTCGCACATTTCCGAGGTGCAAACGCCGGTGAAAGCCAGCGGAAAAAACAGCACCACCGTGTTTTTCTTGCCGAGATTGGCGCTGAGGCTTACCTCCACCAACCCGGTGGCGGTTTTCGATTTCAATTTGAATTCCGGCGCTTTGGATCCTGTTTTAATTGGCATATTTGCTCTATTGTTTTTGGCTGCTGCTCAACGGTGCCCAGCCCACCCTGGGCTGGCTGCGGCTTTTCGCCGCTTTGACTGCCCGCCGGGCGCTTCCACGATAATGGAGACCGCCGCTGAAGTCAAATGGGGCGCCCCCGCAAATCCCCACCTGGATCGCCCCGGAAGCGAACCGGGCCACGGAGGGTGCGCCAGCTTTTGGACTGCCTGCGCCGCTGCGTCGCTTTGCATCACCGGCGGTTGCCGGCGTCTGGCCACCAGCCGGCCAAAAGCATTTGCGTATCTCAACCGGGTTCCCCTGGGAATCAGGGCGATTTTCTACCGGCTGCCGCCGGGGGGGATCGGCTCCTCCATGTTACTTCGTGCCAATGGCATAGAGATGCTTAAAGCCGCGCAGGTAGAGGCGGCCACCGGCCACCGCCGGCGACGCGGTGAACTGGTCGGGAAGCTTGTTCTTCGCCAGGATCTCCAGGGTTTCACCAGGCTTCACGACCGTGAACGTGCCGTCCTTCGCGGTCAGGATGAGCTTGCCGTCCGCGATGACCGGCGAGGCGCGGTAGGTCTCCGGGTGGAAACGCTCGGAGAATAACTGCCTGCCGCTCCGGGCCTCCAGGCAGGTGAGCACCCCATTCTCGCGGCAGAGGAAAACCCGGCCCCCAAAGACCACCGGCGACGCAACGTCCGGTGTGCCCCGGGTGATGCGCCAGGCCTCCCCCGGGCTGCCCGCGCTGAGCACCCCGCTGGCGTCCGGGGACACGCCAACCACCGCGCCGTTCTTCGCCGTGGGGATCACGATGAGGTCCGCAACCGCCACCGGCGAGGCGACGAAGCGCAGCGAGGCGTCGTAGCGGTTCTTCGGATTCAGGCCACCCGCCCGCCACGCCTCTTTGCCGTCGGCGAGATGGTGCGCGATGGCGTAGTCGTTGCCGTGCGTGATGAGGCGGGCCTCGCCGCCCCGCACCCAGAGGCACGGGCTGGCGTAAGAATTGAGGCACTCCCCACGGCCATCGGTGGGGCGGTCCACCTTCCACACTTCCTGGCCAGTCGCCGCGTCGAGGGCGATGACCGCCTGGAGGCGCGCGTGAATGAGTTGGAGATAGAGCCGTCCGTGGTGCAGGAGGGGGGTGGTATGCATCCCAAAATCATACGTGAAGCGGCCGTAGCGCTCCTGCGCGTTGAACCGCCAGGCCTCCTTGCCGTTGAAGTCCACCGCGGCAAAATCCCCGCTGCCCGCCAGGGCGAAGACGAGCTTGCCGTCCGTGCTGGGCGAGGGCGACGCTCCGTTGTTCTCCTCCTCCCGCCCCTTGGCCCCTTCCTGGCCCAGTCGGTACCACCACCGCTCTTTTCCGTCCGTGCCGAGGCACAGCAGCCGCACCTCCCGGCCCGCCTGGCTCGTGAGGAAAATGCGGTCGCCCCACACCGCGGGCGTGGACGAGGCGATCCCCGGCAGCGGGGCTTTCCATGCCAGGTTCTGCGCCTCGCTCCATTCGGCCGGCAGGCCGGATTCTCGGCTCACGGCGTCATAGCGCGGCCCGCGCCATTGGGGCCAGTCTTCCCCCAGGCAGAAGCCGGCTGTAAGCAGCAGGCTCCAGGCGGCGCACAGGAAAGTGGAACTCGGGCGGTCCAAAACGGATGGCTTTTTCGCTTGGTTCATCGGCTGCGAGCGTAGGCTGACGACCGCCGGCGTCAAGCCCGTTCCCCGGCTCCTCCCGGTGGTCACCGGCCGGTTCAGCCCGTACCCGGGAGCTTGCCGCGGAGCGGGCCTCCACTCCGTTAATCCAAATCCCTGCCGCTCGCCCAGGCTAACTCCGCCTGCCGGTTTTCCCCGTTTTCCAAAACCGATGGCGAAACTGGTTGCTGCGGCGCGCGGAAACGAATAATAATGGTTCGATAACAGAAACAACAGAAAGGCATTGAGTATGTCCGGAAAAGTAACACGCCGTAATTTTGTGAAGGGTTCGATCCTGAGCACCGCCACGCTGGCGGCCGGGGTTTCCGCGCCGGAGGTCGGGGCGGCCCCCAGCCCGATCAAGCAGGGCTCCAAGAACACCCTGCCGAAAGGCAAGATCAAGGATCTCGAAATCAGCCGTATGCTCCTGGGGGGCAACCTGCTGACGCATTACACCCACAGCCGTGATCTGCAATATGTCTATAATCTCGCCAAACATTACAATACGGACGAGAAGATGATGGACACCATGGCGCTGGCGGAGGAGAACGGGATCGACACCCTGTCCATCCACAATCCCCCGCAGGCGATCGCCATGCTCAAGCGCTACCGCAAGGAGCGGGGCGGCAAGATGAAATGGATCATCTGCCCCACCGCCCCCATCGAGCCGGGCCTGGCCAAATACACCGAGGCCGTCCAGCGGCTGATCGACGACGGCGCGGACGCCATCTACCTGTGGGGCGTACACGCGGATGCCCTGGTGCAGGCGGGCAAGTTCGACCTCCTGGGCCAGGCCGTGGAAGTGGCCCGGGCCCAGGGCGTTGCCTCCGGCGTGGGCGGCCACCTCCTGGATGTGGTGGTGGCGTGCGAGAAAAACAAGGTCAACGCGGATTTCTACATCAAGACCCTCCACCATCACAACTATCCCAGCGCCAAGCTGAACTACGATTCCATGTGGTGCTCCCAGCCGGCCGAGACGATCGAGTTCATGAAAAACGTGAAAAAGCCGTGGATCGCCTTCAAAACCATGGCGGCAGGGGCCATCCCGCCCAAGAGCGCGTTCCAATACGTCCTGGAAGGCGGCGCGGATTTCGTGCTGGCCGGCATGTTCGATTACGAGATCGAGGAAAACGTCCGCACGCTCAAGGAGCTGCTGGCCGCCAACCCGAAACGCGACCGCCCCTGGCTGGCGTAATCAACCATCGGCATTGGCTTGGATCATGGAACCGGGGCGCCGCGGATCCGGCCTGCGGATTCACGGTTGTGTGCCCTCCGGCGGTGCAGCGAAGCCTCCGGTGCCATCCGCACCGGATTCTTGATTGCGCAGAGGCATATTTGGGCCGGCCTGCGGGCCGGCTATTTCACGGGCCTGATTGAAAGGTAATCCCGCACCCTCATCCCAGACGCGCGGACCGGGCCGGGTCATCGCCCTCCTGGCGGTCCTGGCCGCAGCGCTCATTATGGCCTGGCTGGCGGGCCGGCATGCCCGGCCTCAATCCCCCGCCGCCGCGGCCACCCCGGCGAAATCCCTGCCCCCGCCGGGCGAGGCGGAATTGTTCGGCCGCTACGCCGGTTCGGCCGCCTGCCGCGAATGCCACACCAACGCTTTCCAGCGCTGGCAGGATTCCCACCACGCCCTTGCCGAGCGGGAGCTCGATCCCGCCCGGGACCGGGCCGCCTTCGATCCGCCACAGGTTTTCCGCCACGGCACCCAGCAATCCGAGGCGCGGCTGGTCCAGGGACGGTATGAAATGGTCACCGCCGGCCTGGATGGCAAAAAACCTTTCACGGCGGTGCGGGTGCTCGGGGTGGACCCGCTGCGGCAGTTCCTGGTGGCAGCGCCGGGCAACCGCTGCCAGGTCACGGAAATCGCCTATCACCCGGCCAGCAATGACTGGTTCAATGTCTATGGGAACGAGGATCGCCAACCGGGCGAGTGGGGCCATTGGACCGGGCGGGGCATGACCTGGAACACCATGTGCGCCACCTGCCACAATACCCGGCTGCGCAAAAATTACGATCCCGCCACCGATGCCTACCACACCACGCGGGCGGAGATGGGGGTGGGCTGCGAGGCCTGCCACGGCCCCGCCCGGGCGCATGCGGAGTGGCAGCGGGCGCACCCCCCTCAACCGGGCATATCCCGGCCCCGGGATCCCACCTTGCCGCCCCTGACCAAAGACCAGGTGTTGTCGATCTGTGGATCGTGCCACACCCGGCGGACGGACCTGACCGGCAATTTTCAACCCGGCGAATCGTTTTACGATCATTTCACCCCCATCATCCCGGATGAGACCGACACTTATTACCCGGATGGCCAGGTGCGGGACGAGGACTTTGAATTCGTGTCGTTCCTGGGCAGCCGCATGTATTCGCTCGGCGTGCGCTGCCAGGACTGCCACGATGTGCATTCCGGCAAGGTGCTGGCCCGGGGCAACGACCTCTGCCTGAGGTGCCACAAGACCACCATCGATCCGCTGGCCCACGGCCACCATCCTTTGGATAAGCCCGGCAGCAAATGCCTGGATTGCCACATGCCCATCACCGTTTACATGGCGCGGCACCCCCGCCATGACCATGGATTTACCATACCCGATCCCCGGCTGACCCAGGAACGGCAGATCCCCAACGCCTGCACCCGCTGCCACGCGGACCAACCGCTGGAGTGGTCCATCGCGGCCGCCGAGCGCTGGTATGGGGAACGGCTGAACCGCTCCACCCAGCAGCGCGCCCGCTGGCTCGCGCGAGCCCGGTCGGGGGACCATGCGGCGGTGGCTCCGCTGCTGCGGATGGTGAAGGAGGAGCGCATCCCAATGTGGCGGGCGATCGCCACCGGCCTGCTCAAACGCTGGGCCCATGAGGAGCAAACCCTGCCCGCTCTGCTCGCCGCCACCACGGACCGCACGCCTTTGGTGCGGGGCATGGCGGCGCGGGTGCTGGAGCTGCTGTCGCCCCAGGATCATCCGGCCGTGGCCTCCGCTTTAAAAGGGTTGCTGGCCGATCCGCTGCGTGCCGTGCGGGTGGAGGCGGCCTGGGCTTTGCGCCGCCAGGTGGACACCAACTCCACCGCCGGCCGGGAATTGCTGGCGCACCTGGCGCAGGGCTTGGACCAGCCGACGGGCATGCTCCAGCAGGGGGTGTTTTTCATGGACCGCGGACAGCCGGAGACCGCCCTGCCTTTCCTGGAACGGGCCACGGCCTGGGATCCGCGCTCCGCCCCGCTGCACCAGGCCCTGGCCGTCTGTCTCAGCACGCTCGGCCGGAAAGAGGAAGCCGCCTCGCACCTGGAAAAGGCCTGCGCCCTGGCCCCCAGGGATCCGGATTTGCGCTTCAACCTGGGCCTGGCCCGTGCCGAGCTGAACCAGCTGGACCAGGCGGTATCCGCCTTTGAGCAGGCGGTTCAGCTGGACGCCCAGTTCGTGCGGGCCTGGTACAACCTGGGCCTGGCCCGCTTCTCCCTGGGCGAACCGGAGCGCGCCCTCGCAGCCCTGGCCCGCGCGGAGGCCGCCGACCCAGCCTCGGCGGACGCCTCCTACGCGCGCGCCACCATCCTGGAGAAAATCGGCCGCCGCAAGGACGCCCGCCAGGCGGCCCGCCGCGCCCTCGAAATCGAGCCCGGACGCCCGGACGCGGCCCAATTGCTCCAGGCGCTGGAAGGGCCGCCCTGAGCCGCCGCCCGCGGCGGGCTACTGCGCGCACCAGCCCCCGTCGATCACCAAATCCGTGCCGGTGATGAACTCGGCCGCGGGCGAGCACAGGTAGCGCACCAGTCCGCCGACCTCCTCCACCCGCCCCCAGCGGCCCAGGGGAATCCGGGAGACGAATTGCTGGTTGAGCTCCGGGGTTTGCATCAGCACGGTGTTCATCTCGGTCCCGATGGGGCCGGGGCTGACGCCATTGACCGTGATCCCCTCGGGCGCCAGCTCCAGGGCCAGCGCCTTGGTGAAGCCGAGCAGCCCGGCCTTGCTGGCCGCGTAGGCGGTGCGCCCGGCCAGCGCCACGTGGCTCATGATCGAGGTCAGGTTGATGATCCGCCCGTAGCCGCGGCCTTTCATGAGCGGCACGAACGACCGGCACATCAGGAAGGCCCCCACCAGGTTGGTCTCCAGCACCCCTTTCCACTCCGCGAGGCTGAACTCCGTGATCGGCTTGCGCACGTTGATCCCGGCGTTGTTGATGAGGATGTCGACCTGGCCGTAGCGATTCCGCACCTTTTGTTCCAGCTCCCGCACCTGCTCCTCGCTGGAGACATCGGCCGCGAAGCATTCCGCCTGGCTGCTGCTGGCGCGGGCGGCCGCTGCGGTTTCCTCCAGCAGTTCGCGGTTGCGCGACACCAGGATGAGGTCCGCGCCTGCTTCCGCCAGCGCCAGCGCCATGGCTTTGCCCAGCCCTTTGCTCGCCCCGGTGATCAAGGCCAGTTTCCCGCGCAATTCTTTTTCCATGCCCCGCAGGGTAGCGGATCCGCCACCCCGGTGCAAGCCGCCGCGCCCGGCCGGGGACGGTCCTCAAGGCACGATCCGGATTTTGAACAGCCGCAGGTCGCGGGTGGGGAAGCGCGTCAAGTCCAGCTCCCAGATTTCCCGGACGCCGCTCGCCTCCCGAACATAATCCGGGCCCATCGGTTGGAACGGCTGTTGGGGATCCTCCGCCCAGTCGAGCGCATACTTTTTGCCGGGCACGCTGTCCCAATGGATCTGCAGCCGGTCCGCGGCAAGCGCCGTCGCCCATATGCGCAGGCGGGAGGAGGCATCCAGGGGATGCGTCCCGGCCTGCTGCTCCTGCAGGTTGGTCATGCCGTCGCGGTCGGGGTCATCGCCCGGCCGGGAATAATGGGCCGGGATGGCACCCAGGCCATAAGTCGCCCGCCACCGATCGGTGAGGCCATCGTGGTCGGAATCCAGGCTGGGATCGACGTCGTTGCCCGCCAGGCGCACGGTCACGCCTTCAAGGCGGCCCGCCCGGGTGGCCTCGTCAAAAACCAGGCTCTGGCCCACAAAACTGGTGTCCAGCCAGCGCACCAAACCATGCTCGTTCGTGGCGAGCACCTGGCCCGCCGCCACCGCCCCGATTTTGACGATGTCGCCCGGGCGCAGCCCGCCCAGCGCCACCAGGGGAATGGCCAACTCAATGAAATCGGCGTTTTGCTCGGCGGTGGCCGCGTCCCGCTGGGGCGAGCGGTTGAACTGCTGCACCCGCACCCCCGGCACCTCATTCAAGGGGAAATTCAGGTAAAATATCCCCTGGCCCACGCCGGAGGCCATGCCCGGCCGGTTGAAATGGCGGTCCTGCTCATCGGCGAATTCATCGCCCAGGAGGCAGCCCACGGCCGGGTTGAAATTGGTGAAGCTCAAATTGGCAAAATGGTCGAGCCCATCCGCCCCCTGGGCCCACGCATCCTCCACCCCGTTGCCAGCCTCCCATAAGTTGGTAAACCCGCGCAGCCGTGGGGATTCAATGAACAGCGCCAGATAGTTCGAGGGGTAAAGCATGGCCTGCTCCAGGCCGATATAAAGCCAGGCGTCGTCGTTGTTCACATAAAGGGAGCCGAAGTTGGAGAATTTTCCCGCCACCGTGGGTATGGCGCCACCCGCAAAATTAAATGTCTGCCCGGAAAGGTTGCCATCGCCGTCGTTGGCCGGAGCCGCCTCCACGACCGGGGCAAACCACGTCGCGTCGTAAATTTTGCTGGCCGGCATGGCGCGGCCGATCGTCATGGTGTCAAAGATCTCCCCATAGGGGCCCAGCGCCGTGACCTTCAGCACCTCCCCCTGCGCGCGGACGGAAAGGAAGTTATAGCGGAACCAGAGCTGGCCGCTGGCCTCGTCATATTGCGTCAGGTAATACAGGCCGCCCCCGCCTCCGCCGGAGATGACCTCATGCACCCCGTCCACCGGCATCAGCCTCTCATACATGTGTTCATGGCCGTTCAGCACCAACTGCACGCCGTAGCGGGCCGCCAGCACGCCGATGGATTTCTGGAACTCGATCCGGTCCAGCTCGGGGTTGAATCCAAAATTGTAATTGTCATCGCGATGCGCGCCGGAAGACCGCAGCGGGTTATGCGAGGTGAGGATCTTCCACGGTTTGGTGGTGGCCGCCAGGTCGGCCTCGAGCCAGCGGTAAAGCGCCCCGCCCACCGACCAGTCGTTGCCCTGGCCGACGTCCGTGTCGAGCACGGTGAAATGCGCATCCCCATGGTCGAACGAGTAAAATAGCTCGCTGCCGTTGAGGCTGTTGGTGGGCAGGTCAAAGGCGGCGGGATAGTCGAACGGATTGGCGTAGCGCTCGTGGTTGCCGATGTTGATGAACAGCGGCACCGTGCGCAGCTGCCGGCCATAGACGCTCAGGCAGCGGAAGTCCATGAGGTAGGAAACAAAGCTGGGATACACCACGTCCCCCAGGTGCATGATCAGGTCCACGTCGAATC
>CAIMWS010000298.1 GCA_903845125.1 uncultured Verrucomicrobiota bacterium
CAGGGGGGCCCGGGCCAGGGGGGCCCGAAATGGGCGGGCCGGAGCCAGGCGGGCTGGAGCCACCCCGCATCCGCATGTCCGTTACCGCCTGGATTGGCAAGAACAGCGGCCTGGTCCGCCAGATCCGCCTGGATCTGACCCCTTGGATCAAGAATTTCATGCGTCCCTCCCCCGCCTTGGACGCCAGCCAGCTTATGGTCACCGAAACCCATAAGAACCTGCGCCTTGACCGGCGATCCAATGCCCGCACTCCCCGTGCCATTGGCCCCCCCCGCGATTCCGTCCCGGTCCTCCAATTCAACCTGCCCGAACCCACCATGGAAAGGGCCTTGGCGGTGAAAAAACATCTTTCGATGTTGATCCCCGACCGGCACCCGCTCACCCCCGCCAGCCTCATCGACCTGAGCGAATTCTTTAACGCCTCGCTGCAGCAGGCCTGGCATCCGGGCAACCAGGACAACAACCTCTCCGCCCTGCCGGCGGGCTTGCTCAACTTTGGCGGCACTTTGTTCGACATCCGGGGCGTCGTCCAACTCTCGGGCCGGAGTCTGGCCGCCGCCGGCAAACGTTTTCCGGAAAAGATTGTGGGCATCAAAATCGGCAAAAAGACGCCGCGCCTTTACTTCGTCCACGCCACCGGCTGGCGAGTGGCCAACGGCACGCGGATCGGCTGGTTCATCGTGCATTTTGCCTCCGGCCAGACCCGGGAAATACCGATTGATTATGGCGAAGACGTGCGGGATTGGAACCTCGGCAACGATCCTTCCAAGACGGTCCATCGCTCAGTGGAGGCTTGGAACAGCTCCAGTTCCGGACGGGCAAATCGTTTATTCAAAAGCCAGTGGGATAATCCCTCCGCCGAGGACGAAATCACCAGCCTGGATTACGTTTCAGCCATGACTGATTGCGCCCCGTTCCTGCTCGCCATCACCGTTGAATAACCGCCCATCGTCGCTGGATTTTCAGGGCCGTGCTGTCGCCAGTTCCCGGCCCTCCGCGGAGCAGTTCTCAACTCCCGCAGCCTCAGCAGACCGCGGTGCGACGAAATTTGCCTGGTCGAATTTGTTTGCCTTCCGCCACGCTGGCGCATAGTTTAAGTATCGATTTGCGCGAGTAGCTCAATTGGATAGAGCGCCGGCCTCCGGAGCCGTAGGTTGTGGGTTCAACTCCCGCCTCGCGCACCACTCTTTAATTTGCCCGGTTTCCGAGTTCCTCGTTTCCGTTTGAAAACTTCTGGTTTCCGGCTTTTTAGCCGGTCCACAGCCCGGCACGGTTTGCCAACATACGATGTTTATTTGCCCGCTCAAAGGCAGGGACCTCGTTTAACGGGCGGCTTCCAATTGATGTTTGGCCCAAACCTGGCTCGCGTTTAACTGGACGGCTTGGGCAAAGGCCTCCCGGGCCTCGGCGGCCTGGCCTTTGCCCAGCCAGCCAAGCCCGCGCGTGAAATGGGCCGCGGCTTTGCGGGCCTGGCGGGTTTCCTGTTCGCCAAACTTGGCAAAAAAATCCGCTCCCGAATCAGACTTCAGCTGCCGGCTCCCTTCTTCCACCAACCGGTCGAATATTCTGGCGGCGGCCTCGGCTTGACCCAGTTCCACCATGGACAATGCTTGATAAAAGCGCGCTTCCGGCCAGGGGTCCGTCTCTTTCTGTCCGGCCGCCTGCGCGAAGAAATCCCGGGCTTCCGCAGTCCGACCCAAGGCGGCGCTGGCCAACCCACGGTGATAGGCCACCTGCGCCGCCCGGCGGTCGTTTTTCGGCCGTCCCACGGAAAGGTTCTCAGGATATTCGGCGGCCTTGTTGAAATGGGCCAGGGCCCCTTCAAATCGTTTTTGCCGCAACAGTTGCAGCCCTTTCAGCAGTTGGGCGTCCACGAAAATATCGTGGATCTCTCCCCCACCCTCCCGGACGTGGAAGAAGTTGGCCGCCAATTGGCCGATGACGGAATCGTATTGTCCGCATAGGACCTGAACCGCCAGGAGCCGGGTCAAGGTCTCTTTCCGGGCAACCACGGTGCCGTGGTGTTTTTCCAGCAAAGCCAGCCGGCGGGCCGGATCCACATTGGCCGTTTCATATAAGGAATCCAGTTCCACGAACCAGCGCGGATCGGTGGACTGATATTCAATCGCCTTTTCATAGGCGGCCACCGCGTTGGTGAGATCCTTGTGGAAATGTTGATACCCCCAGCCCAGATTGCGGTGGACCAGGGCCAGGCGGCCATCCAGATTCCGCGCCTTTTGCCAGCACTCCATGGCCGGTTCCGGCTGGAGATCATAATACAAATTGCCCAGGTAGAGCCAGGCGCGGGCGTCGGTGGGATTGGCCCGCAAGGCCTCCCGCAGGACCGTGGCGGTTTCGAGGCGGAACGGGAAACAATAATCAGCCGGCTTGGTGGCGGCCTCCTGGTAATGGCGCAAGGCCTGGCTGACGTCCCCTTTTTGCTGCTGAAGGTAGCCGAGGTAGTAATGCACCAAGGGATGGTTGGCCGTGAACGCCATGCGCGAACCGGCCGCCTGCCGCAGCACACCCAAGGCCTCGTCGTATAGCCCGGCATTGAGATAGTCCACGCCCATTTCCAGGCAGGACTGCACCTCATCCCGCAACTGGTGGTTCAGCTCGCGCAGGGCTTGGTCCGCCGCCTCCGTTTGCCCGAGGTCGCGCAGGGCCAGTTGGCGTTCGTTCCGGGCGAGAAAATCCAGCGGATCCTCCGCGAGAACGTGCGCGGCGGCCGCCAGGGCCTCACGGGCATGGCCCAGGCGCCGCAGCACGGCGGCTCGCAAATCCCAGGTCTTGGTTTGCCATTGGCCGGTGGCCAGCGAGCGGTCCAGCTGCCCCAGAGCCGCGAGGTAATCCCCCTGCAGACAGGACAGCTCGGCCGCCTGGTTGAAGGCCGCGCTGTGAAAGGCCACATCCCACGAAGCCCGATGGAATTGGTCCATGGCCTCCGGCAGCCGTCCCTGCGCCCGCAAGGCCAGGCCCAGGTAATAATGGGCATCCCCGTTCATCGCCCGGGTGAAGGCTGCCGTCAAGCGCACCAGGGCGGTGCGCAAATGCTGCTCCGCCTCCGGGTAACGACCCTGCTTCAGGAGATTCATGCCCAGGGCGGTATGTGCCCGGGTGTCGCCGGGATCACGCCGCACTGCCTCCTCGTAATAGGCCAGCGGGCTCACCGTGGGGTTGTGGATCTGCTCCACCCGGAGCCCGGTGAGGTATAACTCCTCCACCGTTTTGAGATCCTTGGGCGGTGGGGGCGGTTGCACCGGCGCCGGCAGGTCCGGCTTGAGCTTCGGCGCGGCCGGCTGGTAGGCCACCAACTCCTCGCCCTGGCTGCTGGCCAGGACCGCGCGCAGGTCTGTTGCCTGCAGGCCCGCGGGCAGCGCCAATGCCCGACGGAACGGTGTTCCTGGCGCAACGGTCACATTCGTCTGGAAAACCACCTGGCCGCGGGCCTGCAAAGTTACCGTGGCACCCGTCTGCCGGCTGGTGGTCTGGAATCCGAGCAGCACGGTCTGGTTGGTGCGCACCTCCAGGTTCACTGCCCCGTTGAGATTGGCCTTTTTGAATCCGCCAATGTCCCGCACCGGGTACCAGTATTGTTTGATCACCTTGACCTCGCCCGGCTTGATCCAGCTGTAGTCCGGCTGGTTATCCGACCACGCGCCAACCATCAGCTCGGCATACGGGCCATCCGTGTCCGTCAGAATCTTGTCCCACATGCGGCCTTCCGTGCCGGGGCTCCACTCCCACAGCTTGGCTCCCCCCACAAAATGATGATCGGCCACATGCACCACCCCCGCCTCCTTCCCGTGATCGTAGCCCCCCATGAAATCCTCCCGCAAATCCCACGCAAAGCACGAAACGGGCTTCGGATGGTTTTTCCACCAGCTGATGTCCGCATTCTGATAGTTGAAGTTCTGATACCGGCCATCGGCCAGGGGCCAATGGACGAAGTCCACCTTGGAATGGTAGGTGGCCAGATCCACGCTGGGCGGGAATATCACCTGGTAATCGTCGTTCACGTGGACTGCCACGTTGGCCCAATAAAGGATGGAATTCGGCAGCGGCGTGCGGTTGAAGAATTTCACCGTGGTCTCCAGATACGACTTACCCGGATATAGCGTGATCCCCACCAGCCATTTCATCCGGTGCCGGCGTTCGATTTCGCCAAACCAGATGGTTTTGCTCCCATCGGCATTTTCCGCCAGGGTGTAATCCACCGGCATGAACGTAGTGTTGCGATGGTGATGAAAACAACAAAACTCCACCCCGCCCGAAATCCACGCCCCCAGCATGCCAATCAAGGCCGGCTTGATCACGTGTTGGCGGTAAAAGAAATCGTAATTGTTCGATTTATCCACCGCCTCAAACAGCCGGCCGCCGATCTCGGGCAGCACGCCCAGCTTGAGGTATTCGTTTTCCAGGCTCAGCAGGGTGTAAACCTGGTTGGTCAATTCGTGTGTCAACTGATCCTGGAGCGCATACGGGTAAACCCGCTTCTGCGCCCCTTGATACGATTCCTGCGCATAAAAGATCGGGTTGGGATCCGGCAGCCCCAGCCGGTAAGTGGGGATTTCAATTTGTCGCCGGGTGATGGCCACCGCCTCCGGGGCAGCCGCCACCAAACCCTCGGTAAAACATACAGCCAGGGTGCCAGCCAAAAACGCGGCCCGGCCGGGAGCGATCGAATGGTTTGTTTTCACGTCCCCCATATTGTATCCACCCAGCCCGAAAATCCACGAAATATTGGACACCATCCGCCCTTCCACTCTCCCGCGCGAGAGCGCGCCGGGAACAAAAACCAGACTCCAGGCCTCATATGAGTGTGGAAGGCTGGAACCAGCGAAACGCTGTAAAAACGACCGCCTCCCGGGGTTGCATGATCCCGGGGTTGCGGTGACCGGCCATACGACCGGTAACGAACGCGCAACGCCGACAAAAGAACCAGCCAGATGGCCAAGGCCATGTCCTGACGGCTCCTTGCCTTATAAGGACCGCCAGCGCCAGAGGGGATGAACACCCCGTGGTAGCTGGCGTATGCCAATATTAAACTGATGGATGATGGAATAAATATGCCAGCCATGTGGTTCATCCACCTTTGCCCCGCGCTTCCGGGTGGGTGGCCGGCCGGATCCATGGAAAGAAAGAAAACGCAAAATGAAACCGAACCTTGATTACTGCTTCCTATTGGGCCTTTGTCTGGCCGCGCTGTCCGGGCCGTTGAGCGCCCAAGCGGCCACCGTTTGGAGCGGCCCGCGCATCACCAGGAGCA
Source organism: uncultured Verrucomicrobiota bacterium (assembly GCA_903845125.1). Taxonomy (GTDB): domain Bacteria; phylum Verrucomicrobiota; class Verrucomicrobiia; order Limisphaerales; family UBA1319; genus CAIMWS01. The sequence continues at coordinate 5,270 of CAIMWS010000298.1, forward strand.
ATACGGATGGCCCCGATCAACTGACGGCCCTCGTGGCGCTGGCCCGCGGTGGTTCCCAAGGGTTCTACAACAGCCAGCAGGAAACGATCTTCACCCATTTCCTAAGCCCAACGGATACGGAATGGGCGGACGGAACCACGGCCACCTATAACTCCCTCTCCTACACGAATTGGGAAACCTGGGCCAAGTTCAGCCACGGGGGGCCGCCCAGCACGGTCGGCATCAATGCGGTTGTGCATCTCAAGAGCGACGATATTTACCTCGACATAAAATTCCTCTCCTGGGCGGTGCACGGCCCCTACTCCTACGAACGCTCCACCCCGGCGCCGGCCAACGCGCCGCCCAGCGTGGCCATCACCCATCCACCGGACAATTCATCCTTCAGCAACCCCACCACCGTGGCCATCGAGGCTGCCGCCAGCGATGCGGATGGCAGCGTGACCAGCGTGGAGTTCTTTGACGGAGCCGTATCGCTGGGCAGCGACACCTCCAGCCCCTACAGCCTCCAGGCCAGCCTCGCGCCTGGCTCGCACACGCTGACCGCGGTGGCCTCAGACAATCTCGGCGCCACGGCAACCTCCGCCCCCATCCATGTGACCGTGGCCGCGAATGAGGCGCCGACCGTTGCCATTACCGATCCCCCGGATGGCGCCGCGAGGGCCACGCCCGCCTCGGTCACCATCAGCGCCAGCGCAGCGGACCCCGGCGGCAGCGTGACCAGCGTCCAGTTCTTTGACGGCGCGACTTGGCTGGGCACGGACACCACGGCGCCTTACAGCGTCACGGTGGACTTCAATCCTGGGATTCATCCGCTCACCGCTGTCGCCATGGACAACCTCGGTCTCAGCACCACCTCGGCCGTGGTCAGGCTGGTCGTAGCAGCGCCGAACCAACCGCCCAGCGTGGCCATCACCAATCCACCGGACAACGCCTTCTTCGGCAACACCGACACCGTGATCATCGAGGCCTCAGCCAGCGATGCGGATGGCAGCGTGACGAACGTCCAGTTCTTCGACGGTGCCGTGTCACTGGGCAAGGTTTCCGCCAGCCCATTTCGCGTTTCGACCCGTCTCGCGCTTGGCTCGCACACGCTGACCGCGGTGGCCTCGGACAACCTCGGCACCACGACGGCTTCAACACCAGTGCAGGTAACGGTGGCCAGGTACCTGCCAGCGATTGCCAACGGGAATATCGCCATCCTCCTGCAGCCGATTGCCACCAGGCTGGGCGCTCCCGACTATGCCATCAGCCCGCCAGGCGACACCACCCGGCTATTCGTGGTGGAGCAGAAGGGCTTGCTGCGGGTCATCCAGAACGGGAGCTTGCTGCCCGAACCGGCCCTCGACATACAAAGCCGGGTCCAACCGCCGCTGGTCGCGACCAACCGCAACGACGAACGGGGCCTCCTCGGACTGGCCTTTCATCCCGGATTCAACAATCCGGCCAACCCCGGTTATCGGACGCTCTACACTTACAACAGCGAGATGATCCCGGCCGCAAAGACACCTGCCTACCCCGCGCCGGCTGCCGCCACGAATAATTACATGAACGTGGTCAACGAGTGGAAGATCTCGGCCACCGACGCCAATACCGTCGATCCCGGTTCCCGCCGGGAGATCATCTCGTTCGGCAAGAACGCCGGCAATCATAACGGCGGCACGATCGCCTTCGGACCGGACGGCTACCTGTATCTCGGCTTGGGGGACGGCGGCAACGCCAACGATGTCGGATCCAGCCACCTCGAACCGGGCGGCAATGCCCAGAGCCTGGGCACCCCGCTCGGGAAAATGTTGCGGTTTGACCCGCTCCATCCCGCCCTGACGCCCGGCAGCCCTGATCCGATCGGGGCCAATGGCCAATACCGCATCCCGCAGAGCAACCCGTTCCAGGGGCCGGGCCAGGTGCCCGAGATCTACGCCTGCGGCCTGCGCAACCCCTATCGCTTCTCCTTCGACCGCGCCAACGGTGACCTGATCCTGGCGGACGTCGGCCAGACCAACATCGAAGAGATTGACCGCATCGTGCTGGGTGGCAACTACGGTTGGGCGATCAAAGAGGGGGACTTCCTTTTCAACCGCACAAATGGGCCCAGCGGAAACGCCGGCACCATCGGGGCGCCCCCGGGAATCCGCAGCCCGGATATCCCGGCCGGCCTGATCGACCCGATTACCGGCACCCAGGGGACGCTGGAATATGACCACAATGAAGGCATCTCCATCACCGGCGGCTTCGTCTATCGCGGCAACGCGATCCCGGAGCTGTTTGGAAAATATATATTCGGCGACCTGGCCCTGAAAACCGCACCCGTGCGGGCGGACGGCCGCCTTTTCTACGCCGATCTCCAGACCGGCCTGATCCGGGCATTTTCACTACCCCAGTTTGCCTTGGGAGTTTTGCCGAACGGGCTTACGGTGCATGGTTTTGGCGAGGACGCGCAGGGGGAACTCTACGCCCTGGTGACGAACACCCAGGCCGATGGGGCCGGCGGGATCGTTTATAAGCTCGTGCCGGTGCCACCCAGCCTCACCTATGTTGAGCGCAAACTGGTTTCGGATATCCCGGGACTCGCCGAGCACACCGACCCGAACCTCTTCAACCCCTGGGGGATCGCCTTCAGCCCAGCCGGCCCGTTTTGGATCGCCGATAATCAGGCGGGTGCCTCCACGCTTTACGACGGCAATGGCCAGGATCTCTCCCTGGTGGTGGCGATTCCCCCTCCGGCTGGCGGCACGCGGCCCGCCGCGCCCACCGGGGTGGTTTACAACCACACGCCGGACTTCGGCTTGGGCCCCGATCTCCCGGCGCACTTCATCTTCGCCACGGAGGACGGCACGATTGCCGGTTGGAATAGCGGGTCCACGGCTGTGCTCAAAGCGGACCATTCGGCATCCGGAGCGATCTATAAGGGCCTGGCTCTGGGCAGCAGTGCCGGCCACAATTACCTTTATGCCGCCAATTTCCACGCTGGGCAGGTGGATGTCTTCGACACCAGTTACAACCTGGTAACCCTGGCCGATGCCTTCTCTGATCCCAACCTCCCGGCCGGTTTCGCTCCGTTCAACATCCAGAACGTCGGCGGAAAATTGTTTGTCGCCTACGCCCGGCAGGACACGCTGCGCCGCAACGCTGTGTCCGGGCCGGGCAACGGATTCGTAAATATGTTCGACCCGGGCGGGCAGTTGCTCAAGCGCTTCATCTCGAACGGCCCGCTCAATTCGCCCTGGGGGATCGCCCTGGCCCCGGACGGCTTTGGCGGATTCAGCCAGGCGCTGTTGGTCGGCAACTTCGGCGATGGGCGGATCAACGCCTTTGATCCGTCCACCGGCCAGTTCCTCGGCCCGCTATTGGATGCCTCGGGCAACCCCCTTGCCATCCGCTGTCTTCGGGATTTGAAATTTGGCGACGGGGTCCAAGGTGGTGATGCCCGGTCGCTCTATTTCTCGACCGGCATGGCTGGCGATGGGAATCCCGAGGACCATGGCCTCTTGGGAAGCCTTTCGCCCCTCGTGCCGGCCATCACCAGCATGGCTGACAAGGGGCTGTCCGTGTCCATCAATTGGGCGGGGGGAGCCGGCCCGTTTCTGCTGCAAAAGAAACTGAGCCTGCCGGATGCCCCCTGGTGGAACGTGCTGACCACTTCCAACCGGAGCGTGACCGTGGCCAAAGAGGATTCCAGGGGCTTCTTCCGGGTATTGAACCAGGCCCAAACGACGGTCTGGCCTTTTACAGTGCTGCTAACCGGGGCTGCAGAAATCCCGGCGGCCACCACCCCGGCCACCGGTTTGGGAACCATCTCCATCGAGAGCAATCTCTTCACTTACCATATCAGCTTCTCGGGTCTGTCGGCAGCGGCCACGGCCGCCCACGTTCACGGACCGGCTGACGCCACCCATTCGGCTGGCGTCTGGTTTCCTCTCGATGGCGCTTCGGGGACCGAAGGCGCACTCTTCGGCACCCACCTCCTCACCGCGGCGGAGTTGGAGGCTATTACGAATGGGCTGGCCTACGTGAACATCCATACCGCCAACTTTCCAGGCGGGGAAATCCGGGGCCAGATTGTGCCGCTACAACTCAACGCGACTCTGAAGGGCGCCTGGGAGGTGCCTCCAGTGGCAACCACCGCCTCCGGCATGGCTGTTTTGACCCTGATCGGCAACCAATTGACCTATCAAGTGGGCTATGCCGGCCTGACTGGCACCGCTACTGGGTCGCACATTCATGGGCCGGCCGATGCGGCCCAATCGGCCGGGGTCATGGTCCCGCTGAATGCTCCCACGGGCACCTCAGGAAGCATCTCGGGAGTCCTTTCCCTGAGCCCGCAAGCATTGGCCGATATCCTGGCCGGCCTGGCCTATATCAACATCCATAGCACCACCAATCCGGCCGGCGAAATCCGCGGCCAAATCTTGCGCTAGCCTGCAAGCGCTTTGCCATTTGCCCACCAGCACCACAGAGATGGTGATAATCCAGCCCGGGGCCGGCGCGCAGCGCCCGCCCCAGGCAAAGGATCAATGCGCCGTTAACCCCTTAGGTTATCATTTGCCCAAGGCGTGTATTTCATCGAGCAGCCGTTGCTTTTTCGCCGGCAGATCCGCTTCCTCGCTGAACCACAGCCGTCCCCGGACTGACAC
>CAIMWS010000299.1 GCA_903845125.1 uncultured Verrucomicrobiota bacterium
CAGCTGGGCGAACTGCTCGGCCAGCTGCTGGAAGCGTTCAAACCCGCTCACCGCCTCCCGAATCAAGGCCAGTTGCGGTGGGGAGACGCGCTGGGATTTATTTTTGCCCTGTTCCCAGCGTTGCAGCGTAAAATAAGGTCCTTGGGAGCGTCCCTGGCTGGTATAGGTCTGGGAGGTGAGCTTGCCGCGGATCAGGCAAGGGATCTGCCCCATTTGCTCCAAGAGGGCCGCTTTTTGCTCTTCGATCGAAAGGTTAGAATGCTTCATGCCGAATATTGTCTATAACCTAGACAATACGGCCAGCAAAAAAACAACCAATACAGGTTCGGTTTGAGTTTCTCCCCAATCTACCAACTAATTTTTCCTACACCCATTTCGCGCGGTCTCCATCCCGCGATCCGGGCAGGCGTAGAAGCCGTCCGCGAAAGCTGGATGGCGGATCAAGGACGACGGTTATCGGGCCTCACGGTTTGGCGGGCTCCTGGCGGGGCTTATTCAAGATGGCTTGGAGTTCATCCACCTTGCGCTTGGCAATGGCCTCGTAAGGTTGGGCGAAACTGTTGATCTGCAACCTGCAGGAAGACAAAAACGTTTGAAAAGCCGTGTCGTATAGCTTGCAGGCCGCCTCCAGGTTGTCCCTTTTTTCCTCATAATTGGCCAACTGCATCAAGTGCCAGCCTTTGATGGCGACCAGGTAATGGTTGTTGCCATCCAATTCTTCGGTCCGTTTCATCCATTTTTCCGCTTGGCTGTGCCGCCCGAGCCAATCCAGGCACATAGCGAGCCGCGCACAGGCAAAAGCGTCCAAAGGATTGGCCGCCAGCGCGCGTTGGAACCAACTGATGGCTTTTTCGCATGTCTCTTGGTAGTTATCATTTCCCTGCCAGCTGATTTTCCGCCAAGCCTCCCCGGCATCGTAAGCAGTGGCATAATTTGCCGGTTCCACCGCAAACGCGGCATCCAAATATGGGATCGCCCTGACGCTTTGCCTTCCCACGAGTTGCGCCTTGCCGAGCCAGCCTGATTCCTGGTGCAGATGATACCCTTGATATCCAAGAAATGCGCAAGCCACCAGGCACAGGACGGTGATGGTTAATTGCAGAAACCATCCTCGCGCAACCCAATAAGCATCAGTCGCGAATCGGGCGTGGGCTGACAATAACGCCATGAGGGTAATGGCGGCGATCGCATTGGCGGGAATTTGAAAGTTAAAATCCACCCAGGAATGGAGCAAAATCGCGCCCAAACCAGCTCCGCACCCCACCACCAGCGCCGCCCGGGTGCTCCTTTTGCTGGCGAGATCATTGCCAGGATTTCTAACATATTTCCAGGTTTTGAGGCCCACAATACCAACCAGAGCCCAGGCGAGGGAAATCAAAGCTGCGCCTGCCACCCCCCAGTCGGTGAGCGCGTTTAAATAATCATTGTGAACCTTCAAAGGCTGCTGGGGAAAGGGAATTGGCCGGTATTTTGGAAAAACATGATCGAAATGCCCCGGGCCAACTCCAAACCACGGATGGTCCAGCCACATGCGATAGGCGCTACCCCAGATTTTGGTACGGATATCCCTTAATTCGCCGCTCACCAGCACCTCGCTCAATCGTTGTTTACTCTGCAGACTGCGGCTGACGAACAAATAGGAACTCCCGATGAGCACCACAAAAAGCGCCAAACCCGTCCATCGCAGCCGGGATTTCCTCACGATGATGAAAAACAGCACCGCCAGCGCGCAGGCAGTCACCACCCAGCCCCCCCTACTGAAGGAGACCAGTATTCCCGCCAATATCACCAGTGCCGCATAGCCCAGGAGCACTTTCGTGACATGCCCCAAACGACTTAAGAACACCAGGGCGAGGGAAACTGGCAACAACATTTCCAGGTAGCCCGCCAGATGGTTTGGGCAGACGTAGGTGCCGGTTCCTCGGAATTTGTAATTCTCTGGTTTGGTCAGGTGCCAGATGTGGTCCGACTGGGTGGCAAACTGATAGGCGGCATAAATTGCGATGGCCATGCCGAGAAAAATCATCACCATGGCTATGGCGAGCATCGATTCCTGTCGATGCAACTGGTTCACGATCACCATGAACAAGCTCGCGTAAACTACAATCCGCAGTAATTCCAGCCGGGCGACGTATTCGATATCCGCCTGGTAATACCGCACGATGGCCAGTGCGGTGAAAGCCAATACCACCCAAGTCACTGGCGGCCAAAGGAAACGCGGGCTATCTCCGATCCACATGCGAACGATCCAAAGCACCAGTGCTCCGGCCGTTAAACCCAGGATATATACAAATTCCGAGGTGCGAACGGCGCCAAAGGCCAGCGGCCCGATAATAAGGATCGCGAGTACGAATCCAAGGATACCACGCTCGCACCATTCATCAATTCGTTCTCGTTGGTTCGCCATGTTGTTACCTTGCCGTCAACTTAGAATGGATAACCACTGAAGTAAACCGCAAACGGGAAACCGGGCATTAAAGTACGAAACCCATTCCGGCCTTGGCGAAAAAATAGCCGCATCGCACTGACGCGATGGTTAGGTTACATACACACCGGTCACCCAGAAGCGAACTGCCAATCCCGCAACCCACTGAACCGGCAGGTTGGTATCACCTGGAACCTGGCTTGGAATAAGCCGCCGGGATGAATAAAATCCGTTGCAATTAAGTTCCTATGCCCTGAATAATTATTCCCGCGTTTAAAACTGAAAGCAATTATGGCAGGTCTTCTGGGAGTGGACTTTGGCACCAGCAATACCGTGCTGGCCGTGTGGGATCCGGGACGCCGCGAAGGCGTTCCGTATCAGATCCCCGATTTCGGGCGTTTTAACCAGTTCGGCAATGAGACCGTTTCGATCGTTCCATCACTGATACACTATGCGGCCGATGGCCAGCGGTGGATCGGAAACCAGGTTCTCCAACGCAATTTATACCCTTCAGATCGCACCTTCCGTTGGATGAAACGCTATATTTCCCGGCGTTCCTCTGCCCAAATCAAGCTCGATGGGCAAAGCCGGTCTTCCGCCGACGCCGCGAGGGACTTTCTGTCGGCCGTCTTGGGGAAGGCAAAGGAGGCCCTCCACCTCACGGATGAACCAGTGGCTTTTTCCGCGCCGGTGGAAGCCTACGAACATTACCTCCATTGGCTGAATGCCATCAGCACGGACATAGGCCTGCCTCGTTTTTGCCTTCTGGATGAGCCATCCGCCGCTGCGCTTGGGTATGGGCTTCATCTTCAACCGGGTCAGGTTCACCTCATTTTTGATTTCGGCGGTGGTACCTTGGATGTGTCGGTTTTTAAGGTCGAGTCCGATTCCACAGAAAAAAACGGCCACCAACATTGCCGAATACTCGGCAAAGCTGGCACAGACCTGGGGGGAGCCACTTTGGACCAGTGGATTTACGAAGAAGTTTTGCGTCAAAACCAACGCTCCGAATCCGATGCTGATGTCCGGTGCCTAAGTCGCCAGTTGCTTGTGGAATGCGAAACCGCCAAGGAACGTTTATCCTCCTCTGATCGTGCTTTTATTTCAGTCTCAGCCCCGGAACACGGAACCCCCTTGGTTTTGGAATTATCCCGGCAGCGACTGGAAGAACTGCTCGATGAACATGAAGCTTTCGCCAAGGTGGACCGCACTATTCGCCGCGCATTGAATTGTGCCCGAGAGCGAGGCTTCACTGAGGATGACATTCAATCAGCGCTCATGGTTGGGGGAACCAGCCTGATGCCTTGCGTTCAAAATATTTTGCGGCGCATCTTTGGCCGCGATCGGGTCCAGCTAAACCGGCCCTTGGATGCCGTTGCGCGTGGGGCCGCGGTATTTGTCTCTGGGGGGAATTTTTTCGATTACATTCAACACGATTATGCGATCCGTTACGTAAACACAGTTAAAGGTGAATACGATTACCGGGTCATTGTAAAAAAAGGAACTCTCTATCCTTCCCGCGAACCGTTGGCCCGTTTGGTCGTTAAAGCGACTCACGATGGTCAAACTGAACTAGGTATTGCACTATTCGAACTGGGAGTTTGTGGAAATGAGGAATTAATAGGCCAGATGGAACTTGTATTTGACCCCAGTGGGGCTGCACGAATATTGCAAGCGCCACAGGAAGAAATTCAGCGCCGGAGCCATTTTTGGATCAACGAGAACGCGCCAGCCTTTTTAACTGCTGACCCACCGGCGCGCAAAGGGGAGCCCCGCTTCGAGTTGATATTTTCCTTGGATTGTAACAAGCGATTGTTGATGAGCGGGAAGGATTTGCGGACGGGGAGGAGGGTGTGGGTGGGGAAGGCGGTGGTGCAGTTGGTGTGAGGGGGGGGCTGGCGGA
>CAIMWS010000300.1 GCA_903845125.1 uncultured Verrucomicrobiota bacterium
GCCTGGTTTATGTCACCGGCGGGGTCACCAACACGGTGGTCATGCTCGACGACGGGCTGCACCAGGACGGCGCCGCCGGGGACGGTGTTTACGGCGCGCAGATCCCCGCGCTGGCTTCCGGCGCCACCGTAAGCTACTATATTACGGCCCAGGATGAGTTCAGCCTGGTTGCCACCGCTCCCGCCGGGGCGCCCGGCAGCCGCTATTCCTACGTCGTAAACTCCACGCCCAGCCCGTCAGTCCAGTATGACATCCTGCTTGGACGGCCAACCGATCATTCCATCGCCGTGAGCGTGTTATCCACCACCAACCTCGAAATATACGTGGAATATGGGCCGCAAGTTGGCGTTTACACCGCCCAAACGGCGGCCACTTCCCTGGCGGCGGGTGTACCCACCGTGCTGGCCCTCGAGGAGCTCCTCGCGGACCAGGCCTATTTCTACCGGCTGCGCTATCGCCTGCCGGGCACCGCGGACTACAGCGCCAGCGCCGGGCGTTCCTTCCACACGCAGCGGGCGCGCGGCGGCGTCTTCACCTTCGCCATCGAGGCGGATCCGCACCACCTCGACAGCCAGCCAGCCCTCTGGAGCGTGGCGCTCACCAACATTCTGGCGGACAGCCCCGATTTTCTCATCGATTTGGGAGACACCTTCATGGCTGAGAAATTGGGCACGAACACCGCCGCCGGCGCCATCGAGCTTTGCCGTGATGTCCGCACCGGGTTCTTCGGCATTCTGGGCCACTCGGTGCCGCTGTTCCTCGTCAATGGCAATCACGATCCCGAACTGGGCTGGCTGCTGGATTCGGCAACGCCCCAGAACAGCCTCCCGGTGTGGGGCACCCGGGCCCGCCAGTCCTATTACCCCTGCCCGATCCCGGGGGCGTTCTACTCCGGCAGCACGGACGTCGATCCATTCCTGCAGGGTTCGCGCGACAGTTGGTATGCGTTCGAGTGGGGCGGCGCCTTGTTTGTTGTGCTGGATCCGTTTTGGAACACCAGCCCGGCGATGGCCAAAGGGAAAGACCCTTGGGCCTGGACGCTCGGAGCCAGCCAGTATGCCTGGCTGCAGCGTACTCTGGCCCAAAGCACCGCCACCTTCAAATTCGTCTTCATCCACCATCTGGTGGGCGGCAGCTTTGACGGGATCGCCCGCGGCGGATTGGAATTCTCGTCTTACTTTGAGTGGGGTGGTAAAAATACGAACGGCACCTGGGGCTTCACTACGAACCGTCCCGGCTGGGCGATGCCGATCCAAAATTTGCTGCTCACCAATGGGGTCAACGCCGTGTTCCACGGCCACGACCACCTGTATGTGAAGCAGGATCTCGACGCCAATGGGGACGGCGTCACCGACCTCGTTTACCAGGAAGTGCCGCAGCCCAGCCGCACGAATTATAATGCCATCGGCTCCGGAGCCGTTTACGGCTACACCAATGGCGTCCTGGCCGGCAATTCCGGCCATCTCCGGGTGACCGTGACTCCCACCAACGCCACCGTGGCCTACGTCCGCGCCTTTTTGCCGGCCGACGAAGGAGTCGGGAAAACCAACCGCATGATTTCCCACACTTACACCATCGGCGCGGCGCCGGCGACTGTGGCCGCTTTTCCCGGCACCATCATCCCGGGCCGGCCCACTGGCAGCACGCTCGCCCTGAATGTCCTCGCTCCGGCAAACCTGCAGGCCTATGTCGAGTACGGAGCGCAATCCGGTGTTTATTCCGGCCAAACGGCGGTGGTCAGCCTCGCCGCTGGGGTTCCCACGGTCCTGGAATTGGCCGGCCTTCCGGCCAGCACCCGTTGTTACTATCGGCTGCGGTTCAAGACCGCGGGCGAAACCGCCTACCAGGCGGATGCGGAGCGGAGCTTCCAAACCCAGCGCGCCCCCGGGAGCACGTTCACCTTTGACCTTCAATCCGACTCGCACATCTACGACAAAAAGGGTGACACCAACCTTTACCTGCTGGCGGCGCAAAACATACTGGCGGACACGCCGGATTTCCTGCTGGACCTGGGCGACACCTTCGGCGATGACCACAATCCAACCACCATCACTTATGCCACCCTGGACCAACTTCACCTCAGCCAGCGTCCGTTTTTCGATCTCGCCGGCCGCGCGGCCCCTTTGTTCCTCTGCATCGGCAACCACGAGGGGGAAACCATCGGCTACGAGCAAGGACAGGCCGGCGCCAACCCGATCTGCACCTTCGCCACGCAGTCCCGCCTGCGCCACTACCCCAACCCGTTCCCGAACTGGTTTTATTCCGGCAACACCAATGTTGATGGGTTTGTGAACACCAACGGGGTGGCCGGTCTCCCCGGGAATTACTACGCCTGGCAATGGGGCGATGCCCTGTTCGTGGTCCTGGACGCTTACCGTTACCTGCCCGATGCCAAGCCCACCAACCTGTGGGATTGGACGCTGGGCAAAGCTCAATACGACTGGTTCAAACGCACGCTCGAAACGAGCCGGTCCAAATACAAATTTGTCTTTGCCCACCATGTGCTGGGCCAGACCCGCGGCGGCGCCGCGTGGGCGGGCAAATACGAATGGGGTGGTGAAAACAAGGATGGCGGCTCAGGCTTCGCCGCCAACCGCCCCGGTTGGGCCCTGCCCATCCACTCATTGATGGTTTCCAACCAGGTTACCATCTTTTTCCAGGGCCATGATCACCTCTATGCCCGGGAGGAAATCGACGGCGTCATTTACCAGGAAATCCCCATGCCTTCGGACGCCACCTACCATGTGGGCGACACGAACGCCAGCGCCTACACCGGGTTCGTCACGAACAATTCCGGGCATCTGCGCGTCACCGTGGCCCCTGCGGGAGTCACCGTGGATTATGTCCGCGCCGTCCTGCCCGCCCACGCCACCAATGGGCTTGCCAACCAGATGATCGGCCACACCTATACCGTTGCCGCGTCAACGCTCCCCGGCTCATGGACCATGCGGAAGCTCCCGGACACGGGCCAGACCCAAAGTTACACCGCTACTTTCGGAGAGGATGCCGACTACACCGTCAACCCTCCCTCGTTCACCGTTAACGCGGATGGGACCGTGACGGACCAGGTCACCGGTCTGATCTGGCAAAAGGGTGACAGCGGGGAAATGACCTGGGAAAACGCCGTCGTTTACGCCCAGACCAACCGCGTGGGAGGCCAGAGCGACTGGCGGCTGCCCACCAGCCATGAGTTGTTCAGCATTCTCAATCATGGGAAGGTCAATCCCGCGTTGGATACCAATGCCTTCACCGCCACCGCGGCGCAATATTGGTGGAGCGGCGATGTGCAGCCCTCCGACCCCAGCCGCGTCTGGGCCGCCAACGCCGGCGGCGGCATCGGCCCGCATCCGAAGACGGAAACCATCAGCGCCGGGGGCGCCAAGCGGTTCCACACCCGCTGTGTGCGCGGGGTGAGCCTTGCGGGCCGCCCGTTGCACCATTTCCAAAACAACCAGGATGGCACCATCACCGACCTGGATACCGGCTTGACCTGGCAGCAAACCGGAGCCGTTGCTGCGCTGGCGTGGGAAGGCGCTCTGCAATACGCCGAAAGCCTCTCCCTGGCCGGGCAGACGGACTGGCGGCTGCCGAATATCAAGGAACTGCAATCCATCAATGATGAAAGCCTGGCCAGCCCCAGCGTGAACACGAATTATTTCCCCGCCTCCCGGCCGGATCGCTATTGGTCGGCCACCACCGAAATCAATGGCACGAACCGCGCCTGGTTCGTGGACTTCCAGCTTGGCATCGTGGGTTACGATAGCAAGCTCACCAACCTTTGGGTGCGTTGCGTGCGGGGCGGTGTTACCAATGCCGTTTCCCCCACCAACAGTTTTGAATCCCAGCTCGTGCGGATTCCCGCCGGTCAATACCTGATGGGCGACCATTTCGGCTTCGTCGATCCGCAGCACCCCAGTGACGAGATCCCCGTCCACAGTGTATATTTGGACTCCTTCCTTATGGCCACCAACCTGCTGACCTGCAACGAATACGCCAGCTTCCTCAACTCGGCCCTGGCTTCAGGCCTGGTGGAGGTACGTTCCAATTTTGTCTATGGCAAAGGCAGCACGAACGTTTACTGCGACACCTACGGCTCGGACACCAACAGCCGGGTTGAATATTCCGGCGGCAAGTTCACGATCCGGGATGACCGCGGTCTGCATCCCATCACCGGCGTGCGGTGGCTGGGGGCGGCAGCCTACTGTAATTGGGCCAGCGCGCGGGACGGTTACGCCGCCTGCTATAACCTGGCCAGCGGTGCCTGCGACCTTTCCCAGAACGGCTATCGCCTGCCCACCGAGGCGGAGTGGGAATACGCCGCGCGGGGGGGGCTTTACAATCCCTATGGCATGTTCCCGTGGGGCAGCGACACCAACACTGATGGCACCCTGGCGAACTGGGCCGGCAAAACCAATCCTTTCGCCGCCGGCCCCTACCCGTGGACCACGCCCGTTGGCTTCTACAACGGCTCCCTCCAATACCAGACCAACTGGCACTGGCCCGGCGCCGGCGCCACCTACCAGACCCGTAATAATGGCAACGGCTTCGGGCTGTATGACATGTCCGGCAACGTCTGGCAGTGGGTCAACGACTGGTATGCCAGCGATTATTACACCTGGTGCGTTCAGAACAACATTGTCACCAATCCACCCGGCCCGCTGACCGGCGCCTCCATGCCGGATGGCAAACCGTATCGCGGCCTGCGCGGCGGCAACTGGTTCAATGGGCAGGACCAATACGGCCATGGGCGGGTGTCCAACCGGGATCCCTCCTATTTCCGCGGCCCGGGCGATCCGAATGGCCCCTGGTTCCATGTCGGCTTCCGGGTGATGCGCCGGGGCAGTGCGGCGGCCAATCAGGCGCCCGTGATTGCCAGCGCCAGCCACGTGCCTTCCGCCCCCACCACCAACGACACGGTCTGGGTCACCGCCAGGATCACCGACGATCTTTCCGTATCGCAAGTCTTGCTGAACTACCGCACGGGCGCCACCGGCACGGGCTCCGGCCAGACGAACACGGTGTTCCTGGAAACCATGCGCACGAACCTGGCGAAACCATGGACCGGCGACGGCTGCAACAACGCCTGGACGGTCACCTTCACGGGCGGTAATCCCTTCGAGCAGCGCGGTGGGGCCACCTACGGCACCGGCAACACCAATGGCCTGGAGTTCAAGCAGGGCACCACGAACCTGACCGATTCGATGGTGGCGCCCACCCAGGTCATCGACGCCCAAGGTGCCTCCGGCGTTGTGGAATTCTGGCTCTGGGCCAATGGTTTGAATGGCGCCGCGGGTTGGACCTTCCAGCTCGACGCCGGCAGCGGCTATGCAACCCGCCTGAGCGAACTGACCGGCACGAACCACGATTGGCAATTGTACCGCTACAATCTCCAGCCGGGCGAACTGGTCAGCAGCTTGAAGCTGCGCTGGCAGTTCCGCGGCGGTCAAAGCACCAACCGCATCGACCTGGATCAGATTTCAGTGAAGGTGGCCACCGCTGGTGGCAGCAGTTACACACAGGTCGCCATGCTCGATGACGGCGCGCATCAGGACGGGGCGGCGGGCGACAGCGTCTATGGCGCCGTCATTCCAGCCCTCCCCCTCGGCACAACAGTCAATTATTACCTGTCGGCCAGCGACAGCCAGGGGAATGTTGCGACGGGACCGTCAGGCGCCCCCGCAAATACCTTCTCTTACACCGTGCAGGCGGGAGCTTCGAATTCACCGCCAGCAATCCTTGGCGCCACCCTCTCACCCGCAGCCCCGGTCGCGCTGAATCCCGCCTGGGTTACCGCCCGCGTCACCGACAATGGGAGCGTCGCGCGGGTTACGCTGGCCTACAACAGCGGGGCGGGCGCTGTGAGCGTCGCCATGCTCGACGACGGCGCGCACCAGGACGGCGCGGCGGGCGACGGTGTCTATGGCGGCCAGATCCCCGGATTTGCCGCCGGGACCACCGTGGCCTACTACCTCACCGCGGTGGATAACCAGGGCGCCACGGCCACCGATCCGGCGGGCGCACCCGGAACCACCCGCTCCTATACGGTGCGCAGCACGTCCACCACCCAAACCATCGGGCTGTTCCTCAACACCACCAACGCCTGGCCCGGCTACACGCTCATGGCCCCGATGCACCACACCAATACCTACCTGATCGACAATTCAGGCCAGATGGTCCATCGCTGGAGCAGTGCCTATGAGCCGGGCCGCAGCGCCTATCTCCTCACCAACGGCCACCTCTTCCGCGCCGGCATGGTCAAGAGCGGCGGCCCCTCCACCGGCGGTGGTGAAGGCGGGCGCATCGAGGAATTCGATTGGGACGGCAACCTCGTCTGGGCCATCGATTACTACAGCCCGACTTATATCCACCACCACGACTTCAAGGTGCTGCCCAATGGCAA
>CAIMWS010000301.1 GCA_903845125.1 uncultured Verrucomicrobiota bacterium
GCCTGGTTTATGTCACCGGCGGGGTCACCAACACGGTGGTCATGCTCGACGACGGGCTGCACCAGGACGGCGCCGCCGGGGACGGTGTTTACGGCGCGCAGATCCCCGCGCTGGCTTCCGGCGCCACCGTAAGCTACTATACTACGGCCCAGGATGATTATGATAATTCGGCTGTCCATCCGGCTACGGCTCCTGGGATTCCACTTTCTTACACCGTTGGTTCCAGCACCGCAGGCGCCTGGACCATGGCCAAACTCCCGGACACCGGCCAGAGCCAGGGCTACACAGCCACCTTTGGCGAGGACTGCGATTACACCGTCAATGCTCCATCGTTAACCGACAATGGTGACGGAACGGTGAAGGACAATATCACCGGCCTGATCTGGGAAAAAGCCGATGGCGGCGAGATGACATGGTCCAATGCCGTTCTCTATGCCCTGGCCAGCCGCACCGGGGGCCAGAGCGGGTGGCGCCTGCCCACCAGCCACGAAGCCTTCAGCATTCTGAACCACGGCAAGGTGAATCCTGCGCTGGACACGAACTATTTCACGCTCTCCACCGCACAATACTGGTGGACCTCCGACGTGCAGGCCACCGATGCCACCCGCATCTGGGCCATCAATGCCGGAGGCGGCCTTGGCGCGCATCGGCAGGACGAAACCCTCAGCGCCGGCGGTACCAACCGCTACCATGTGCGGTGCGTCCTTGGCGCAGCCATTTCCAGCCAGCCGTCGCATCATTTCACGAACAACCTCGATGGCACCATCACGGATCTGGACACCGGTCTGACCTGGCAGCAGGCGGAATCCGGCTCGGCGATGACCTGGGAAAACGCCCTGCAATACGCGGAAAGCCTTTCCCTCGCCAGCCACACCGACTGGCGACTGCCCAACCTCAAGGAACTGCAATCGATCAACGATGAGACGCTGGCCAGCCCGTCAGTGGATACGAATTTCTTCCTGGCAGCCAGTTCATCCCGGCATTGGTCCTCCACCACCGTGGTGAATTTAACCAACCAAGCCTGGCATTTGGATTATCAGTTCGGCCTGGCCAGCTATGGCGACAAGACGGCCAGCCTTTACGTTCGCTGTGTGCGGGGAGGTGTGACGGACGGCGCAGCCGTCACCAACCAGTTCACGCCGCAATTTGTGAAAATACCCGCCGGGCAATACCAGATGGGGGATCATTATGGGTTTGTCGATCCTCAGCACCCCAGTGACGAAATCCCTGTCCACAGCGTCGCCGTTGATTCTTTCTACATGGAAACCACGCTTTTGACGTGCCGGGAGTATGGCGATTTCCTCAATTCCGCCCTGGCGCTCGGATTGGTCGAGGTTCGCTCGAACTTTGTTTATGGCGTTGGGGGCACGAATATTTACTGCGATACCCAGGGGTCGGACACCAATAGCCGGGTACAGTGGAACGGTACCACTTTTGCCATCCTTGCCGGCCGGGATCTACATCCTATTACGGGCGTGCGCTGGCATGGGGCGGCCGCCTACTGCAATTGGGCCAGCCTGCGTGACAATCTTGCCACGTGTTATGATCTGGCAACGGGCGATTGCGACCTGTCCAGGAGCGGTTATCGCCTGCCCACGGAAGCGGAGTGGGAATATGCCGCCCGGGGCGGCCTCACCAATTCGTATGGCATGTTCCCTTGGGGCAGCGACACCAACGCGGACGGCACGCTCGCGAATTGGGCGGGCAAAGACAACCCCTACGCCACGGGCGATTATCCCTGGACAACGCCGGTCGCCTTCTACAACGGCCAGCTGCACACCAAGGCCCAATTCAGCTGGCCCGGAGCCGCCGCCACCTATCAAACGCGCGATAATGCGAACGGTTTCGGGCTCTACGACATGTCAGGCAACGTTTGGGAATGGGTGAACGATTGGTATGGCAAGGATTACTACCAGTATTGCGTGGACCACAACATCGTTACCAATCCGCCCGGGCCATCGATCGGCGATCTCATGCCCGATGGAAAATATTACCGCGGCTTGCGGGGCGGCAACTGGTTCAATGGCCAGGATCAATACGGCCATGGGCGCGTGTCCAATCGCGATCCGTCCTACTACCGAGGTCCGGGCGATCCCGATGGCCCTTGGTTCCATGTCGGCTTCCGGGTGATCCGCCGTGGGCAGGTTAGTGTGGTTGCCGCGGGTGCTTCGCTCCTGCAACTGACCTCCGGCCTGCACTTCACTGAAGGCCCCGCTGCCGACTCTTCCGGCAATGTGTTCTTCTCGGATATCACCGCGGACATGATTTATGAATTTTCGTCGTCTAATCAGCTCTCAGTGTTCCGCACCAACTCCGGCGGCGCCAACGGCCTGGCCTTCGACGCAAGCGGCAACCTGCTGGCCTGCGAGGGCGACAATGGCCGCCTGGTTTCCATCAGCCCGGCAGGCAGCGTCACCGTTTTAGCCAGTGCTTATGCCGGTTTGCGGTTCAACGAACCCAACGACCTTTGGATCGATCCCAGTGGTGGAGTCTATTTCACCGACCCTGTATATTTTGGCCACGCAGCGGTGCAAGGCGGGGAATACGTCTATTATCTCCCATCCGATCGCAGCGCTGTGTTGCGGGTGGTCACGGACATGGTTCGGCCCAACGGCCTGGTGGGCACTCCCGATGGCAAGACCTTGTACATCGCCGATTGGGGTGCCGCCGGCGTTTTCCGATACAGTATTGGCGCCAATGGTGCACTGACCGGCAAAACTTTGTTCGCCAGTGTGCAGTGCGACGGCATGACCCTGGATGCCTCAGGCAACCTTTACCTGTGCGAAAAGGCCGTGCTGGTCTATGACTCGAGTGGCAACCCGATCGAACAGATCGTCATTCCTGAGCGACCAACCAATTTGGAGTTTGGGGGGAGCGACCGGAAGACCCTGTTCATCACCACCGAAGCGGGATCCCTTTACACCATCCGGATGCAAGTCCAGGGAGCAGTTGTTGCGGGTGTGGCAACCAACCAGCCCCCCACCATCAGCAACGCTACCCGCACTCCGCTGGCGCCAACCACTAACGACGCGGTCTGGATCACAGCCCAGGTCATCGATGATTCAGAGATATCGCAAGTCAAGCTGGCCTACGCAACTGGCGTCAGCGGCGCGGGAACAACGAATGTCCTGTTCCTGGAAACCATGCGCACGAACCTGGTTAAACCGTGGACCGGGGACGGCTGCAATAATGCCTGGACCGTGGCTTTCTCAGGCAATAATCCTTTCGAGCAAAGGGCCGGTGCCAACTATGGTGGCGGCAACACCAACGGCCTGGAGTTCAAACAAGGCACCACGAATCTAACCGATTCAATGGCGGGTCCCACTCAGGCCATCGATGCTCGGGGCACGTCAGGCTTTGTCGAATTCTGGCTCTGGGCCGATGGCCTGAGCAGCACCGCCGGTTGGGCATTTCAACTCGATTCCGGAAGCGGCTACACGACGCGCTTGAGCGAGTCGTCCGGCACCAACCACAATTGGCAGCTATACCACTGGGACTTGCTGCCAGGCGAACTGGTCAGCAACCTGAAGTTGCGATGGCAATTCAAGGGCGGATGGGATACCTGCCGTATGGATTTGGACCAAATCACGGTGAAGGTGGTCACGGGCGGAGCCAGTTCCACCAATGTTACCATGCTCGACGACGGCGCGCACCAGGATGGCGCGGCAGGCGATGGTGTCTATGGCGGTCAGATCCCCGCCCTGCCGCTGGGTGCCACGGTTTATTATTTTATCACTGCCGCGGATGCCGGCGGCCTCATAACCACCAACCCGGTGGGGGCGCCCGCGAGCACCCTCTCCTACACGGTGCTGGCGGCAGCTTCAAACCCGACCAACACCACCCAAACCATCGGGTTGTTCCTCAACACCACCAACGCCTGGCCCGGCTACACCCTCATGGCCCCGATGCACCACACCAACACCTACCTGATCGACAATTCAGGCCAGATGGTCCATCGCTGGAGCAGTGCCTATGAACCGGGCCGCAGCGCCTATCTCCTCACCAACGGCCACCTCTTTCGCGCCGGCATGGTTATGAGCGGCGGCCCCTCCACCGGCGGTGGTGAAGGCGGGCGCATCGAGGAATTCGATTGGGACGGCAACCTCGTCTGGGCCATCGATTACTACAGCCCGACTTATATCCACCACCACGACTTCAAGGTGCTGCCCAATGGCAA
>CAIMWS010000302.1 GCA_903845125.1 uncultured Verrucomicrobiota bacterium
GGATCTGCACGGCAACGTGCTGGAGTGGTGCCAGGATTGGTATACCAACCGGCTGGACTGGGACCCGAACGCAGTGGCGGGGGCGGTGGTGGCGGATCCGCAAGGGCCGCCGGCGGGGACGGAGCGGGTGGTGCGGGGGGGCGCCTGGCGCAGCCGGGGTGAGGATTGCCGGTCGGCGTGGCGGACGGGGACGAGCCGGTGGAACGCGAACTACGGGCTGGGTTTTCGGGTGGCGCTGGGGCCGGTGGCGGGGTATGGGCAGGGGGTGATTGCCGGCTCGGTGGTGTGGCAGGGTGGGGAGGAGCCGCTGCCGGAAGTGGCGATGGGGCTGTATGACCTGGATAATCCGCCGGTCGGCAACCAACCAGCAGCGTGGCTGGTAACCACCGTGACTGGTTTGGACGGGAGTTACGCCTTCACAAACCTGCCGCCCGGCCATTACGGAGTATGGCCGCTGGAGACTGCCGAGGCCGGTGGCTTGCAGTTCCAATGGGAGACGAACTCGGCCTCGCCGCAGGTGGCGTTGGTGGCCGGGACAACTACGGTGAATTTCACCGCCGAGGATGCTTCGCTGTTTGAAGGTAATAGGGAGAAATTCACCATCCATATCTACGCCAATATCAGCTACTGGACCACGAATTACGGTGGCTGCCTGCTCGACGTCCGGCGCCGCTATTATAATTGGTGGGGTGGGAACCGGTGGTATGCAGAAATGCCCCCTGGCAGCGTCACCTTCGATTTCGCCAACACGATCCATGACCTGGCACGGATCACGCTGGAGGTTGATTATGGGAAAAGCTGGGGATTGTTTGGATCGGATGGAATGGACAACTGTTTCCAGTTGATGCTCCTGCCCAAGGTCAGCGGGGGGGGCACCGCCACGGCCCGGATTGAGTTCGGGCTGGAGGCTCGCCCGCAGGGAGCGCTGTTTGCCTGGGATCCCACACCTGGGGGGCGCGGTTTGTGGGCCAGCGCGGGCCTCGCTGTGCCGGCCGCCAAAGGGGCCGCGAAGCTGGAGGCTCCCGGCCGGTTTGCGGCCCAGTGGGAGGCGGTGCCTGGGGCGTATGGCTATGTGGTGGAAGTCTCCACGGATAAGAGCTTTAAGGAAAGGGACGGACGGCCCACGATGTCGATCGATGCCGGCGCCGGCACTGAAAGAGTGGTGGAAATCCCGGTGGCCGCCGGAAGTAAACCTCCGTATTATCCTTATTATTATTACCGGGTGATTGCTTATGGGGACAATGTATTAAGCCCGTATTCCGCCGTGGCGCGGGTGGGGTTGGGTCCCGACTTGGTGGGGATACCCGCTGGCACGTTTACCATGGGCAGCCCGGACTGGGAGCCAGAGTATTTTGAGGAGGAACGGCCACAGACGGAGGTGAAGTTGACGAAGGCTTTTTGGATGAGCCCATATGAGACGACGCAGGCGGAGTATTTTTCGGTGATGGGAACTAATCCCGCCCGTTTCCAAACCACGGATTTTAAGCACCGACGGATCCCCGATGATGTAAGCCGTCCGGTGGAGCGGGTGAGTTGGCAAAATGCGGCTACTTACTGTGCGGCGCTGACCGAGTTGGAGCGCCGGGTCGGGCGTTTACCGGCGGGCTATGTTTATCGGCTGCCCACGGAGGCGGAGTGGGAGTATGCGTGCCGGGCGGGGACCACGACGTGGTTCAGCTATGGGGATGATCCCGATTACACCAGCTTGCGGAATTACGAGTGGTATTGGGATAACAGCAACTACCAAACCCATTCAGTGGGTGATAAATTGCCCAATCGGTGGGGCTTGTATGACATGCAGGGGAACGTAACGGAGTGGTGCCAGGACTGGTATGGCCCCCATCCTGGCGGAAGCGTGGTGGACCCAAGCGGGCCGCGTGAGGGTTCGTTACGCGTATGGCGTGGGGGTAGCTGGGACCAGATCGGTGCTTGCTGCCGCCCGGCTAATCGGGGCGGGTTCGATCCGGGTTTTCAAGCACCCGTCCTGGGGTTCCGCCCGGTATTGGCCCCAGAGTGACATCGGCAAGAGCGGAAGAGGTGGGAGCGGAATGCGGAGGGGGCGGCGTGCGAAAAATTCCGTTGCCGGCTCCTCCGGGCGCGCAAGCGCTGGCTGTGCGAGTCGGATCGCGGGGGCTCCAACCCCATGGAAATCCAAATCAGCGCAGGTTGAGTATCAGCCAGCGCAGGACCAGGAATTTGCCGAAGATCCAGGCGGTGGCAGCCAGGGCGATATACGGCCCGTAGGGGATGCGGGTGGACCAGGGCACCTGCTTGATCCGGTAGTAAACGAACTGGGCCCCGCCCAACAAGGAACCCAAAGCGGAACTGAATATGAGCGAAAAGAGAACCCCCTCCCACCCGAGGAAGGCGCCGATGGCGGCCATGAACTTCACATCCCCGAAACCCATGGCCTCCCGGGGCACCACCACCTGGTCGGTCACCACCACGAGTTCCTCCTTCACCGTCTCCGGATCGATGACCTCCTCACCGATCCGCAGGCTGGATGGCCGGAGTTCCACGGTCACGTTTTCGAAGGCGCGATCCCCTAGCCGGGCCGAGGCGGCCTGCACCACGATGGTGTCGGTTTTGCGGTGGAAAATTTCCTCGTAGGGGAGTTCATGGTCGGGGAATTTCAGGCTGTTTTCACCGAAGACCACCTGCGAGCCCGGCTCCAGCTTGACCTGCTGCCGCCCCAGGAACAACTTGCCGATCTGGAGGATCGCATAGATCAAACCGCCGCCCACCAGGATGCCCAGGAAACTGCGCTGCATCGCCACCGTGGCGTCGCGGGTTTCGTGCAATCCGGGTGCCAGCGCCGAGAGGAGAAAGCCCGCCGCGATGCCGCCCAGAGTGATTTCGTCCGGGATGATGAAAAACTCCAGGTCGATGAAAGTGGCCACGATGAAGCCCGCCAGCACGACGCAATAAGCCAGCGCCAGCGGCGCGGAAAGCCGGCCAAAACGGAGCCAGCTGCCGAGGAAGAGGGAGGCGGTCAATAATTCCACAAGGAAATAGCGGGGGGCGATGGCCGCCCGGCAGTGGGCGCAGCGGCCCCGCAAATAGACCCACGTAATGAGCGGCATATTCAAAAACCACGGAATGTGGTAATTGCAGGATGGGCAGTGCGAAGGGGGGGAGACCACGCTTTCGCCCCGGGGCATGCGGTAAATGCACACATTGAGGAAGCTGCCGACAATGCTGCCGAACACAAACACCACCACGGACCAGAAATGAAAGGGCACGGCGGCCCATACCTGACGGTCAAACATGGCCATATACATTCTCCTTGAGCGCCTTGCGCATGATGTCGATGGGCGCGGGCCGCCCGGTCCAGATTTCGAGCGCGCGCGCGCCCTGGTAAAGCAGCATGCCCAAGCCGTTGGCGGCCTGGCAGCCCGCCTGGCGCGCTTTTGCCAGGAGCGGGGTTTCCGCCGGGCGGTAGATCATATCGTAAACCGTCCGGGCTCGCGGGAGCGGGAAGACCGCTTCGTCCAGGGGCAGGGCGTCCGAGGCTTTCAGGC
The DNA here is from genome assembly GCA_903845125.1 of uncultured Verrucomicrobiota bacterium. Classification (GTDB taxonomy): domain Bacteria; phylum Verrucomicrobiota; class Verrucomicrobiia; order Limisphaerales; family UBA1319; genus CAIMWS01. The sequence goes on from CAIMWS010000302.1 coordinate 3,522, forward strand.
CCAGGGAGGTGGCATTGAGGATCAAGTCCACTGCCTCGGCCGGATAACCGAGCTGGGTTTTTACCGAGGGGTATAAATGGTTGATTTCCCGGGCCACGGTGGCCGCTTTTTCGGCGGTGCGGTTCACCAGCCAGAGGCGGGAGGCCCCTTCCGCGGCCAGTTTGAGCGCCGCCACCCGGCCTGCGCCACCGGCCCCCAGCACCACGGCGGCGAGGCCCTCCAGGCGGAGCCCCAGGTCTTCCTCGAGCGAACGCGTGATGGCTTCGGCGTCGGTGTTGAAGCCCTGGGAACGGATTTCCAGCGCGGCGGATGGGTCCAGCTCCCCCAGGGGCCGCCATGCCCCCGAGGGCAGCCGGCCTTCGAACCGGACGGTGTTCACCGCGCCCCAAAGGCGGGCCGAATCATCCAGCAAATCCACCCGGTTCACGGCCAACAGCTTGTGCGGCACGGTGAGGTTCAGGCCGATGAATTTCATCGCCCGTGCGCCGGCCAGGGCTTCCCCCAGCAGGTCCGGGTGCACCTCGAACGCCAGGTAACGCCAGTCCAAGCCCAGGCTGGCCAGGCCGGCATTTTGCATGGCGGGCGAGGCGGAATGCCGGATGGGCCAGCCGTAAACGGCACAGTAGCGGGTGCTGGCATTGATCGCGCTGGTGGGTTCCTGGTGCATGATCAGCCACGGGGGCAAACGCCGACTGACGCCGGCCTGGCGGGCGCCAGGGGCGCGATCCGCCTGCAGGTGAGGGTTGTCGCCAGTGACATCATACGCTGCCTATTTTCTACCCGGTTATTGGCGCTTGGCAATTCAATTGCCGGGCCGGCCGTGATCCCCGGTCCCCCCCCCCCCATTGGAGACTGGCACACGCCGTCCGCATTTGCGGTGGAGGGCGTTCCCGGTTATATTAGCGGAGTCAAAACCGAAAGCCTTATGAAAAACGGCAATCACGTTCAGCGACTGCTTGGCTTCCCGGCTGCCATTCTTTTCATGGTGGTCTGCCTGCCGCTCGCAGGAGGCGCTGGTTTCGGCGCCGTGCAGGATCTGGCCGGCCGCTACCAGGGATTCTGGACCAACACCACCTTTGGCTCCACCGGCAAGGCGGTCATCGACATCCAATTGGCCGGCACCAATGCCACGATCCTCTTCGACATGGATGGCTATGTTTTTGGTGCGATGGATCCCCCGCTTATCAGCATGCCAGGGCTGGTCCAGGGCAGCCAAATCCTCATCGATAACCACGGCACCGGCATGTTTGGCAGTATCTCCGGGACTATCGACTCGGCCAACGGAACTTTTTCCGCGGTCCTCGGCGATATCCCCGGCGGCGGAATCCAGCGCGTCACGGCGACGGGCACGATTGGCGGTGGCCGCATCAGCCTGGATTACGAGGTCACCTTTCCGGGGCCGGCTTCGCCCACCAATCCCGCCCACGGCGTGATGGTGGCCACCTCCGCCTCACCCTTCAAAATCACTCGAATTTATCGGGACAGCACGGTGGTGGTGGTGGAGTGGAGCGGCGGTCCCCAACCGTGCCAGGTGCAGACCCGCAGCAATGTGGCCGCCGGTGCCTGGATCAACCACGGAGCTCCGGCGGCCGGCTATACCGCCCGGGTTCCCATGGATCCGGCAGGCAAAGGCTTCATCCGGATCGTGGGCCAGTAACCACCGTGGCTGAGCAAAGAGTTTCTTCGGAACCCGGCTGGCGCACCGTGCGGAGGCCAAGTTCCCCCGCCAGCACGGATTTTTTCATGCCCGGATATTTTAATTTTGAAAAACCGAAGGTTATGCTAAGAAGATGGGCCATGCTTCAAAAGCGGGCAAGATGGTTTCAGCAGGCGCCAGTGAGACCGCCAGGATGGCGGCGGAGGGCGCCCGCTTGGCTGGCCATGGTGTATTGGGTGACGGCCGCCGGCCCGGCACCTGCCGCTTCGGAAGCCCGGGGGCGCGAAAAATCCCGGCCGGAATCCGCTCCGTTTCGCCTGGAATTTGCCCGGCTTAAATCAGCGACTCCTCCGGCCTGGCACGCCGCGACAATATTCCCTTGTCCGTGGGATCTGGAGCCGCCTTGGCCCGGGCCTGCATCCTCTATTCCAGACCAGCGATCCAAAGCGCCGAAAACCCCGGGGGCTGGCGCCCAACCATAAGGTAACCGCATGGTAACAAGCGAAATCTCCCTGCCGGTGCACCTCGCCCAACTGTTCCTGGGCCTGGCCCAGGCGCTGGGTATTCTGAAAACCCGCCTGCATGGGCTCAGCCTGGAATGGGAAATCAAGGAGTCCGTATTCAAGACTTGGAAACTGGGATCCAGCGAAACCCACATCCCCTATTCGGACCTCTCCTCGATCGACTTCGAGGCGGGCTGGCTCAAGCATTGGATCACCCTGCGGACCGGCAATCTCCGCGCCCTGCACGGCATCCCGGGCAGTGCCGGTTGCGAATTGCGGCTGCGGGTGGCCCGGCGGGACAAGGCAGCGGCCCGCGAATTGGTGTCCGCCGTCAACCTGGAGCTGCAAAGCCAGAGCATGCAAAAAATGATTCAGCAATTGGAAAACCCGCCCCGCCTGCTTCCATGAACACCCTGCGCCATGGAATTATGAAAACCATCCGCCGCTGGGCTTTATGCCTGGCCTTGGCTGCGTCCTGGCCAGCCAGGAGTTGGGCGGGCGATGTCGTTTACGAAAACACGAATGCTCAAGTATCCGGCATGGAGCGTACCTTGAACGAATACGGTGAGGATATCACCCTGGCCAGCGGCCCCAAGCGGATCGTCACGGAGTTTCTCTTTAAATATTACCTGGGCGGCGCCATATCCGGCGCTGAAACGGTGCAATTGCGGTTTTATGCGCCAACCAACCAGGCCCCCGGCAGCATCCTGTTTGACAGCGGCCAGCTGGCGTTGACCAATGGCTTTGGCATGGTGGCCGTCAACCCCGGCGTGGAAGTGCCGGACACCTTCATCTACACGGTCCAGTTTCAAGCCGGCGCCGGGGCCGTCGTGGGCTTGGTTATCACCGGACCGCCCACGGTCGGCTCCAGCGGGAATGCGTTTTGGATCCGCGGCCAGGATGGCTGGCGGCAATACCTGTACTCCGGAGGCGCGCTGCCGGCCAATTTCCACGTGCGGGTGAGCGCGGCCAATCAGCCGGATGAGAAACCACCAGTAATCACCCGGCAGCCCAGGAGTTGGGACGTGACCGCGGGCACCAATCTCGCCCTCCAGGTCTTCGCCACCGGCAGCGCTCCGCTGGCCTACCAATGGCAGCGCTCCGGCGCCGATATTCCGGGCGCCACCGGTCCCGTGCTGGCTTTCCAGCCGGTGGAGGTTGGCCAGGCTGGCGTTTACCGCGTGGCGATCAGCAACGCCTTCGGGCTCACGCTCAGCGCCCCCGCCAATTTGTATGTCAGTCCGGTGGTTTACGGCAGCGCCGTGTATGACAATACCTCCAATCCCCTCAATTTGGACGTCTATTCGGCCCTCGAATTCGGAAACCAGATCACCCTGGCGGGGCCACCCGGCCAGCGCGTGGTGACCTGTTTCAAATTCGACTACACCTGGTCCACCAACGCCACCGGCAACGAAGTGGTGCACCTCCGTTTCTATGACAACCAGGGCTTCAGCAACGCCCCGGGCAAACTCCTCTATCAAAGCGCGCCCCTGGCGGTCACCAATGGCAGCCACACCCTCAAAACCTATCCCAACCTCGCCGTCCCCGACACCTTCACCTGGACCGTGGCGGTGGACAATTCCGAGGACCGGATTTTGGCGCTCCGGTGTTATGATCCTCCCCGCCTCGGATCGGCGCCGGCCGCTTACTGGGAACATCAGAACCAGGTCTGGACCCTGCGGACCATCAACGGGGTTCAGGCGAATTTCAACGCCCAGGTGATCGCGGATTTTGACCACTCCCAGCAGCTGCCTGCCATCCTCAGCCAGCCCTTGGATACCCTGGCCACCAATGGCTTGCCGGCCGCGCTGGAGGTGGAGCTGGGCGGGACCATTCCCCTCTTTTGCCAGTGGTGGTTTAATGGCGAGCCGATGGGGGAAACCAACCGCACCCGGTTGCTGTTCCCCTCCTTATCCACTAATCAGGCCGGGCTGTATTGGGCGGTGATCTCCAATGCCTTCGGCGCCGTCACGAGCCGGGTGGCCACCCTCACCGTCCTCGCGCCGCCGGCCATCACCAGCCAGCCTTTATCCCAGAGCCTTCTGAACCATGGCCAGGGGTATTTGAGCGTGGCCGCCTCCGGCACACCGCCCCTGGCCTTCCAGTGGCTGAAGGACGGTGAGGTGCTGGCGGGCGAAAACCGGCCCCAGCTGCTATTCCCGATGGTGGATGCCAGCCTGGCGGGCACTTACCAGGTTGAGGTGTCGAACTCGGCGGGGACGGTCACCAGTCAGTCCGCCCGGGTGGAAGTGGCGGATCCCGCCGAAAGCCAGGTGGCCTATGACAACCTCACCCATGACCTTGAAAAAATGCGCAGCACCATCAACGAAGTGGGCGATCAGGTGACGCTGGCAGGCAGCGCCCTGGAACGGTATGTCACCGAATTCAAAGTGCGTTATTACCTGGATTACCACGCCACGGGCGCCGAGACGATACGTGTCAGATTCTACGATGCCACTGGCCCGAAAGGCGCACCCAAAAACCTGCTTTATGACAGCGGCCTTTTGCCCGCAAAATCCGGCACGAATGACCTGGTAATCACCCCGGGGGTGGAGGTGCCGGGCGAGTTTGATTGGACCGTCAAGCTGGGCGGCGTCTCTGAACAACGCCAGGCGGGATTGCTATTCTACGGTCCTCCGGCGGTGGGCGCCAGCGCCACCAATTTTTGGGAGCGCCTGGATGGCGTATGGTCGCTGCTGTCTTCCAATGAGGCCGCCGGCACAAATTCACTGGGCAATTTCGGGGCGCGGGTAACCGCCGGACCCCGGCCGGGTGCCCCTGCGATTCTACTGCAACCGGCCAGCCTGGAGGTGGTGGCGGGGCAGGAGGCGTGGTTTGGCGTCACGGTCCAGGAAACCCAGCCGCTGCAGTACCAGTGGTTCTTCAATGGCGAGCCGCTGGCGGGGGCCACCGGAAAGCTTTTGACTCTGCCGGCCGTGACCGCCAGCCAGGCTGGTTTTTACCACGTCGTGATGACCAACTACACCACCGGTGCCACCAGCGCGCCGGCCTCCCTGGCCGTGCGGATTCTGCCACCGGTGATCACCCTACCGCCTGCGAACCTGGCCGGAGCCTGGCATGGCTCGGCGGTCTTCGTGGCCGGCGTTTCCGGCACCGCACCCATCGCCTGCCAGTGGCTGCTTAACGGCTCCATCCTGCCCGGGGCCACCAATGCCACTCTGGCCCTGACCAATCTGGCCTTCGAGCAAGCGGGTGTTTACACCTTCTGCGCCAGCAATTCCGCCGGGCTGGCGCAGAGCGAAGCGGCGCTTTCCATCATCGACCAAACAACGATGGCCGGCCTCCTGGTGGCGGGTGAGCCGGGTGCCCGTTTCCGGATCGAATACCAGGAGGGGATCGAATCCACCAAGGGGTGGGACCTGCTCGACATCCTCACGCTCACCAATCGCCAGCAATGGTATTTCGACGTCCAATCGGTCGGGCTGAACCAGCGGTTCTACCGGGCCATCCAGCTGCCTTGACCGCTGACCCGCAACCATTTATTTGATGGTCCTCGGCGTTGGCCTTTTACGCCCGTTCCCTGCCTTGCCACCGCCAACCTGATTTTCACAAAATTTGGCTTTTATTCCGGCGGTTCATGCTTATGCTGCCCTCATGTCACCCGGCGATCCAGTCAACCATGACCAGCTGTTCAAGGAACTGCTGCGGCGGTTCTTTGGCGATTTCGTCGATGCCTTCCTGCCCGAGGCCGCCCAATATCTCGATAAAAAGTCGGTCCAGTTCCTCGACCAGGAGATCCTCGGACTGCCC
>CAIMWS010000303.1 GCA_903845125.1 uncultured Verrucomicrobiota bacterium
GCAACCGGGTGGGCATGTATTTTTGTGATAATTAGTAATAATAATAAAAAGAACAATCAAAACTTAAAAATGGCACCCGGCGGCCGTCCCGCACTCGCCGGTGCCGGCAAAAAATAAGCACTTCTGCTGAACCGTGGGCCAGGAGTGCCGCTCTCCGCAACCGGGGCCTGGGGCGGGGCGGACGCCAGCCGGCCGACACTTGGCGACATTCAAGGATGGTGTTCCTTGACCCACAGGACTGCCCGGTGGACCAACTCGGCGGCGGTGGCGATCTCCAGCTTGTTCTTGATGAAGTTCCGGTAGGTTTGAATGGTTTTGGCGCTGACACTGAAGGTCTTGGCGATTTGCCGGGTGGCCAAACCCTGGCCGATGAGCCGGTAAACCTCCAGCTCCCGGTCGGTGAGGCGTTCCTCCGGCTGGGCGAGCCCGCCTTCCGGCTGGGCGATGGCGTGGCGCCACAGGCGGTCGCGGATGACCTCGCTGACGAACGTCTTGCCGGCGCGTACCTGGCGGATGCCCTCGACAATCCGCAGGTGGCCGGCGCTTTTCATGATATAGCCCATGGCCCCGGCGAGCAAACAGCGCTCGGCGTAGATCGCTTCGTCCTGCATGGAAAGCATCAGCACTTTGAGCTTCGGATGCTCCTGGCGGATCGTTTTAACCAGGTTGAGGCTGCTTTGGTGGCCCAGGAAGAGGTCCAGCACCACCACATCCGGCCGCCACCGTTGGATGGCCCCCCTGGCCTCCGTGAGGCTGCCGGCCGATTCAATGCGTCCCAGGCCATGCTGGCTGAGCAGCAAGGTCAAGCCCTCGCGCACGATGGCATCGCCGTCCACCAGCAGGATTGTGCCCTTGTTCACCATACTCAATCATCAACGGAAGCACCCCGCTTCCGGCGTCCACCTTAGGCATAAGGGCGGCCAGATCAAGCTACAAAACCAAGGTTTCCGCGGGCGGTGCCTGGGGATGCCAGGGGCCGGCAAATCCGTGGAAAACCATCCGGCAAAGGACCTCCGAGCCGGCCCACGTTTTGGAATCGGAATCGGGGAGGCTGGGAACCAGCCCGCCCCGGCACCCGCAAGTGGCGCCCCGGCTGGGAAAGTATTCCAAAACCTGGCGGAGGCCTAAACGCGTCGAAAGTAAGGCGGACCACGGAGGGGGCGCGAGCTTTTGGCATGCGGCGCGGCGGCGCCGTTTTGGCTTTATGGCCGGTTGCTGGCGGCTGGCCACCCGCTGGGTCTTCTCCACGGTATAAGTTTTCCCATTCCTGTGTACTCCATTGAATCCGCATTTTTGCCCCCTTTTGCAGAAAATCCGTGCTTCCCAGGCGGCCGCCACTCAAAAAAGGCGGCGGTGGGTGGTTCCCAAAAGTGCACCGTGTTCCCCCCCCGGAAATGAGGGCGATTTTCCAACGACTGGAGCAGGGCTAACGGCTGGGGGCTGGCAACGAATGCCAGTGGCACTCGGCGCACAGCACCTTGGGGAGCCGGTGGCGGAGTTTTTCACCCGCCCCTTTGGATCCGGCGCGGGTGCCGGGAATTACCCCGGCCTCGTGCGGATTGTGGCAGGTGATGCAGGTGATCAGGCCGTTTTCGTTCAAAGGCAGGACGATGCCGTATTCCTTTTCCAGCGCGCGCATGCGCAACAGGTATTGCTCGCCGGGCTTCACCAGGTGCGGCTTGCCGGCGGGATGGCGGGGGCCGATATTGTGGCAGCCCAGGCAGAGCATCTCCAGGCTGCCGATCAGCTTGATGGAGGTGAAGGAGGCGCTCCGCTCATCCGGTTTTTGGAGATGGCAATAGAGGCATTTTTCCGTGACGATCCTGCCTGAGGCGTCCAGTTGGTTGTGCGGGTTCAGGCGCTCGTATTGGCGGCCCTCATGGCAGCGGAAGCAGAAAACCGTGCGGTTGGCATAGGGGGCTTCGCGCAAAGAAGAAACTCCGGTTTTTTCGGGGGCGCAAAGCGTGGCGAAAGAATGGCAGGTAAGACAATTGATTTTATCGCCGGCATGCGGGAAGGTGGCCGGGATTTTGGCCCGCATTTCCTCCGGCAGCGCCACGTCGGTGGGGTGCCGCAAATCACCGGGATTCTCGTAATGGCACCGGCAACCCGCCTGGAAATTGGTTCCGAACCGGATTTTGGCCGGGAGGGGGCCCTCCGGGCCGGTCTCGTGGCAGAGCTGACAGTAACGCTGCTGATGGTGGATATCGGTGCCATTGGGCAACTCCCGCAATCCCGCAGCGGGAGCGGTCCCAACGCTTTCGGCGGCGGCGGGAATCAGCGGCCAAAGGATCAGCAGGCACGCTCCCAGCCAGCCCCAGGCCCGGGGTGCCAGCTCCCGCGCTGTCTCCCCGGGGAGCGGCTGCGCTTTTTGGTTTGGAAAGGTGGTGGAATGCATGGCGCCGGATCAAGGAGTAAGACCATCTTCGCCCAGGTCATCCTGCCCCCGGTGGGTGGTCGCTTTGTGGAAATACTGGTAGCGATAGATCGAGTCGGCCCCGTGACAGTATTTGCAGGGGAGTTCCATCGACCGGTGGCGGAGGAAGCTGTTGTTGGAATCCCCTTCCTGGTTCAGGCCTTGTCCCGGGCCGGGGTTTTTCGCGCTCCATTGGTGCACGTTGTGGCAGGAGGAACAGGAGATCGTGCCTTCGTTGACGAGCTTGCCCGAAACCGGATCGAATAGTGGAAAGAACGTCTGGTTCGTGCCGCGGGAGGCCGGGGTATTCACCACGGTCGTCGGCGGGTGATAGGTGAAAGTGGGGACCTTGCTGGCGCCCACGGCGTTTTCCGAATGGCAGGAGATGCACATCTGGTCCACCAACGGCGCCCGGTGTGAAGGAGCCTGGGAGGGCGCCATCCAGAGCCCAACCGCCGGCCGCTTGAGATCCCGGGCCCATATCTTGGAAGCGGTGGGCGAATTATGGGCCAGGTGGCAGGCCAGACAGGGCCCCGAGTCGGCTGCGCGCTGGCCGCGGATGTTGGCATTGTCCGGGAACTTGATGGAGAGGTCGTGTTTGGTTCCGATCACCACCGTCTCCCCGGGATGGCAGGTGGCGCACAAGGTGGGCGCGGGCGCAGCCGGTTGGCGGAGGAAACTGTCCCGTGGGCCGCCCTCGACCAGCTTATCCCCCGGGCCGGTGGCGGTGGGATTCCAGCGGTGCGGGTTGTGGCACGTCAGGCACGACATCTGGTTGGTGGCGCCGGCTTGCGGGCTATTTGCCCAAAGGGGCAGCGCGGCGGCGGCGGCCACGGATGGCAACGGTGAAACATCCAGGGGATGGGAGTGGGGGCCGGCGACCTTTTTTTCCGCCGGGCCACCCGGCCGGTGGCAGCTCAGGCATTTCTCGCTGGGGTTTGGAGAGGCCACCCAAGGCCTGGCCCAGGTGGAGTTACCGGCGGAGTGCACCAGGTGGCACGCTCCGCAGGACCCCGTATCGGTGGGGGCTTTCCCCTGAATGTTCAGGACAGCAGGAGCCGCTCCGGATAAATCGTGCCGGGTCCCGGCCACACTGGCCTGGTTGGCATGGCATTCCTGGCAGAGCGCCGACGGGCTGGCGCGCAGGAAATTCCCGCTCCGGCGCAGCGGTCCTTGCGCGGGCGAGCCGTGGGGATCGTGGCAGGTGATGCAGGTGATATTCCCGTTGGCGGCCGGCCGGCGCCCGGAGTCAAACAAAGGCAGCGAGAGGGGGCGGGCCGCCGCCGGGAAAGACTGCACCACGGGCAAGGGAATGCCGGTCGGGTGGCCGCGGCCCAGCAGGTTGGTCCGGGAAGCCAGGCCCGAGGCGCCATGGCAACTCAGGCAGAGCGCCGCGTTCGGATCGCCGGCGCCCGCCAGGGCCCGGGCGTTCTTGTGGGGCAGATGGCAGGCGGAGCAGGGGCCCCCTTGGGCCACGGTCTGGCCGGCCACGTTTTTCTCGGCGGGGAATTTGGCAGCCAGGTTGTGCTGGTTCTGAACGAGGCCCCGCTTGTCGGCATGGCAGTTGAAGCAAAAGGAAGATTGATTGTCCAGCTTGGCCACCAGCAGATGCTTCTCGATCTTGTTCTGGTGGACCTTATGGCAGGTCAGGCAGGTCAGGGTGCCGTTTATTGCCAGTTGGGCGCCATTGGTGAGCAGCGTGGCGGGGACGATGGCGTTCGTCGGCAGCATGTTGATGGCGTGGGAAAAGTTGCGGGTGCCATCCGCGTTCAGGGGATTCTTGTCGGTATGGCAGGTCAGGCACAGGGCGGAATCACTGACGGATTGCTTCAGCAGGTGTTCCTCGTGGCCCGCATGCGCGGTATGGCAGGTTTCGCAGGAAATATTATGGGCGGCGGTTTCGGGGGTGGAGTGCTTGCTCCAGAGCTGCCGGGGGATGGCATTGGTGACCGGGCCCAGGGGGTGATTGGCTCCCGCGAGATCCCCGGCCATGGTGGGATGGCAGAGCAGGCAGATGGATGAATTGGTGTTAAATACCCGGAGGAAGGTCGAGGTCATCTCGCCGGTCACGCTGGAAACCCCGTGCGCGCTGTGGCAGGTGACGCATTGCATTTTACCCTGTGGATCCAGCGGAAAAGTGGCCGGCGGCCGCATGCCCGGGGGGGGAGTGGCGCCGGACTCGTGCCCACGCCCTTTCTCAAAAGCCCAGCGCGAGTCCAGGACGCTGCCATCGTGGCAGGAAAAACACATCTCCGAGGTGCCCTCCACCTGCTCGGTCTGCAGCGGCGCCAGGTCGGTGCCCCGGCCATCCATGAAAAACGTGTCCACCCAGCGGTAATGGCAGATGGCGCATTCCTTGGCGGAACTGGGATTGCGGGGAACCTGGCGTTGATGCAGCTCGGCGGCGGATAAGGTCCAGGCGGCCAGCAATGGCAGCCACATCCATGGGAGCATGGAGCCGGCGAGGCGGGCGGGCCGGTGCGCCACCGCGATGGGAGGATGCTCGGCCGTCATGGCTTTTCCTCCTTCAGGAACCGGAACACGCCCACGCGGTTGAGGGTCATTTCCACCACGTAAAGGCGTTGCTGCGAGTCAAGGGCCAGGCCCATGGGGGTGGTGAAATGTTTGGCCTTCCCGGTGCCTGGTTCGGTGATCAGCTCTTGAAAACGACCGGAGGATTCGAACATTTGCACCACGCCCAGGTAGCCGTCGCTGACGTAGACGGTGTCGTGGTGGTCGATGGCGATGCCTTTGGGACGGTAAAACTGGCCTTTATCCACCCCCCAATCGCCCAGGAACGTGACAAACAGGCCTTCCGGATTCAAAACCTGTACGCGAGTATTGAGCACCTCCACCACATAGAGATCGCGGGACTGGTTTAGCGCGATGGTGAAGGGATAATGGAACTCGCGCCGCTTGGTGCCAGGGGTGCCCAGCACTTTCTTAAGCTTCAAGCTCTCCAAGTCATACTGCAGCAGGCGGTGGTTGTCGTTGTCCACGATGAAGCACTCGTGCGCCGCCTCATCCACCACCAGGTCGGTGGGGTCAGCCGGTTTCTCGTTGCGGGGAGGCAGATCAATCCGGGCCACGAACTGGCCGGGGGGATCGAAGATCTGGATGCGGTGGTTGCCGGAATCGGCCACATAAATCCGCCCTGAGGCTCCCACCGTGAGGCCCAGCGGAAAGTTGAACTGGCCATTGGTATTCCCCTTTTGGCCGAAGCTCCCCAGCAAGCGGCCGCCGGCATCGAAGGTCTTTACACAGTGGTGGAGTCCGTCGATCACATGGACCGTGTCGCGCGGGCCAATGGCGACATCGCTGGGGCTGCTGAAATCGCCCGGCAGATCATACAGGTGCTCGACCGCGGCGGCCTGGGTGCGGGC
>CAIMWS010000304.1 GCA_903845125.1 uncultured Verrucomicrobiota bacterium
GAATGGCGCTTAAATTCATAGCCGCTATTTACATTGGCTGAGGTCGCCATCTTCCCGGAATAGATGCCGGGGCTGGTTAAGTCTGGGATAGGGTTTAGGGCGTCGTTTGACAGCTCGCGGCTCGCGGCGTCCCGGCCGTTCGGGCACCAAATCGTGGGCCAGAGTGCGCAGTAAATCGGCCCAGAGTTGGCGCCGTTTTTTGGCTGTTTTGGCCTGGGCCATGGCGCAGGCGCAGTGTCGGAGCGCGTCCATCGCTCCGGTGAAACTGATGCGGTATAAATCCACTTGGTGTTCGCGGGCGGCCTGAGCCATGACCCAGCGCAGTAAATTGTGCGCAATCATAAAGGCGAGCAGTTCTTTTTCGACCATTTCCGGACTGAGGCAGTGTAAGGTCTCCATGCCCAGCGTGGTTTTCAAATCATCCAGACATAACTCCAGGCGCCAGCGGCGCAGGTAGGCCTCGGCCACTTCCGCGGCGGGGTACTGGATCGGATCCAACAAAGTGGTCACCAAGGTCAATTCCTGGGAGCGGCAACCCTTGCGGCTGACTTTGACTTTGAGCACGCGCACCGTGATTTGCTTCGGCAGCGCCGCCCATTGTTCTGGGGTCAGATAAGCGGGCTGGAGGGGGCCCTTTTTCCAGACCACCAAACGATCCTGGTGGCCCAGGCGTTGGCCGTTGCGCCAATCGATTTTCCGGATGAGCACCCGGCTGATCAAGTCCACGTTGAGCTGGCTTAATTGGGCCGCCAGCACGAAGTGGCCGCCCGCGCGGTCGTAAACCACGATATCATTGGCCTGCAGTTGGTTATGCAGGGAGTGAAAGAGACGCAGTTCATGCTGATAATGGCTCCCTTTGGCCACTTGGAGCACCGCGCCGCTGTGCAGCGAAAAGAGCACCGACAGGCGCATGATAGGAAAACCACAACCGGGCTTCTGGCTCTTTTGCTGGGGATATTTGGCCTGGTTTTCGGGGGTGTCGGCCAGGACCACGGAGGAGCCGTCGCAGGCCTTGAGGGGACGGCCTTGGAGCCAGCGCCTTTGGGGGGCCTGGCGGTCGGCGGCGGTGGCCGTGTCACGCAATCCTTGTTCGAGCAAACTCACCGGCAAGCGGGTGCGGGCCTGGCAATAGGCGCTGTTTCCCGGATCCAGGTTATGCACGCCATGCAGTCCCAGGACCGACTGCAACTGCCGGACCACCTCCCGGCAGGAGGTGTTTTCATTGAGCATCTGCCACAGGAAACACCAAAAGGTGCGCCGGTTGGAATAGGGACGCTCGCGGCGTGGGTCGCCGGACCGGGGTGGGCGCAGGGCGGCGGCGGCGAAGATCGAGCCGAAACAGTTTTCCAACTGCGAGAGCGTGCATTGGCGGATGTGAGTCAAGACCTCCTTGGCCCGCTGGCCCATGGGGGCCAGGAGGTGCAACCAGGGGGTGAAAAACGGCGTATTATTCATATAAGGGCGGTATATATACCGCCCTATTGACACGGATGCTAGCCTGTTTTCGATGAAAGTGAAAAATTGTCTCTCACCCCGGACGCTGGAAGCCACCTATGCCCGGCTCCGCGAGCAATTGGCGCAAACGGGATGGATCAGCCAGGGGTACGTGCAAGATCGCGGGCCCGGAGCGGGCGGCCCCTGCTACCAATGGACGCGCAAGGTCAAAGGCAAGACCGTCAGTGTGGCCTTGTCCCAGGAGCAATACCAATGGCTGAGCGAGGCGATTGGCAACTGGCGCAAGCTACAGAATATTCTAAAAGAAATGCAACAGATCAGCCGCCAAGTCCTTTTTGAAACCCTGCCCAATCCCAAACGCCGCAAACGACTGGGCAAGAAAGTTTTAGTACTAATTTAAGCGCCATTCGGGTATAAGTGATATTTAATCTGGAATTCCTGAGGTTTTTAAGTGATGGAAACCATCTTCCTGACTCCCAGCACACAAACCCTGTCGGCCAATTCTTTAGTTTATTGCCACAGTGCAAGGGTGGGTTGAATTCCTAATAAAATTGATTCTTTCATATATTCTTGGAATTGGTTTCAAGAATCTGTGAATGATCCGTTTTGAGGTGTGATAGAGTTAGGTTCTCCGTCCGTCACTCGGTGGGGAGATGAACCCTGGGTTTCTTCGGCAAGCAGACCATGATTAGAAAACCAAGCGGACCAAGGAGTGGGAATATGGTCACAACCACTAGCGGTCCACTCACTTGATGTATAATAGAGTTTAAGTTGAAAAATAAAATAGAGTTTAATTTGAAAAATAAAAAAGATGGACCGAGGAGGGCTAGAACTAGTCCTTGCAGCATTCTATTCTTTTGTGCCCCAGTTATTATGGTGCCGAGCATGGTAGTGATTATGCCACCCGGAATACAAGCTAGGGTCAGATCTGGGCCAAGCTCAAACTCAAAGAGGCGGAATAACTCTGCCATTGGAACAGATAACATAGCAATCCCCAACAGACCGACTATTACACCGGCATTTTGCACATCTTCAAGTCTACCATTGGGAACTTATGAGTGCAATCAGATTCTTTAGCTGTTTTTAAGTGCCACTGCCAGACCGAAGCCGAGAATAACTGGCCAAATTGCCGGGGGATCGAAATCCCACATAATTCCACATCCGGGGTTTTTGTGCCGCCTGAGGGGTTTTCCAGTGCGAACTGTGACATCCCCCAGGTCGCCGCCTGGGCACGGTTCCGCAGACCAATAGTTGGCGCGCTTGCAATCGAAAAGGGATACAGTCCAAAAGGGTTGGGGGGGCAGGTTTACTTTTGGTGGTTTCAATGGGTTTGAGGGGTCAATGCTTATGGTTCTGTGAAGGTGGTTGGAAAGAGGGAGAAATCAGCTGGGAATGGGCGCCGTAGGCGCAAAAGAGGATTAACCGCCCGAAAAACCGGCGCAAGCGCGAATTCTGTCTCGTCAGGCAAATCCGGGCGGTGCAAAGTAGTCCCGGAACGTGAACGGACCAAGAAAGATTAGATATGGCGACATCCAACGAGATTCTGAAAAAAAACTGCCCGACGCTGGCGGGCACCATCGCTGCGACTTTGAAAGATCCGGCCAGCGACCGGTTTGCGGAGGATGATACCCAGTTCCTGAAGTTCCACGGGATTTACCAGCAGGACGACCGGGATCTGAGGAAGACCGGGAAAAAATACATTTTCATGGTGCGGTTGCGGTTGCCCGGCGGGGTGATGACGCCTGAGCAATACCTGGCCTGCGATGCCCTGGCCTCGCGCCATGGCAATAACACGCTGCGGGTCACTTCGCGGCAGAGCATCCAATTCCACGGCGTGGTCAAAACGGGCCTGGGGCCCCTGATGAGAGGGATTCACGAAGCCATGCTGACCACCCTGGCGGCCTGCGGGGATGTGAACCGCAATGTGATGGCACCGCCTGCGCCGGCGTGGGATGGACTGGGGGAGGAAGCCCGCGAACAAGCCCGGAAACTGGCGGTGGCCCTGGCGCCACGCACGGCGGCTTACCATTCGATCTGGGTGGATGGGGTGCAACTGAACCTGGAGAGCCCGGAGCAGCGGGACTTCAACGACCCGCTTTACGGGCCGGCTTACCTGCCCCGGAAATTCAAGATCGGGCTGGCCATTCCACCGCTCAACGAGGTGGATGTGTTCGCGAATTGCTGCGGCTTCATCGCCATCGAAAAGGACGGGCGCCTGGAGGGGTTCAACCTCACCGCTGGCGGGGGGATGGGCCGGAGCCACGGCAATCCGGAAACCTTCCCCCGGGTGGCCGATGTGATCGGCTTCCTGCCCGCGGACAAGGTGGTGGAAACGGCCTCGGCGGTGCTGACCATCCACCGGGATTTTGGCGACCGCACCAATCGCAAGCACGCGCGGCTGAAATACATCCTGGCCGACCGGGGTGTCGATTGGTTCCGGCAGGAGCTGGAATCCCGCCTGGGCTTCCAGCTGGAGGCGGCCCGGCCATTTCGCTTCGAGCGGTCCGGGGACGATTTCGGGTGGCGCCGGCAGGCGGATGGGCGCTGGAGCCTGGGGCTGTTCATCGAGACGGGGCGCATCCAGGATACTCCGGCCAGCCCGCTGAGAACCACGCTCCGGGAAATCATCCAAGCGCACCGGCCGGAGATCCGGCTGACGCCGTCGAACAACCTGCTGCTGGCCGGCCTTCCCGAGGCCAGCCGCACCCCGATTGATGCGGCGCTGAAGGGCGGCCATGTCCGCCGGGAAACGGAGTTGAGCCGGACCCGCCTGAACTCCACCGCCTGCGTGGCCTTCCCGACCTGCGGGCTGGCCCTGGCCGAAAGCGAGCGGGCCCTGCCGGGCCTGATGACGCAGCTGGAAAGCCTGCTCCAGGAACTGGGCCTGGGGGGCGAGGAGATCGGCGTCCGCGTGACCGGTTGCCCCAATGGTTGCGCGCGTCCTTACCTGGCCGAGATCGGCCTGGTAGGCAAAGCGCCGGGGCGCTACCAGGTTTACCTTGGCGGCAACCAGGCGGGCACCCGGCTGAACCGCGTCTTCCTGGAAAATGTGCGGGACAGTGAATTGACCGGCCAGCTGCGGCCCCTGCTCGCCCGGTTTGCCGCCCAGCGCCAGCCTGGGGAACAGTTTGGCGACTGGTGCGCCCGCGTGGTGTGGCCGGAGCAGGCCCAGCCCGCCGGCTGACCACGCCCCGCGCCGACCAGCCCGTACGCAGCATGGAAGCCGCCCAGCCAGGCATGGTATATCTGATTGGCGCCGGACCCGGCGATCCCGGGCTGTTGACGCTCCGGGGGGCGGAAGTCCTGCGCCAGGCGGAGGTGGTGATCTACGACGGGCTGGTGAACCGCGAATTATTGGGCTTGGCGCCGCCGGGGGCCGAATTGATCTACGGCGGCAAGCATGACCGCCACTGCGCCGTCCGGCAGGAGGAACTCAACCAACTCATGGTGGACCGGGCGCGCGCCGGGCGGAGAGTGGTCCGGCTCAAAGGGGGCGATCCGTTCATTTTTGGGCGGGGCGGCGAGGAGGCCGGATTGCTGGCGGCGGCGGGCCTTCCCTGGGCCCTGGTGCCGGGGGTTTCCTCCGTCCACTCGGTCCCGGGCTATGCGGGCATTCCGCTGACCCATCGCGACCACAGCTCGCAGTTGGTGGTGGTGACCGGCCACGAAAATCCGCTGGGTCCGGAAAACCGCGTGGACTGGCCCGGGCTGGCCCGGCTGCAAGGCACCCTGGTGGTGCTGATGGGCTTGAAAAACCTCCCCGCCATCACCCAGGTGCTGCTGGACCATGGCCGCCCGGCCCATACGCCGGTGGCAGTCATCAGCCACGGCACCCGCCACGGGCAACGCACCCTGGCCGGCACGCTGGCAACCATTGCCAGCCAGGTGGAGCAGGCCGGTTTCAAGCCGCCCTCGCTGACGGTCATCGGGGAAGTCGTCCAGCTGCGGGAACCGCTGGACTGGTTCGAGCGGCGGCCCTTGTTTGGCCAGCGGATTGTGGTGACCCAGCGCCCCGATCTGGCGTCCCCCTGGGTTTCCCTGCTGCAGGAAAACGGGGCGGAAGTCCTGCCCATCCCGGCCACCCGCTGGGAGCCGCACCCGGACCGGGAGCCATTGGACCGCGCCCTGGCCCATTTGGGGGATTATGGTTGGCTGTTGTTCAGCCACCCGTTTGCGGTGGACCGGTTTTTCCAGCGGTTCCACGAGGTGTTCCGGGATTGGCGGCAGCTGGGCGCGGCCCGTCTGGCGGCCTATGGCCCACGCACCGCCGCCCGGTTGCGCGAGCTGCATTTGGAACCGGCCGTGGTGGCCGCGGA
The DNA here is from genome assembly GCA_903845125.1 of uncultured Verrucomicrobiota bacterium. Taxonomy (GTDB): domain Bacteria; phylum Verrucomicrobiota; class Verrucomicrobiia; order Limisphaerales; family UBA1319; genus CAIMWS01. The sequence continues at coordinate 5,772 of CAIMWS010000304.1, forward strand.
TCACCAGGCGCCCTTGATCATCCAGGCCCTTCGCGAGCGGCACGCCATTCCCGGCGAGCGGTTTTTGCTGCTCCGCGGCGGGGAGGCCACGGAGCCGGTCCCGGAAGCCCTGGCGGAATTGGGCGCCACGGTGGAGGTGGCTCTGGTGTATGTGGTGGCTCCCGAGAAGGCCGAAACCGAGGCCAGCCGGGACTTCCTGGAAGCGGGCGCCGATTGGCTGGTGTTCGCCAGCGGCCTGGCCATCCAGCACTTTCACCAGCGCTTCAACCTGGTGGAATCCCTGCGGCGCTGGCCGAAAATGAAGGTGGCGATTACCCGCCCCACCATCGGCTGGGCGCTGGAGGAACTGGCGCTCCAGCCGCAGCGCGTGGCCGGGGCCGATAACCCCCAGGCGCTGCTCCAGCAA
>CAIMWS010000305.1 GCA_903845125.1 uncultured Verrucomicrobiota bacterium
CCCGCCGCCGGCCCGCGCCGCTGCCGCACTGGCGCCGGCGGCCCGGTTTTGCAGCACGTCCACCGCCCGTTCCGCAGAGGCCACGGCCTGGGTCACATAGATCGGGTTGGCCGCGTCCGCCGGATTCGGCGCCTGGGCGGCCACGGGTTGTGCGGGATCACCCGGGGCGGGCGCAGCCTGCTGGTGCTGGCGCCCCCACCGGGTGGTGGTCTCGCCCGCCGGGGCCCCCTCCGCCGGCGCTGTGTCCGCCGGTTGGGCGGCTCCGCCGAAGCGGCCCTTCAAGCCCCAGGCTGCCACCGCCACCAGCGCGCAGAGGCCCGCCACCACCACCATTTTACCCTTGCCTCCGGCACCCGCCGCAAGGGATTTCCCGCCGTTATTTGGTTGAGCATTCATATTCATTTTATAAATTCAAAATTCACTTGGTTTTTTCCGACTCCGTGGCCGGCTTGATGGCCGCCAGCTCCAGCTCGGTGACGATCGTCTCATTCGGTCCCACTCTCCGGCCCGCCCCGCGCGCCCCATAGGCCAGCTGCGGGGGGATGATGATCTGCCACTTGGAGCCCACCGCCATCAACGGCAACACCTCCACCCAGCCGGCCATGAAGGCATCGCGGACCTTGAAGGTTCCGGGCTTGCCTTCCGGGGAGCCGACAATTTCCGTCCCCTCCATTAACGAACACCGATAAAAGCATTCCACTATGTCATTGGTCCCGGGCTTCGGCCCGGTCCCCGCCTTGAGGATCTTGTATTGCACCCCGTTCGCCAGCGCGGTCACGCCGGGTTTGGCCAGGTTTTCCTTCATAAAGGCCTCCCCGCGTAGTTTGTTGGCTTCCGCCGCCGTCCGCTGGTTGGGGCCCCGCCGCTGCCGCATCTCCGCCTGCACCTGCAACATGGCTTTGCGCAATTCGTCCTCCGGGATGAGCAGCCGTTCGCCGCTTAATCCGTCCTTCAAGCCCCGGATGACCAGGTCCAGATTTAATTCGATCCCCTGCCGCCGGCTGTTCCGGGCAATATCCACGCCGATGCCGTAGCTGAAGCGATCCTCGCCGGTCTCGATCTTGGGGGCTTCCGCGGCCCGGCCCAGGCTGGCCAGCAAACCCAGTCCGAGGGCCGCCACTTGCTTCATCATTCTGCTGTTTGAAATCATATTTTCTTCGTTTTTGGCAAAAAACCTCCCACCGGTGAAGGTGGGAGGTTGTTGGATCCGGATTATCAGTTTTCAGGTGCTTCGCGCCGCGCCGCCTTTTCCGGCTGAACGGGGCGCGAACCCCGTTTTTGAATCCGGCTGTTTACAAACTAAAGACCGCCGTGGTCACCGCCGCGCTGACGTTGCCGGCGGTATCCGTGGACGTCACCGTCACGGTGTAGTTGGCCTGCGGCGTGGTCCGGCCGGCAAAGGTCAACGTCCGGTTGGTTGGCGTGCCACTGGTGCCTCCGTTGAAGGTCTGGGTGGCGATCGTCGTGGCGCCTTGTTTGAGGGTCACCGTGGTGGAGCCAATGCCCGACCCGGTCTCCGTCACCGTCACCGGGACCGTGATCCCGGTCAGCCGCCGGTTGGCATTCCCCACGGGGAAGGCGTTGTAGTTGCCGGTCACGGCGCCCACCGCCACGGTGGGCAGCACGGTATCCAGGCGCACCGTTACGGTGCTGTTGCCGCTCAAATTGCCCGCGCTATCGGTCACCCGGAAGGTGATCGTCGTGGTGCCTTGGGCGGTGATGTTGACCGTCGTGGCGGCGCCATTCACGGTCGTCACAGTGGCCGGCTGGGCGCCGGTGGCGGAGTAGGTCACCGAGGCGACTCCGGAACCGCCAGCACCATCGTTGCCCGTCAGGCTCACGGCAACCGGAGAGGTCCGGTTCCAGCCACCCACCGGAGCCGGCGAAACCGAAGAGGTCGGCGTGGGGGCAGTCTTGTCGATTTTAATCTGCACCGGCAGGGTGCCATTGGCGATGGTATTGCCCGCCTGGTCGCTCAACGTGTAGGTGACATATACCGTCTGGCTCGCGGTCGCGGTGCTCGGGAGGCTGATGTTCGCCGTGGTGTAGGTCGTCAGGCCGCTGACTGGCGCAGTCACATTGGCCGTGCTGCGGTTGCCTTGGGTCACCCGGTAGGTGAAGGACGCCAGGCCGGATTGGGCATCCGTCGCGGTGAGGCTGATGGCCGTCACATTCGCGCTATTCCAGCCGGTGGCGCTCGCGCCCACCGCCTTACCAGTCAGGACCGGCGCCGTGCCATCCACCTTGATCGGCGGCAGCGTAACGGTGGCGCTTACATTGGGGGTAACCGCCGCATCGGTCGCGAAGGCATAAACCGTGACCGAGCCGGCGACCGTGATGGAAGCGCTGGCCCCAGCCACGGTGGTCGGAGTGGCGTTGGCGGAGGTCCAGTAGGTAATGGAGGCCACCGGGGCGCCCAGCGGCTGGTTGGTGGCCGTGATGTTCACGATGGCGCTCCGATACCAACCGGTGGCCGATGGCGTCCCCACCGGGCTGATGGTGATCAGCGGCTTGACCGTGTTATTCACATAATGATAGGTGCTGGCCACAGGCATCACCAGGGGACGCATCATGTCGTTCTCTTCATGGCCGAGCAGATGGCAGTGCCACACATATTCCCAGCCGAAGTCAGTCACCACGTTGGTGACGTTGAGCGGAGTGCCATCCACCGGGTTGATGGCCGTGAAGGGCCCCGTGAGCGCGCCGCCGACCGTGTAGGTGGACTGCGCGGAGGTGACATCCAGCGGACGCTTGCTGTTGGGCAGCGGGAATGGCAGCGTCTGCGGGATCGCCGTGGCGGCGACGATGATATCTTCCAACGGGTGCATGCGCACGGTTTCCTTCCAGCCCAGCTCGTTGATATCCGGCGGGCGGATCGCACCGTCCCAGCCCACGCGGTTGATGACCTGCACATTGACCAGGTGGAAGTGAATGGCATGGGTATCCACGCCGTTGTGGGTGATCTTCCAGATCTGGGTCTCACCCGCCGGGATGGACTCGGTGACCGGATCCACATACCCGAAGGGCAGGGTGGTCTGGATGAACGCGGTGGTGAACGCCATTTCCGTGCCCAGCAGCGAATTCATGCGGCCGCTGTTGTCGAACAACTCCTGGATGCACTTGGGCTGCATCGGCACCGTGGTAGCCGTACCTGCGGGCCGGAGTTGGCCGCCGATGATCAGCGGCACCACCGGGGTGAAGGTCAGCGAATTGTCCTGGATGTGGGCATAGGTCGCTACGCCTGAATAACCGCCGGAAGCGGGATTGTAGGTAGGTTGCGGGATGATCGGGGCCGGCTGGTTCGGGGTCGTTGCGCCCTTAAACATGACCGGCAAGGTGGATTGCAAACTGGCCAGCAGCGTGTCATCCACATAGTCTTGGACGGTCTTGCCCGCGGGCAGCGCCGGCGGGGGAGTGGCGGCCGCCGCCACGCGGAACTGCATGATGGTGCGGATGTTGGGGCCGTAGCCCGGCAGCGTCGAAGGCGCGCCGCCCTGGTCGGTGGCCGGACCGCCGTTGATCGAGTAGTCCAGGTTGCCCGTATAGTTGTCGTTGCGGGGGTCACCGGCCGGAACCGGGGCCGGGCTGTCGTTGTAGAGAATGACGGTTTTTCCGGCAAAATAGGTGAAGTCCACCACCACTTCGGCGCGTTCCGCCGGCCCGAGGAAGAGGCTCTTCTCGGCCACGTTCAGCACCACGATGTTACGCTTGTTCTGCTCAAAGCCGACGGGCACGTTCGTGATCACCATCGGCGAAGGCAGGAAACCGCCTTCCGTGGCGATCTGGATCATGCCGGGGCCGCGGTGGACGGGATCCGGCACGCCGCCCTGGCGCTGGTCCAGAATGTCGGGCGTCATGCCCGGCGTCTGGGATTTCCAAATCGTGGGGAACGGGATGGCCGGGTTCAGGACGGCGGGAACCATCGGCACTTCCGAGTTCACAGTGGCGTAGGCGGCCGCGCCCGTGCCGGCGCTGCCCGTCGCGTCCGTGATGGTGATGGTGGGCGGCAGGGTGAATCCGGGATCCGAAATGCTCTTGACGGTGATGGCGGTGATAACTCCACCCACCACGGTGGCGGTGGCGGTGGCGGTGGCCCCGCTGGTGTCCCCGTCAGCGGCCGTGATGGCCACGGTGGGGTCGGTATAGCCGCTGCCGCCCAGCGTGACTTGGATCGTCAGGGGTTCAGCCACGTAGAACTGGAGGTTGAACATGCGGTCATTGCAGGCGTTCAGCACGGGCAGACGATATTTGGTCGCTTCCACATTCACATACGGATAAGCCGCGCCATTGACGATGGGGGTATCCATGAAGGATTCGGGGATGGCGCTATGCACCGGCATCGGCACCGAGCTGGGCTGCGGGGGCCAGAACCAGGGACCGTAATCCCAGCGGCCGTGGGCATTGGCGCCCGTAAGGTCCAGCGGGTTTTGGTTGGGCATATAAATGTGTGGGAACCAGAAATCGCCCGGGACTGAAGTCGGAACGGCGTCCGCCCAGAGCGGATCCATATTCCACGTTCCGTCAATCGGATTGCCGGTGGCACTGTCGGGCGCAACCGTGTTGCCCCAAACAAAGGTCCGGTCTTGGATCACCAGCGGGAGGATGTGGTCCAGATCGGGTGCGGTGCCCAAATTGCCCGGATAACCGGCGGCCGCCAGGGCGTCTTCCTCCACGGGATCCACCAGGAGGTATCCGGCGGCTTCGCCGGCATAAACGTTCAAGCGGGTCAGGCCATGTACATGGTCATGGTAGAACATCAGGCGTCCGCTCTGTTCGTTGGACCAGAAAAAGGTCATGGCGCCTCCCGCCGGCAGGGTGGAGGGCATATCCGGCACGTCACGGGTGCTCACACCCCTGGGGTAGGCGGTGTTTTCACCTTGGGGAACCACCCACTGGTGCGGGGTGCCGTCGCTGATCCACGGGGTATTGCCACCGTGCAGATGCAGCGAGGCGCGGTTTTGCGTGAAGGTGCCGGTGAGATGCGCGCCACCGGGCAGCAGGGGATGGTTGGAATCATTGGGATCCCAGTCGATGTCGAAGGTGCCCGCACCCATGAGCGTGGGATCCACGGGCAGGAGCAGTTTGCCTGCGTCGCCGGTGGAGACCAGGTTGTAGAATTTGAGGCGGGTCGGCTTGTTCTTCGTGGCCAGGATCAACGGCCCGAGATAATGGGGCTGTTTGTAGGCGTATACCGGCTGGCCACTGTAAGTAATGGGATTGCCATTGGGATATGTCAGGGCAATATGATCGCTGTCGGCCGGCTGGGGAGCGCCGGGAGGCTCAATCTGCACGTAGCCACGCAGATGGGTGACCCCGGGCATATCGCTGTGCATCTTCTCGGTGTAATCCACCACCGCAATTTCATAATAGTCGCCATCCCGAGGAACGCCAGTGGGGGTCGCTGAACCCATGGGCGCCGCCACCGGAATATACCGTTTGGCCGTGGTGGTGCCGCCGGGTAGCAAAAGCCCCGGCAACGGATCAATAAACTTCCGGAGTCCGCCGACGACGGTCCCATTGGCATTCGTCCCGTAGGGCAGCGGGCTGTAGGCAAAATTGGGCAGGTCGTAATTGGGGATGATGGGCCCGGAAGTAACCGGGCCGGGCGACTGGGCCAGTCCGGGACCCGCGCCCGCGAGCAGGGCGGTGATGGCCGTGCTCAGCAGCATGAGGTTCTTCTGCGTTCTAGTCATTTTCGTTCTTTGGTTGACGGTTCAACTGGTGCGTATCTTTCCAATACGGTTAGGAAAATACCCGGTCGGCATTAGCTTCGCTATGGGACCTTAGTCGTACTGCTTTGGTCCCAGGTACCCGGATGTAGCGGTGTTGGGGAAGGTGGAAATGGCGGCCTTCAGATGGGAGGCAGCCCTGCCTGGAAAGCCCTAAAAGTCTGAATGGTAATAGCTTGCATTAGCTCAAGGAATTGGACCAGGACCCCTGGGGCCAATGGGTGGAAGGAACCCGGAACCAGGCAAAAAAACCGCCAACTGGCGGGCAAAAAACCGCCTGAACCGGCCCTCTCAGCCCCCAAAAGCCAGCGAAATTGTTGATTCCGATGCGCCTTTACCCGTTTTTAGCCGCGGTCCAAAGCGGCGGTTTCCCCGCTCCGGACACTTTTTTCATCCCGCAAAAAAGCAAAAACCGCCGGCGGTGGCGCCAGCGGTTTTGGTGAAATTCAATTATTGGGCAAAATTACTCGCCATCATCGCCGATGGCTTCCACCGGGCAGCCTTCTTTGGCATCCTTGCACTGGCTTTCCTCTTCGGCCGTGCCGGGCTGTTTCGAAAGGAAGGAGTAACCTCCGTCGCTGTTGCGGTTGAAATTGGCGGGAGCGGTTTCGCGGCAAAGATCGCAGTCGATGCACTGATTGTCCACGTAGTATTTGCCCGCCACGTTATCTGAATATTTATTTGCTTTATCGGCCATATCTATTCCTTCAATTTACGGAACTATATGCCCGTCACCGGGCCAAAGATCAAGCTTCAAATAATGCCTCGTGTTCGATGCGGTATTCCCCCCCCGCCCAGCCGGATCCGGCCCGGTTCTTTTCCCACCCCGCTATGGCGCCTTATTCCAGCGCCAAATGAGACATAATGACACACCAAGAAGTCCCGAAAAACTGTGTCAATATGGCACTGTTTCCAGGGTGTGGTTACGAGTTGTTTTTCACATCTCTCTTTATACCAGTTATTTATAAATATTGCCTGGCATCCTTAAAACCCTGGCATGCGGCAAGCTATTTAGTCGGGTGTCTTTGAACGAAAGGAAAATGAATATGAGACTGATACATCAACCCCGATATGAAACAACGAACTGGCTGCCCATGAGCCAATTGTTTGGCGTCCGGAATGACCTGGACCGGGTGGTGAAGGAATTTTTTGAAGATTTCACCAAGGGCATGGAATACTTCCACGGGTGGGTGCCGGCCATGGATGTGCTGGAGGAGAAAAACAACCTCATCGTGCGGATGGAATTGCCTGGCCTGAAAAAGGAGGACATCGACATCTCCGTGCACGAGGGAGTGCTCAGCATCTCCGGGGAGCGCAAACGCGAGGCCGCCAACGAACCGTCGGAGCAATTCCGCACGGAGCGTTATTTCGGGCGGTTCAACCGTGCGGTGACGCTGCCCAAACCGGTCCATGTGGAGCAAATCAGCGCAGCCTACAAAGAGGGCATATTGACGATCACCCTGCCCAAGACCGAGGCGGCCAAGCCCCGGCAGATCGAAGTCACCGTGGGCTGAACCGCGGGAACCAAAATCGAGAGAGGAAATGCTTATGAATAATACACTGACCACTGAAAAACGAAACCCCAGCCTGCCCGCCGTCGAGGAGGCGCCCGGCTTGATCCCCCTCGTGGACATCACCGAGGACAAGGATGCCTACACGCTGGTGGCGGAAATGCCGGGAGTGACCCGGCAGAACCTGGAGATCCTCCTGGAAAACCACGAGTTGACCATCATCGGGCGCCGGAATTTGGCCGCTCCTGAAGGCGCCGAGTTCCTGGTGCGGGAAAGCAAGCCGCACCACTTCCGCCGGGTGTTCGAACTGGATCCGGCAGTGGACTCGGCCCGCATCGAAGCCCGGATGGACCAAGGCGTCCTCACGCTGATCCTGCCCAAGACCGAGCAGGTCAAACCGCGCAAAATCGCGGTGAGCTGAAGCCCGGCTGAAGCCCAACCCAAACCCAAAATCCCCGGGGCAACCCGGGGATTTTTTTCTCCGCCTGCGGGCCGGTCAGGCGGGCCGCCGCCCATGCCCGGCCAGGATGAACGACCCGCCGGCCCCCAAAATCAAGGCCACCGTGCCCGCCAGGATGAACGCCGCGCTGAAGGACTGGGTGGCATCGGCCATCCGCCCGGCCAAATAGGGGCCGAGCGCCTGCCCGACACCAAAGACAATGGTGATCAAACCCAGCGCGGCGGGCGCCAGGCGCGCGCCGAACAGGTCCCCGCACACCGCCGCCATCAAGGCCGGGACGCTCCAGGCCGTGAAGGCAAACAGGATCGCCGAGGCATACAGGCCGGCGGTTTGCTGGCTCAGGCCCAGCAGCAGGAAGGAGGCCCCCTGCAGGCAAAACACCCAGAGCAGCGCGCAGCGGCGGCCCCAGTGATCCGATACGCTGCCCCAGATGAAGCCGCTGAGGATGGAGACCACCCCGACCTGGAACCACAGGGCCCCCGCTCCGGCCCGGGTGTAGCCCAGCCCGCTGGTGAGGTGCCGCACGAAAAAGGTGGAGTATATGATGTAGGAAAAACCGAAGGCGAAGTAAATGGCCGCCAGGTGCCAGAGCCGCCGGGACCGCCAGACCTGGCCCCAAGCCAGGCTCCCCGCCGCCGCCGGACCGGCCGGGGTGTCGGGCCCGGCCTGGCCGATGGGTTGCAGGCCTTGCTCCGCGGGGCGGTTGCGCAGGAAGATGGCCGCTGCCACCAGCACCGCCAGCGTCAGCATCGCCAGCACCAGCCAGCAGATCCGCCACCCCTGGCCCGCCGCGGAACGGCTCAAGATCAGCGGCGCCAAGGGCCCCGTCACCACCAGCCCCAGGCTGGAGCCCGCCACGGCCACCCCGGCGGCCACCCCGCGCCGGCGGGGGCCGAACCACGCCGAAACCAGCCCCATGGCCGGCACATTGGCCCCGGCCCCCCCCGCCCCCGCCAGGAAACGCCCCACACAGGTGGCGCCAAACGACGGCGCGCAACCAGTCACCACCATCCCCGCCGCGGTGATCCCCAAAGCGATGGTGATGACCAGCCGTGGGCCGTGGCGCGACGCCAGGAAACCGGCCAGGATCACCGTGCTCAGGTAGCCCACAAGGTTCCACGACTGCAGCGCGCCGGTCTGGGTGTTGGTCAGGTGCAGGGCCTCCTGCATGGCTGGCAGCACGATGGTATAGCCATGCCGCCCCAGCCCCAGGGCGCTGAAGACCACCAGGACCACCAGCCCCAGCACCACCAGTCCATAATGCGGACCGCGGGCAGGCGTTCGGACGATTGGCTCGGCTGCGTGCATGCGGCGGCACCCTAATCCGTCACCCCGCGATCCTCAAGCCCGATGTTTGGGCCGTGGGCACCGCCCAAGGCAGGTAGCCGCCGGGGTAATGAGGCGGTGCGGCCGCGGGCGAATTTCAAACCCCGCCCCATCCGCCAAAATCTCCACCCCCGGAAATTGCGGGCCGGCGGTCAGGACCGGGCCGGCGCGGACTCCTCCAGGCAGGCGCGCAGCGCGGCGGCCAATTTTTCCGGCGGAAACGGTTTGGGCACAAATCTCAGGCCCTCGGCCTGGCTGGCGCTCAACTGCAGCAGTTCAGTGCTGTAGCCGCTGGTGATGATGACTTTCAAGCCGGGCTTGTCCGCGCGCAGCTTTTCAGCCAGGGCGTGCCCGGGGATGCTGCCCGTGAGGACCTGGTCCGTATAGAGCAGGTCGATCTGCTCCTGGTGCTTTTGCCACAAATCAAAAGCTTCCGCGTCGCCTCCAGCCGCCAGGACCTGGTAGCCCAGGTAACGCAGGAACTTGGTGGTGACATTCCGCAGCGAGGGATCGTCTTCCACCACCAGGATGGTCTCCTTCCCGCGCGCCAGCGTGGGGGCGGTGGAGGAGGCCGGAGCCGGGGTTTGGACCCGCTCCCGGGCGGGCAGGAAAAGATGGAAGGTGGTGCCGGCGCCCGGGGTGCTTTCCACCTCCACCCAGCCGGCGTGCTGCTCGATGATGCCATGCACCGCCGCCAGCCCCAGGCCCAGGCCCTCGCCCACATCCTTGGTGGTGAAAAACGGCTCGAACAGCCGCCCCAGCGTGGCGGCATCCATGCCGCGGCCGGTATCGGACACCGAAAGGCGCAGGAAATGCCCGCTGCGGGCTTCGCGCGACCGGCCCGCCAGGTCCTCCGGGGTGAGGACGGCTTCCTCCAGTTCCAGCTTCAGGACCCCGCCGGCGGGCATGGCGTCGCGGGCGTTCAGGCAGAGGGCCACCAAGACCTGCTGCAGCATGCCCGGATCCGCCTCCACCCAGGGCAGGGATCGGGGCGGCGGAAGTTCCAAGAGGACGTGGGTGCCGGCCAGCTTCTGCAGCAGGCCCTGGTAGCCCAGGATCAGTTCCCGCAGGTCCAGCGGCTTGGCGTGCATGAATGACTGCGCGCTGTAGGCCAGCAACTGGCGGACAATGTCGGCCCCCCGCTGGCAGAGTTCCTCCAGGTCCTTGACCGAGTTTTTCGTGTCCGGCGCCAGCGGCGCCAGCTGCATGGCGCTCAGGTTCAGCATCATTCCCGCCAGCAGGTTGTTGAACTGATGGGCCACGCCCCCGACTACATGGACGATGCCTTCCATCTTATGCGCTTGTCGCAGGCTCTCCTCCATGCGGTGGTGGAGGGTCAGGTCGTGGATGATCATGCTGGTCTTTCGGTCGCCCAGCGAGTCGCGGAAGATCGCGCTGGAGACCAGCGCGGGGAAACGGGAGCCATCCCCTCGCAGCAGGGTCAGCTCGGCGCTCAGCTGGCCTTTGGCGTCGCGCTCCGTGAGCGCCGCCGCGAGCCGGGGGTCCGCCGGATCCGCCAGCTCCTCGCGCCGGGCGCGGCAAAGCTCCGCCTCCGACCGCCCGAAGAGCCGGCACGCCGTCGGATTCGCGGCCAGCACCTCGCCGCTGGGCCGGGTGAGGAGGATCCCGTCCAGGCTGTGCTCGAACAGCAGGCGGAAACGCTCCTCGCTCTCGCGCAGCCGGGCGTTCACGCGGCGCAGCTCGGTCAAATCCGCAAAACGCGCGCAAGCGATCAGGATCGCCCGCTCCAGATCCCCCAGCCGGGGCGGCTTGACCAGGTACGCCCCCACCCCCAGGTTGCAGGCCTGCTCCAGCAGCTCGGGCGATTCGTGCGCCGTCAGGAGGACCACCGGCGCCGGGCAGCCGGCCATGATCTCCCGGGCGGCCCACAGGCCGGCCTCGCGATCCTCCTGGCCCGTCTCCGGGTCGGGCATCACGATATCCAGCAGGATCGCATCCGGCCGCTCCCGGACGGCCAGCTTCACGGCCTCCCGGGCGTGGTAGGCCCGGCCGGCCACCTGGTGGCCCGCCTCCGTGAGCAGGATGGCCACCAGTTCGTTGATCGCAGCGTCATCCTCGGCGATGAGGATGCGCAAGGGCTTGGGGTTTGGCATGATTACTTTTTTCCCAGGTTGGTGTTGATGGTTCTCAAATGGTTTCCGGTGGTTCCGTGCCCGGCCGGGTGACCGGCGCCAGCTTGAAACTGAGGATGGCCCGGGCGCCCTCTTCGTTGGCCAGCTCCAGCTGGCTTTGCGGCTGGCTGCGCAGCGTGCCGCGGATGAGCTTCAGGCCCACCCCCTCCCGCCGCCCCGCCAGCACCTCCTCCGGCCAGCCCGCGCCGTTGTCGCAGTAGGTGAGCGTCAGCACCGGGGCCTCCGCCCCGGGCGGCGTGATCGCCAGGCCGACCTGGATGCGCCCCTCCGGGCGCCCGGGGAAAGCGTATTTCACGCTGTTGGTGACCAACTCGTTGAGGATCAGCGCCAGGGTGGTTGCCTGGCGGGGGGAAATCCTCCGCCGGCGCGTCTCCGGAGGCTCGAACCCGATCTCCGTGGCCAGCCGGTCCCGGATGGGCGAGCTGGCCACCGCCCCGGCCAGGACGAGGCGGAGAATCTCCCCGATCTCCACCGCCGCCCAGTTGGAGCCCGATAAAACCCCATGCACCGCCATCATGCCCGAGATGCGCTCCTCCAGGCTGGCCAGGACGGCCGCCGCGTCGCGACCTTGCGGGCCGCCGAGCTGGCGCTCCATCTGGATGATGCCCAGGATGCTGACCAGGTTGTTTTTTACCCGGTGGTTCACCTCGTTCAGGAGATCGGTGCGGATCTGCGCTTCCTGCCGGGTTTGCTCATACAGGCGCTGCCGCTCCGCCTCCCCCCGCTTCCGGTCCGTGATATCCTGGAAGGAGCCTTGGACCTGCACAATCACCCCATCCGCGCCCCGGATGGCCTCCCCCACCGTGCGCACCCACACCCGCTGGCCCTGGGTGGTGATGATTTCCAGCTCCTCGTCATAGGGTGCGCCTTCCCGGGTGCAGGCGGTGAAGACCTGGGTGATCCGCTCCCGCCACTCGGGAGCGTAGAAGCTGATTCCTTCCGCCACGGACGGCGAATAGCCCGGCTCTTTCCCGTGGAGGCGCGCCACCTCGTCCGACCAGACCACGCGCCCTTCCGCGAGATCCACGCGCCACCCGCCAAAGCGGGCGGTGCGCCCGGCGGTCTTCAGCAAGGCCTCGCTCTCCCGCAGCGCCTCCAAGGTCTGCCGTTCCCGGGTCCGGGCCCGCACCGCGTGGATGATGCTCGAGCAGGCCGCCAGGAACGGCTCCAGGAACCCGGCCATTTTTTCGTCGTACCCCCCCGGCCGGTTGGCGATGCCCGCCACCCCCAACAGCTCCCCGCCGAAGCGCAGCGGCAGCCCCAGGAAGGTGTGGATCGGGGGGTGGCCCGCCGGCAGCCCGCCGGACCGCGGATCATGCGGGGCCTCGTTGGCGATCACCGTCTCCCCGGTGGTGGCCGGCAGCCCCGCCAGGTTCTTCAGGTTCCGGAACTCGAAGTGCCGGGCCGCGATCTGCTCGTAGAGCTTCCGGGTCTCCTCGTTCCACGCGATGTTCGAGAGCGCCAGGTTGAGCTTGTAGGGGGTCCCCTGCTCATCGTGCAGCAACTCGTCCAGGAATCCGAACTCGCTGTGGGTGAGCGACAGGAGCGTTTTCAGCAGGAAATCGAAAGGCGCCTGCGCATTTCCCGATTCGATATACGAGGAGAGCGCCAGCCGGACCGATTCCAGCAGCTGGGTGGTCCGGCGCATCCCCTCCTCCGCCCGCTTGCGCTCCGTGATGTCCCGCGCCGCCGCAAACACACCGACCACCCGGCCCGTTTCGTCCCGGTAAACCGAGGCGTTGTAGAGCACCGAGATCGTCGTCCCATCCCGGCGCCGGAGTTCCAGCGTGTAGTCTTTCACGCTGCCGTCGGAAAAAACCTGTTCATAGCCCGCCCGCGCTTTTTCCGGCAGGGTGAAATAATCGGCGAAATCCGAGCCAATCAATTCCTCGCGGGCGAAGCCGGTCGCCAATTCCGTGGCGCGGTTCACATCCGTGATCCGCCCCTCCAGGCTGATGGTCACCAGGGGGTCCAGGCTGGCCTCGATCAGGCTGCGGTGGTAGGCCGCGGCCCGCTTCACCGCCTCCTCCGCCCGCTGGTGCCGCGTGATGTCCAGCTGGAGCCAGAGCACCTCCTTCCGGCGCCCCACATCCATGAATTCCGTCGAGACCAGGAAATACCGCTGCGTGCCGTCCGGGTGGTGCGTGCGCATCTCCACGTTCCGGAGCGAGCCGGCCTGGCCGGTGCCCAGCCGGCGCTCCGCTTCGGGCGTCGGCTGGAGCACGAGGCCCAGCTCCGCGGCGGTCCTGCCGATGGCTTCCTCCCGGCGCTGGAGGCCGAGGTTGGCCAGGTGCGCGGGATTGAGATCCACGATGCGGCGGTCCTCCCAGTTGATCAGGCACATCCCCACCGGGCTGGCGGCGAAAGCGGCGGCAAACCGCTGCTGGGTCTCGCCCCGCAGCTCTTCCGCCTGCCAGCGCGCCAGGGGCGCCGCCAGCTGCCCGGCCAGCCATTCCAGCTGGCCCAGCAGCGGGGCGGTGAAGCGCCCGGGCTGCCGGCTGTTGCACTGCAGCAGCCCGTAGGTTTCCCCGGCGGTATGGATCCGGATGAGCGCCACGGATTCATACCCCTCCCCGTTGCACCGGTTGCGCGTGCGGGCCTGCCGGTCCGCCTCGGTCGTGCTGGCCAGCAGCCGGGTGGTGCTGTTGGACCAGAAGCTGCCGCGGGCGGTGAAAAACGGACGGGACGGGTCGAACCGCCCGCACAGGATGTTGCCGCACATGCAATCCAGCACCGGGTTCCCCTGGCCGTCCCGCAGGATCTGCCCGCAGGCATCCCTGGCGCACAGCTGGTTTTCGGCCAGCACAAACTCCCGGGCAAATCCCACCGTCTCATAATAGGGATAATCGTCGCCCTCTTTCAGGCGGATGCCCACCGCCTCGCACCCTGTCCAGCGCTGCACCAGGCCCATGGCGGCCTGCATCAAGTCCCGGCGGTTGCGGCTGGCGTTGATCAGTTCCAGCACCTCCAGGGACCGTTCCTGCTCCACCAAAAGCCCCTGCTTTTCCCGCATCTGCCGCAAGGTTTCGTAGGTGAGGCTGAACAGGATGCCCAGGCTCGCAAACACCAGTGCCGAATACAGGCTGGCCGCGTCTTGCGCGATGAATGAGCCATGGTAGGGGATGAAGAAATAAATGCCCAGCGGCAGGGCGATGAGGGTGGCCAGCAGCCCCCCGCGCAGGCCGCCGAGGAGCGAGCCCAAAAACACCGCCGGGTAAAAAAGGATCCACGTAAACGGCTCGAGCTCCGCCCAGAACCAGGCTTGCAGCAAGCCGGCTGCCACTGGCAAAAGGGCGGCCACCAGGATCCGCAGGTGCGTGCCTTCCTTCGGCATGCCCCCATCCTGCCATGAACGCGGGGGCCCTGCCAGCCGAAAAACGCCGAACTTTCCGCGCGGAACCGGGCCCCCGGGGCAATCACCGGCCTTTTTTCTGCCACATCCGCTCGATTTGCTCGAGGGATTTACCCTTGGTCTCCGGGACGAACCGCCAGACAAACAGGATCTCCACGACGCAGAAACAGCCGTAGAGCCAGAACGGGAACCCCTGGTGGAATTGGTCCGCCAGCCACTCGTTCTTCACCATCATCGGGTAGGTCTGCGAAACCACGAAATCCGCGATCCACAGGCAGAACGTGGCCAGCCCCAGCGCGCGCCCCCGGATCCGCGTGGGGAAGATCTCCGAGAGAATGACCCACGTGACCGGCCCCAGGGAGAGCGCGAAGCAGGCGATGTAGCCGAGGATGAACAAAAGCATCCACAGCCCCGTTTTCTGCGCGTACGCCGCGCACCCCATCCCGAACAGGCACAGGCCCATCCCCGCCGAGCCGATGATCATCAGCGGCCGCCGCCCGAGACGGTCCACCGTGTAGATCGCCAGCACCGTGAACAGCAGGTTCACCCCGCCCACGGTGATGGTTTCCAGCAGGGCGGCGCTGGTGCCGGAACCCATCTTCTTGAAGATTTCCGGGGCGAAATAGAGGAACACATTGATCCCCGTGATCTGCTGCAGCACCGCCAGGGTGATGCCGATCGCCAGCGCCGGCCGCAGGCCGGGCTGCAGCAGCTGCCTCAGGCTCCCGCTCTCGTTGGCGATGCTGGCCTCGATGGCCTCCAGCTCCCCCCGCCCGCCTTCCGGGCCATTCACTCGGGTAAGGATGGCCAGGGCCTCCGCCTGCCGGTTCTTTTCCGTCAGCCACCGCGGGCTCTCCGGCACCGGGATCAGCAGCGCCAGGAACAGCAGCGCCGGCAACACGCCCGAGCCGAACATCCACCGCCAGCCAAAGTTGATGTTCCACTCCTCGTCCCCCAGGCCCGCAATATAGTAATTGACGAAATAGATGATCAGCATCCCGGTGACGATCGCCAGCTGGTTCACCGATACCATCGTGCCCCGGATCCTCGCCGGGGCGATCTCCGCGATATACATCGGCGAGGCCATCGAGGCCGCCCCGATGCCGATGCCCCCGATGATCCGGAACACCACAAACCAGCTCAGGCTGGGCGGCAGCGCCGTGCCCACGCCCGAGATGGCGAACAGCACCGCTGAGAAGATCAGCAGCTTCTTGCGCCCCAGCCAGTCGCTGAACACCCCGGAGAGCGCCACCCCAAAGGCGCACCCCAGCAGGACGCAGGCCGCCATCCAGCCCTCCCAGGCCGGGCTCAGTGCGAATTTTTTCTGCATGAACCCGACCGCCCCGGCGATCACCGCCGTGTCGTAGCCGAATAACAAGCCGCCCAGCGTGGCCACCAGGCACACCAGCACCAAGTATGTCGTATTGCCCGTTTGTGATTTCATGAATGCGCCAAGGTTTACCAGAGGCGCCGCCGCTTTGCACCCGAAATCTGCCCGAAATCTGCCCGGGCCGCGAAATGGATGCCGCCAAATAGGTTGCCTTCGCTTCCGGCCGGGGTAAACTGGCCCGCATTGGCCATCAGGTTCTGGAGGTTTATGAAAAGCACCTCATTTTTACTGCTGCTCGCCGCCGGGATCGGCGTGGGATCCCGGGCCATCGCTCCCGCCCAGGAGGCTCTCCAATTCGGCGCCGCCACGTATTCCACGGCGCACCGGGAATGGATCCTCCCGCTGCAAATCCGCGGGCCCTTGAGCTATCGCCTGGAATGGTCCACCAACCTGGTGGATTGGGCGGCCGCCTATTCCGGTTCAGGCAGCGGCACCCTGCTCCATACCAGCACCCCCTCCGCCCGGATCCTATCCCAGTTTTACCGGGCGCGGCAGCTGGAGGATGCCAGCGCGCTCACCGGGGACCATTTCCCAACCGCCGATGGGGAAGCCGTCATTCACCCCATCCACCACGCCTCGCTATTGCTGGCCTGGCAGGGCCGGGCCATTTATTCAGATCCGGTCAACACCAACCTGCTCCAAGGCCTGCCCAAGGCGGACCTGATCCTCCTCACCCACACCCACAGCGACCATTTGGACGCCGCCGCGCTGAACTTCCTGCGGACCACCCGGACGGTGGTCGCCGCCCCCCGGGACGTTTACAATACCCTGTCCGCCAGCTTGAAAACCAACACCCTGGTTTTGACCAATGGCGCGGCCACCAACGCGCTGGGGGTCCGGATCGAAGCCGTGCCCATGTACAACCTCACCACCGCCACCCCCTTTCACGTCAAAGGCGCCGGGAACGGCTATCTGCTCACGCTGGGCGGCCGCCGGATTTATATTTCCGGCGACACCGAAAACTCGCCCGAGATGAAGGCCCTGAAGGACATCGATGTGGCCTTTCTCTCGGTGAACCAGCCTTATTCCATGACCGTCAGCCAGGCGGTGAACGACGTGAACGCCTTCCTGCCGGGGATCGTTTATCCCTTCCACCATTCCGGCACGGATGTGCTGCCCCTCAAACGGCAGCTCGAGGCCAATCCCGCAGTCGAAGTGCGCCTGCGAAAATGGTATTAATCCCAAGCCGTTCCGAAATTGGGCCGCGGGCGCCTGGCCGTCCCGATCCATTGGGATCAACCTGCAGCCATTTAATTCAGCGGCTGGAATCCCCGTACAGCAGCCGCTGGGGCAGATCCTGGATGGTGGCTTTGCGGTCCTTGTAGGTGATCAGGTAGAGCCGGTCGAATTCGCTCGATTTCATTTTACGGGCGGGGCTGGGGACCCCCAGGGCGGCGATCAATTCGGGAATGTATTCGTGCGTCCAGCACACCACGATGGTTTTGCCCTGGTAGCTGCGCTGGCGCAAAATAAAATCCGCCAGGGCTTCCACTTCCTTGTTCACGAACCAGCTCAAAACGGGCTGGTTCAAATGTTTACCCAGCGGCGCCAGCGTTTCCATGGAGCGAAAGCTGTGGGTGGCCTTTTGGGTGCCGGAGGCGAACAGCGCCACCGGCAGGCCATTGGTGAGCAATTCGGGGGTTTCGGTCAGGTACGGCACCAGCGCCAGCGCCCGCTCCCGGCCCTTGAGGGAGAGGTGGTTGTCCGCCGGGTCGCTCCCTTTTTCGGCATGCCGGAGGAGGATGATCTGGCGCGGTTGGGCGGCGGCCGCCAGCACGCTGAGCCACAGCGCCAGGCAGCCCAGCCAGCAGGTCGGAGCGATCAATTTCATGGCCTTCATAGCGGGCAGCTTGCCGTTATAAAATATCCGCCGGGCGGGCGCGGGGCAAGTCACGATTGGCGGGCGTCGAGGAAAACCCGCAGTTCCTGGGCCATTTTGCCCCCAAAGCCGGGCACCGCGGCGATGTCCTCCACGGCGGCGGCACGCAGGCGCTGTACGGAGCCGAAGTGGCGCAGCAGCGCCGTTTTGCGGGCGTCGCCGATGCCCGGGAACTCATCCAGCAGGCTCTCGGATATTTTCTTCAGCCGCAGCTGGGCGTTGAAGGTGTTGGCGAAACGGTGCGATTCGTCCCGCACCCGCTGCAGGAGCTTCAGCGCCTGCGAATCAGCCGGCAGCCGCAGGGGCGCCTCCTGGCCGGGCCGGTGGATCTCCTCGAACTCCTTGGCCAGGCCGATGATGGGCAGCTGGCTCAGGCCCAGTTTGGCCAATTCCGCGCAGGCCGCCCCCAGCTGACCCTTGCCGCCGTCAATGAGGATCAAATCCGGCAGCCGCACGGCGCGAGCCTCGGCGGCTTCCTCCGGTTCGGCCGCTTCCACCTCCGGAACGGAGGGCGATTCGGCCCCGCCGGCCGCCGGCTCCCGTTCGCCTCTCCCCGCGCCGGCCGCCTCGGTTTCCCGCAGCAGGCGGGTGTAGCGGCGGCGGATGGTTTCGGCCATGCAGGCGAAATCGTCCTGCGTGAGCACCGTTTTCATCTTGAAGCGCCGGTAGTTTTGGCGATCCGGGCGGCCGTTGCGGAAGCTCACCATGGAGGCCACCATGAAGGTGCCGCTGATGTTGGAGATATCGAAGCCCTCGATCCGCTCCGGCAGGCCGGGCAGTTGCAGCGCCTCGCGCAGCTCCGCCAGCTCCCGCGCGGGATCCAGGGATACCGGCAGGCTGTAGGGGATGCGCGCGAACTTTCCGGTTTTCTGCGTGGTGCGCCGCAGGTCCGCCAGCATATCCCGCAGCTGCGCGGCCTTTTCAAAATCGAGCGCGGCCGCCGCTTTTTTCATGTCCGCTTCCAGGTGCTCCTGCAGCTCGGCGCATTGCCCGTCCATGAAATCGCAGGCGGATTGCACCTGCGCCCGGTATTGCTCCCGCGTCACATTCCCGATGCACGGGGCGGTGCAGAACTTCAGGTGGGCATACATGCAGTGCGTATAATCCGCCTCCCCCGGGGTCAGCACCCGGCAGCCCCGCAGCGAGTACTCCCGCCGCGCCAGGTCCAGCGTCCGGCGCGCCGCGGCGGAATCGGCAAAAGGCCCGAAATACCGCGCCCCATCCTCCGTCTGCAGCCGCGTCATCGTGAACCGCGGGATGGGATCCTGCAGGTTCACCTTGATGAGCAGGAACCGTTTGTCGTCGCGGAAGCTGATGTTGTAGCGGGGCCGGAACTCCTTGATCAGCTTGCCCTCGAGCAGGAGCGATTCCGGCTCCGAACGTACCGTGTGGATGTCGAAATCGTGAATCGCGTCCACCAGCGCGTTGAACTTCAGATCCCAGCCCTGGCGCCGCGAGGGGTGGAAATACTGGCTCACCCGCTTGCGCAGATCCCGCGCCTTGCCCACGTAGATGACCGTCCCAAACCGGTCTTTCATGAGGTAAACCCCCGGCTTGTGGGGCACCTGGCTTAATTTATTGCGGATGTGTTCAGTGGCGGGCATGCGCCGGGGGGGGTTCGCGCCGGATCGGGCCGGCTCACGGGCTTTTCTTGAGGCTCAGGCTTTCCCGGATCATCTGCTCGACCTCGGCCATCGTTTTGCCCGTGCTGGAGCTCAGCGCCGCCGCGTACCCGCTGACATACGCCGTGGCGGTGGAGGTGCCGGTGACCAGGTAAGCCTGGTTGTTGAAATACACCAGGCTGGTCCCGGGCGCCATGGCGTCCACGTAGTCCCCCCGGTTGGCGTATGACGCCAGCTGGCCTTTCCGGTCCCCGGCCGTGACCGAGATCACCTCCGGGTAGGCCGCCGGATACATCGGCTGCGTGGACGCCTCATTGCCCGCCGCCGCCACCAGGACGATCCCCTGCTGGTGCGCCTCGGCCACGATTTTTTTCAGCAGCGGGCTGTCCCCCTCCCCACCCAGGCTCAAATTAATGATTTTCGCCCCGCCTTCGGCGGCCGACCAGATGCCCCGGGCCACGTCAAACGTGCTCGTCTCCTCGCTGTTCCCGTAAACATCCACCGGCAGGATCCGCACCGGCATCGCCTCCTTGCCCTGGGCGGTCTGCGACATGGATTTCAGAATCGTTTCCGCCATCGACGTGCCGTGGGAGGGCGCGGCCGGGTCGGTGGCGCTGTTGCCCGCCACGGATACGGAGGGCAGCAGGTAATCCCCAATGCGGGCCCCCTGGGCTTGCACCGCGGTGTCGATCAGGCCGATCACCAGCTGGTTCGGATTGGCCGGCCCGGCGGGCTTCAAGTTCAAGCCCGGCAGGGAGCTCAGGGCCACCGGGTCCATCTGGGTGGGCCGCGTGAACACCCGGTTGTTCTCCACGCTGGCCACCTCCTCATTGCCGGCCAGCGCTTCCCGGGCCGTACGGGCGGCCTCCTCGCTGGTGAACCGCAGCCGGTAAACACCTTGTTTGCCGGCCTCCCCGGTCAATTGCGCGCCCAGGGATTTGGCCAACTCCTGCGCGCTGAGCTTGGACCCCGGCTTCAAGGCCACGAGCAATTCGTTGGCAATCACCGATTTATCCCCGCTTTTCACCGGGTTTTTGACCAGCTGCGTGGCCTCGTGGACCGACGTCCGAAAGACATACAGCTTGGCGCCCGATCCGGCCGCCGGCAACAAGGCGTAATTCAGGTTCCCCAGCAGCATCCCCAACGCCTGGCTGACCGACAAGTTCTTGAATTTGGCCTGGATCTCCAGGTGCGCCTCCGGGTCCACATACACCTGCCACCGGGTTTCCGCGGTGATCCGCTCCAGCACCTGACTTAAATCCCAGGACTGGATGTCGGCGCTGACCCGGGAATCCTTCCACGAAAGGTAATTCGTGCCCGCCCCGTGGCCGAGGGGGGCCGTCAGCAGCCAGGCCAGGGCCACCCAGAACCCCCAGGCCGGCCAGGGGAAATGGGTCCGGCGCCCATCCCGGCGATGGCCCGCTGGCGCGGCTGGGCTGGCTTGCGTCGCTTTTTCCATGGTTTGCATGATGTTGCCTGTATCGGACAATCTCCCCGCAATCTACGCCAACATAAACACGGCCGCGAACCAAAAGTTCCCTGCCCGCGCCGCCGGGGCTCCCTTCCACCCCGGCCCGGCGGTAAGGAACGGAAAGGGGGGCGTGCCGCCCGCCGTCGATATCCGCCGCCGTAACTTTCCTTGATCCGTGGCCATCCGCGCTTCCCGGCCACCCGGATCGGCTGGGCCTCAAGGGGGAGGCAGAGGCGTGAACTTGAAGCTGCGGATGATCAATTCCACCGGCTTTTTGTCCGCGGGCGGCCGGCCATTGCAGCACCAAAGATTGAGGTGGACCGGCATGGGCTTCCGGGCAATCCGGTCCGCCGCATTGGCCGGCTCGTAGCGCCAGTCCGCCAAGGGGCGGCTCTGGTTTTCGCCCAGCCCGGCGCTGGATTGGAAGCGGATGCTGGCCGGGCTCCAGGAAAAGCGGTGCGTGCTCAAATCCCCCTCCAAAAGGAAGGGGAACGGTTTGGTCTCCTGCTTCAGCCCCGTCCGGGCGGGCCAGACCGTAAAATTGCCGATCGGCGTCGCCGCCCGGCCCCACCGGGCAAACTCAATGTCGATTTCCTGGGTGCCATCCGGTCCGACATCGGGCGTGGGGTAGTTGAACAGCCCCAGCACGACGTTCTGATCCAACTGGTCCACCCGCCCGGCCAGCGCGAATTCATACTGTCCGAAGCCCAGGCGTTCCTGGGTATGCACCTCCGAGCCATACCACCGACCATCGCGCTCCGTCAGCTTCAGATGGAGCCAGCCATTGCTGTCCACCGTCACATTGGCCGGATCCCAATAATTCGGGCCGGGCCCACCTTTGCCAGCCGGCCGCACCTCCCACGTGTAGCCGGAGAAACGGATGGTGGTGGCGGGATAGGCGGAGCCGGCCATCACCAGGGCGGCAAGGCCGGAGATCAGGATCGTTTTCAAGGCGGTCATAAGCGATTTGTTTTCCAACCGGGCGGCCAGGCGCTGGCCGCCAGCGGGGCGGACCCGGGCGGGATTGTGGAAACGGACAGGCTGGCTCTGCGCACCTGGCAAAAGGGATGGCGCGGTGCGGGAAAACACCGCGCCCATCCCCGGGAAACCTTGGGCTTAGCCGTTCAGCGGCCAGCCGGGCCGGTAGGTGCGGCGGAGGTATTGGGCAGCCTCCGGGCAATCGGTGACCTGCCCCGTGGCGCCGTCGTAGCTGAATTTATTGCCGACCCGGTAGGCCACCAGGCCCAGGAGCATCATCTCGATCATTTTGCCGCCGTAATCGAAATCACAGGAGGTTTTCAGGCTGCCTTTGCACGCGTTGATCCACTCCCGCTGGAATCCTCCCCGCATGGGCGGCAGCAAGGCTTCCTTGGCCCGCGGCTTGTAATAGGTAAAGTCAGCTTTATCCCCGCCGGGGTAGAGGACGCGCGAGGTGAAATCGGCCACCAGCACCCCCTTGGTGCCCTCGAACATGGCGCCGTGGTCGATCGCCTTCAGGTTGATGCACCGGTTGGGCGATTCCGGCATGGCCCCTCCCTGATACCAGGAGGCGCGCACCGCGGGCCGCCAGGTGTTGGCGGGGATGTCGAAATGCTCCTCGAACCGGACCGGGGTGACGTCGGGATTGAATTTGTCGCCCTTGGCTTCGGCGGAGGTGGGCAAGTCAGCGTCCAAGGCATTCCAGGCCAGGTCCATGGTGTGGCTGCCCATATCGCCCACCTGGCCGCTGCCGAAGTCCCAATACATGTTCCACTGCAGGCAGTTCATCCCCGGGCCGCCGGAGAAATACCCGGGATTGTAGGGATGGTAAGGCGAGGGGCCGAGCCAGAGGTCGTAGTGGAAATGCCGGGGCGGATCCCCGGCCGCCGGCAGGTAGCCCGGCCGGCCCAGCTGGCGGTTGCCCCAGGCGCACACCGATTCCAACTGGCCCACGGCGCCGTCCAGGACCAATTCGCGCACCCGGTTGAAATTCTCGTACTCATGGCGCTGGGTGCCCACCTGGGTGGCCACCTTGCCTTTGTTCTTGAGGTAGTTGGCGCGCACCACCCGGGCCTCCTCCACGCTGTTGGCCAGCGGTTTCTCGCAATACACATGCAGGCCTCGGTTCAAGGCCCAGTTGGCCGCGAAGGCGTGGTTGTGGTCGGCCGTGCAGCAAACCACGGCATTGATGTCTTTTTGGTCAAGGCATTTGCGCCAATCGTTATACTGCTTGGCGGCGGGGAACTTCCGGGCCCCGAACGCCAGGTGCTCCTCGTTCACATCGCACAAGGCCACCACGTTTTCCGTGCTGATGGCGCCAAAATGCGCCTCGCCCCGGCCCCAGGTGCCCAGCAAGGCGATGTTCAGCTTGTTGCTTGGCGCATCGGCGCCGAACAACCGCACGCGCGGCAGGATCATGGCCCCGGCTCCAGCCATGGTGGCGGCTCTGAGGAATTGGCGTCTTTTCATAAGTTGCAATTATTTGTCTTAACGGGTTTTGGTTCGAATTTTCATAAAAATAAAGCGCCCCCGGCCGGGGGTCAATCTTAAAGGCTCAGGCGCCCGGCGGGGGGGGGAACCCGCCCCGGGCCCGTGAAAAGGTGCCCATCACCCCCGTTGGGCCAGATTTTGGGCTGATTTTGGGCTTGCAACACCGACCCCTTAATCTAGGCTGGTAACGCCTGAACCCCGCATGTGCGGGTGTTCGCCAGAGGCTGAGAAAGAGAAGTCAACGTAGTAACCTAACCGTTAACCCTCCGTTGCCGCTGCAACGTTCGGTCTGTTAGGCAATGGAGTCTTCGCCGGCTGTCACACGCCGCCAAGTCTCCCGCAGTGAATTGGACATATTGTTATGTTAACCATGGAAGAGGCCCTGAAGCAAAGTTGTTTTGCTTTTTCCCCGGGCCAGATCGTCAAAGGAACCATCATCGAAGTCCGCCCCAAGGAAGTCCTGGTGGACATTGGCTACAAGAGCGAAGGCGTGGTCCCCGGCGGCGAATTTGATGACATCCATACGGTCAAAATCGGCGACCAGATCGACGTGCTCATCGAGCGCCTGGAGGACCGCGACGGCAACGTGGTGCTGTCCAAGGAAAAAGCCGAATTCAAGCGCAACTGGGAGAAGATCCTGGCCGTGTGCAACGAAGGTGGCACCATCACCGGCAAGGTCAAGGCGGTCGTCAAAGGCGGCCTGCTCGTCAACATCGGCGTGGAAGCCTTCCTGCCCGCTTCCCAGATCGACATCACCCCGCCGAAGAACCTCACCGTTTACGTCGGAAACATTTACGAATTCAAGGTCGTCAAAATCAACCAGGAGCGCCAGAACATCGTCCTGTCCCGCCGCGAACTGATCGAGCAGGAACGCACCGAACGCCGCGCCAAGCTCCTGTCCGAGATGACCCCGGGCGACATCCGCAAGGGCACGGTGAAGAACATCACCGATTTCGGCGCCTTCATCGACCTGAACGGCATCGACGGCTTGCTGCACATCACCGACATGAGCTGGGGCCGCATCGGGCACCCCTCCGAAATCCTCAAGGTCGGCCAGGACATCGATGTGGTGGTGCTGGACATCAACCGCGAAAAAGAGCGCGTCAGCCTCGGCCTCAAGCAGAAACTGGCCAATCCGTGGGACCAGATCGAGAGCAAATACACCGTCGGCATCAAGGTCAAGGGCAAGGTGGTCAACCTGGTGCCTTACGGCGCCTTTGTGGAGCTGGAGCCCGGCGTGGAAGGCCTCGTGCACGTCACCGAGCTCTCCTGGACCAAGCGGGTGGCCAAACCCTCCGATGTCCTCAAAGCCGACCAGGAAATCGAGGCGGTGGTCCTCGGCATCAACCGCGAAGAGCAGAAGATCTCCCTCAGCATCCGCCAGCTCGAGACCAATCCGTGGGACCGCGCCGCGGAGAAATACCCGCCGAAGACCCGCGTCAAAGGCAAGATCCGCAACCTCACCAGCTACGGCGCCTTCATCGAGCTGGAAGACGGCCTGGACGGCATGATCCACGTCTCCGACATCTCCTGGACCCGCAAGATCAACCATCCTTCCGAAGTCATCAAGAAGAGCGAGGAAGTGGAAGCCGTGGTGCTGGAAATCGACAAGGCCAACCAGCGCATCGCCCTGGGCATCAAGCAGCTCAGCGTGGATCCGTGGGCCAACATCGACCAGTTCTACCGCGTCGGCGACCTCATCACCGGCAACGTGACCAAGCTCGCCAGCTTCGGCGCCTTCGTGGGCCTGCAGCACGACATCGACGGCCTGGTGCACATCTCCCAGGTGAGCGAAGACCATGTCGACAAGATCAAGAACGTGCTCAAGGTCGGCCAGGAGGTCACCGCGCGCGTCATCAAGATCGACAAGGGCGAGCGGCGCATCGGCCTCTCCATCAAGGCCGCCAACTACACTCCCGACCAGCTCAAGGCCGAGCAGGCCATGCTCGATGCGCTCAAGCCGGGCGAAGACCTGGTGGCTCTGCAGCACGCTTTCGATGCTGCCGACGAATCCCGTTTGGACGAGCCCGAGAAGTAAATCCGCCCGCCGGGGCCTACCGCTCCCGGGCCGGTATCAAATTGCCAAAGGACGCCTCCCCGGCGTCCTTTTTTGTTTCATTCCAAGGGCGCGAAAATTTTGTCCGGCGCTTAAAAAATTCCCGATTTTTTCAGGCCCTTTCCAACGGGAATTTTTCGCAACCAGATGGCCGGCCACCGGTTCCGAAAACTGCGGATTTCCCATCCGTTCATATCCACCGGAAAGCCGCCCGCAGTTTACCCTTCGCGCCGCACGGGCAGCGCTAAAAGGTTTGCCTCGGCCCGGGCCAAGGGTTACCATGGGACATCTCGCATGAAATATTTCTTTATAAGCCTTGGAAACCCGGCCTGCGGGCCATGCGCCTTCTGGAAAGGGCGGACGGATGGAATTTGAAGCTTACCTGCCGGTGGTGGTGACGGCTCTGGTGATCTGCGGGGGCATCGCCTTCCTGCGGGTCTTTTTCACCCTGTGGGCGCCGGTGGAGCGCCTCATCAACGGGGACCGGTTTTATCTCGGAAAAACGGTTCAAGGGGGGGAACTGAAGGGCAAAACCTTGAACATACACCTGAAATCGCAGACGATTTTGGCCCAGGCCGCAGTCCTGGGTTTTTGCAGCACCTCCCCCAATACCCCCTATGAATTCAGGCACCTCTTGATGGTTCAGTTCCCCGCGGGCAAGACGGGCTTTGTCCGCCTTGCGGAGAGTGAATACCTGGAGGAAGCCTGACCCGGAAAGGATGCCCATGCTGAACCAAATCCAGAATCGCGGCGGTTTCACCAAGGTGGAGGTTGTCCTGGCGGTGCTGGCCATAATCCTGGGTGCCTGGGCGTTCCCCTACTTTGTGCGGCGCCAGGCGCGTCCGGCCCCTTTCATTTGCCTCGCAAAGCTCAAATTAATCGACGGGGCCAAGGAGCTTTGGGCCACCGATAACCGCTACTCCAATGGCACACCGTGTTTCATGACCAACCTGGTGCCTGCCTACCTGAAAACCGAGCCGGTTTGTGCCCTGGGCACCCAGCCGTATGTGGTCGGGCCGGTGGGGGAAAGCCCCGTCTGCCCGCATTACACGCCCGCCATGCGCGACGCCGAACAGCATACCTTGAATCCCGGGCGGCCCTCTTCGCCCGGAAAACCGGGCCATTGACCTCCCGCTGGAACCGTTTTTGCAGCGAGCGGCCCCGCCCGCCCTTTTCGGTTGCTTCGGCGCGGCGGCGGGTGTCTAATCACCTCACCATTCACAAGCCATGAAACTCACGAAAACGGGTTGGTTCGCTGTTTTAAGTTGTTCCGCGCTGCTCTGGCTGCCGGCGGCCGCCGCGGGGGCTGGGGAATCCTCCGGCTGGCGGCTCGGCCCCACCGCCTGGAGCTTCAACCGCTTCACCTTGTTTGAAGCCATCGACAAAACCGCCGCCCTGGGCATGACCTGCCTGGAGGCTTTCACCGGCCAAACGATCCGCCCGGATGACCCGCGCAAGCTGGAGGTGGATTTGCCGGACGAGGTGGCGGCCCAAATCCGGGCCAAGCTGGCCGCCGCCAAGGTGCAGCTGACCAGCCTTTACCTCCACCAGTTGCCCGGGGAGGAGGCGGCCTGCCGCCAGTCCTTTGAATTCGCACGCAAGCTCGGCGCCGGCTTCATCGTCTCGGAGCCGGAGCCCGCGGCGCTGGATGTCATCGAGAAATGCTGCCGGGAATACGGCATCAAGCTGGCCATCCACAACCACGCCGAGGGGGTTTCACGCTACTGGCATCCGCGCGAAGTCCTCAAAGTCTGCGCGGGGCGGGGCCCGCTGGTCGGCGCCTGCGCCGATACCGGGCACTGGATGCGCTCGGGCCTGGACCCCGCCGAGGCCATCCAAATGCTGGGCTCGCGGCTGCTGGCGGTGCACCTCAAGGATCTGAACCAGCCGGGGCGGGACGGCCACGATGTGCCCTGGGGCACGGGCCAGGGTAATCTCGCGGGGGTGCTGCGCGCGGTGCAGCGGTCCGGCGCGCGGCCCGCCTTGTGGGGCATCGAGTACGAGGCCGAGTGGGATAACAACTCCCCCTCCATCGCCCGCTGCGCCACGTTTTTCCAGCGCACCACCAATGAATTGGCGGCGGAGCTGGTGCGCGAGCTGCCCTTGAAGGCCGGCTGGGCCCGCGTGGATATCACCCCCCCCAAGCCGGTGGCCCTGGTGGGCCAATTGCACAAGCGGATTTCCCAGGGGGTGCAGGATCCGCTGACCGCCACGGTGCTCGCGCTGGAAACCGCGGGCCCGGGGGGCGGCCAGGCGATCCTCGTTTCCTGTGATGTGTGCATGATCCAAAAACCGATCCTGGACCGCCTGCGGGAACGCCTGCAAAACCGGCTGGCCGGCTTCGATGTGCGCCAGTTGGTCTTGAACGCCACCCATACCCACACGGGGCCCGGTTTCCTGGATAGCACCTTCAAGGGCCTGTACGACGTCTCCCAAGACCCGGGGGTGATGAGCGCCTCCGAGTATGGCAATTTCTTCATCGACACCCTGGCGCCGGTGATCGCGGAGGCCTGGCAAAAACGCCAGCCCGCCGCCCTGAGCTGGGCGCTGGGCCAGGCCGTGGTGGGCGTGAACCGCCGCACCCATTTTTTCAACGGCACCAACGTCCTCTACGGCGCGGTGGACAATCCCGGCTTCGCCAATTTCGAGGGCGGGGACGACCACAACCTGGGCGTAATTTGCTTTTGGACCCCTGAGAAAGAGCTGAGCGGGATGATCATCAACCTGCCGTGCCCCTCGCAGGAAACCGAGGGGCTGAGCGTCATCTCCGCGGATTTCTGGCATGAGGTCCGGCTCGAGTTATGGCAGCGTTACTCCCCCCGCCTGTTCCTCCTGCCGCAATGCGCCGCCGCCGGGGATTTGTCGCCCCATGTGCTGCTCCAGCGCCGGGCGGAAGATCTGATGGACCAGCGCCAGGGGCTTTCCCGCCGCCAATCCATTGCCCGGCGCATCGCCCGGGCCGTGGCCGAGCTCATGCCGTGCGCCCGGGCGGACCTCAAAACCTCCCTGGTTTTCCAGCACACCACGGCCGCGTTGGATTTGCCGGAGAAGAATCCCCCGGCCACGCCGTTTTACGAAACGGACTCCGTGCATCCCGCCGAGTTCCATTATCTCCGGCTGGGCGAGGTGGCCCTGGCCACGGTGCCCTTCGAGTTGTTCCACGACTATGGCCAGCGCATCCAGGCCCGGAGCCGGGCAACCCTGACTTTGACCCAGCAGCTGACCGCGCAGAATTGTGGATATTTGCCCACCGAAACCGCCGTCCAAGGGGGCGGCTACAGCGCGGACGCTTTCATCGTGGGCCCCGAGGGTGGCCAGGTGCTGGTGGAGGAATCCGTCCGCCGTCTCAATGCCCTGTGGCCGGATCCGCCCGGGAAATGAGCGGCCTCGGTCAGGCTCCGGTGTCGCGGGATCAGCCCCCCCGGCCACTCCGGGACCAGCCCCCAAACCGGGGGGGGCCCGACGGCGCAAAAATTCGCGGTTGAATCGGTTTTTAATGGCAAGTCGGTGCCCGCCATGCTACATTAGCACCATGAATAGCCCATTTGCTCTCCCCGGCAAACCCCGGATCCTCACCACCACGGTGGGATCCTACCCGGTGCCGGAATGGCTGCTGGCCATGCCTAGCGAGCAGGCCAAAATGGATGCCATCCGGGTGGTGCTGGATCTGCAGCGCCAGTGCGGGATCGATCTGCCCACGGATGGGGAACTGGACCGCTTCAATCCGAACCACCCGGAATCCAACGGCATGATCGACTATTTTGTGCAGGCCATGTCGGGCACGAGCACCGCCATCGGGCACAAGGCCTGGATCGCTTTCGCCGGCCAGGAAAGCCTCCAATACCGCAAGAAACCCTCGGCGCTGGTCGTCGGGCCGCTGGGTGAAGGCGGCCTTAATTTATATGGGGATTGCGCGCGCACCCGGTCGGTGGCCCAGGGTCCCTTCAAATTCACCGTGACCAGCCCCTACATGCTGGC
>CAIMWS010000306.1 GCA_903845125.1 uncultured Verrucomicrobiota bacterium
CTTTTTGAAACCCTGCCCAATCCCAAACGCCGCAAACGACTGGGCAAGAAAGTTTTAGGACTAATTTAAGCGCCATTCCAATCAGTGTGTTTTCAACCAGCAGGTCGGCAACGTATTCACCGATAAGGGTGCCATCCTCGGCATAGACCTTGAGCGAGTGTTGCGGTTTGACATCCTGGCCGAGCTTGCGATACGGGTGCGCCAGGGCGTTTTCATATTTTCCCTTCCAATTACTGAAACCTAAACCAGGCTGCCGGCTGTAAAACCATTTGCTCAAAGCTGGGCCAACCATTGGCTTAACGCGGGGTGGTAGCCGGATTGGGCAAGCTCTGCCGTTTCAACGGCTTCCCCGGTGATTGTCCCCATCTCGTGGGTCGCGATTTAAAGCGCGCCGTCATCTTTGCGAGGGGGCCTCGCCCCGGCTGGCTCTCCCGCTCGGTTAACGGCCCAGATGCTCGATGGTTTTGCGAATCACGCCGCTGGAAACTTTGATGGCGCCGGTCATCGGGCGGTTCATTTCGGTGATCAGGAACATGGCGGTGGCCAGCGCCAGGGCGCCGACAAACATCATGCCCATCACGGTGGCGTTGCGGGGAGCCAGGAGTCCGAAGCTGAGATAGAGCGCGGTCAGCCAGAAAAGGAGCACCCCCTGGAAGATGGGGGGCAGGCCGGCCTGGGCCTGTTCGATCTGAAGCCAACGGATGTACAGGAGGTCCTGGCAGAGCTTTTGCGCTTCCTCCTGCAACCGGCGCTGGGGATCGCTTTGCGGCTGCAGCTTCCGGACCGCGGCCGCCACCTGTTCCAGGTTGATGCGCTGCTCAAATGCCTGGATCGCCTCCGGGGTCATCCCTTCTTCCGGCCAAAGCGCCTTGAGGGTGGAGGCCATGCTCAGGCGCAGCGTCTCGCGCAGCGGTTGGGCTTCGGGACCGTAGCCCGCCAGCACGCGATCCAGCAGAATCACTTTAGCCCCGCTTTCGGTAATGGCCGCGGTGGCAGAGTCGTATTTGCTCTTGGCGGAGCTGACCAGCAGGCCCAGCACCAACGCCGCCATCAGGCTGATCATACCGGCCCCCACCTGGATGGCATCCCGGGATTCTTCGGTCAGGTGCTGGTCGGGGATCCTGCGGCGAAGGGATGAACCGAGCAAGGTGCCGCCGAAGACGCAGGCGGTGGTGAGTAACGCAATGGTGATTCCAGTCATAGGCTGCGGACCATTAAAGGGGTGAATTTTATTGAGTGGGAATGGTGATCAGGGGCAGCGGGGGGTGCTCCCCGGTATCGGCCATGGTGCCCAGCATCATCAGCAGGGCGAAGGCCCGTTTGGTTTTTAAATCACGGTCGTCAATCCAGAACCAAAGATCCCGGTATGCCACTGCCGCAAACGCTTCGGCGGGACGGCGCGGACTGCAGGCAATGCGCAGCGCCGCTGCCCCACCCAGACCCGGCGTGGCCCGGCCTTCGGTGATATGGGCTTCGGGCACCTGGACGTAGGCGGAGAGCATGCCCATGATCTGGGTCATCGAGCGGGTCATCACGGCCAATTCGCGGTCGTTACCAGGGGTGGCGCCATACACCAGCTTGTATTCCGAAGCTTCCGGGTTCAGCCGCAGCAGCGTGCGCAAGGCTTTGAGGTCGGCTAGCGTTTCCGCCGAGGCAGATTGGGAACGGAAGACCAGCCACGTGGTCTGTTGCTTTTTTGCGTCCTGTTGTATGCGCACCGCGAACGCGCCGGCTTGCTGGAGCCGCAGCAGCAGGTCCAGCGTCCGCAGAAAGGCCGGTTCCGGCGGCGTCACGCCCGCCAGGCTGCCTTCCTGGTTTTTCAAGCCATTGAGGGAGGCCACGGCGGCAAATAGCACGCCGTCCGCCGGCCAGCCGGCTTGCACCGTGAAGAACACCGCGTCCGGCGGCAGTGGCATGAGCGCGGTGCGGACAAACCGGTTCCCGGTTAATGGGGTATAGGTGATCGTGGGACGGTCGGTGTAGTGAGCCCCCACGCTCGGGGTAAAGCTGGCGTTGTCCCGCTCCACCGAACCGCCCAGGCTGATCTCGGTTTCCAGCGAATAGCCCGCCACGATCTGGCCTACGTCGACGGAGATTGGCGGATCGAAGTACCGCAACTTGACGACGTTGAGCAGCGCATGCCGCTTCCAGGATTCGGCAATGGCGCTGCTGTAGTCGAGGCGATCGCGGGGGATGGTCTTGGGGCCCATGCTGGAGCAACCCGCGACCAGCAGGAGCGAGGCCGGTAGCAGCCAGGCCAGCGGGGTAGGGGAGGGGCGAAGAGGCTTCATGGTTTGGTGGCCCCTCCGGCTTCCAGTTGGGCTAGATCACGGGCAATTTTCTTGCCCAGCGCGCGCACGTCTTTCTCGGTGGCGTTGCGCGAGAGCACATACTTGGCCGCCATGGCATAGGGATTCATCATTATGATCCCCCCCGGCATCGGTTTCGATCCGGTGCCCGTGCCGTAGACCAGGACGGGGGTGGTGCGGCTTTGCGCCAGGTCAAATACTTCCACCTGGGTCAGCGTCTCGATGGCGCCAGCGCCGAAGCCAATGACGGCACGTTTCATCCGGTTCCCCTCGTCCACTTGGACGAACTCACCTTTGACGACCAGCCCGGTATCCGACCAAGGCGCGCCTTTAGGTTGCCGGGTTGCGGGGATTTTCAAAGCGCCGAGCTCCTTCGCGATGGTCTCGGAGAGCAGGGCGGCGAAGCGGGCCGTTTTTTCGGCCGGGGTTTCTTCCGAACGCAGGCTGGACCGGAGCCGCCCGACCGGTCCGGAGCGGCCCTTCAGCAGGCCCTTTTCGGTTTGCAGGTTGGCCACGTCGAACGCGAAATCGTAGACTGCGACCGGCCGTGGCTGGGCAGTCAAGGATGTCTTGGCGGTAGGGGCGGCCCCGCTCGGGGGGCTGTTCGAGAGGGCTTGGCAGCTGGCGTTCAGCCAGGATAGGCCCACCGCCAACGCGGCGGCCAGCCAGCGGCCGCAGGGAGCGCGCCCAGGTGCTTTCAGGGAGTGAGGGTTCATCGGAATAAGTATGGAATCAGTAGGGTATCCATGAGTGCCAGCGCTAAGTCGAAACACATAAGATGGGAACACTCCTCTGGGGGGGGCCGTCTCAGGAATCCGTGCTTCAGCACGGTGCCCCGCACCGCGGGCAATCTCAGCCTTTTCAACGGCTTCCCAGCTTATTGTCATTTTCTCGCGTCTTTCGATTTGGATCCTGCAACCACGAAGATCCCGGCTCAAGGCTGGACCACCGCCCGAAAGAACCGAAAAGGCGTTTGGGCGGCCTGCGGATCCAGGATGCTCGTGGTGCCGATGAAATTGGTGAGGTTCTTCACCGGCGTCCACTGCACCAGGTTGGTGGAGCTTTCGATGCCGATAATGCGCTGATGGAGGTTCAACACGGTCAGCCGGTAACCTTGCTGATTAATTCCATCCGTGCCGGAAGCCAGCCGAAACATGGGCGCCGTCGTGAGCGCGGGCGGATTGGTTTGAATGCCGGTAACGGTGTAGGTGATGATCCACGGCGTGTCCCCCAACCCCTGCCGGTGCTGCGGCGCCCATTTTGCGTCCGCTTTGGTCCAGATCAAGGTGGCATTGAACAAGTTGCAGTCCCCCACGTTGGTGGCGTGCGGATTGTCCAGGTAGAGCTTGGTGCTATCGGTGACGGTATAGGAGGTGGAGGTATACATTTTGAATTCACCTGAGGCACCCGCCCCGATCATGCCCGGTACCTGGTAGCCTATTTTGAAGGAAACGTAACCGCCGTAGCCGAGCCCCGTGGTCTGGCCCTGGACCAGGTTGATGGCCATATGGCCGCTGGCTTCCGCATCGTCCCACGTGCCCGAATTCTTGAGCAGAATGTCGTTATTATCGATCACGTGATTATAGGTGTTGAGTTCGCCCGACGTGTGGTGCAGGCAGGTGAGGTTGGCGTAATTCGTGTCGGTGTTGGCATTGATCGGCTTGCTCAGAATGGAGACATCGATAACATTCGGCAAATAAAACGCCTCCCCCGAGGGTTTCTGGGTGACGGGATCAATCCATTCATAGGTGGTCATCTGAATCACCGGCGCCAGGTACAGCACCCGCGCCTGGCACGGATCCAGCGTGCGCAGCGAGTAGTTAACGCCTTTGGTCAAGGTCACCGCCGAGCTGGTGTCACCATAAACCCCGGATTGCACTTCGAGTTTTAAGGGGTTGTTGGGCAGGGTTTCCACATACACGCCCGCTTTGACGCTGATGGTGGTGTTCGTCACCCCGGTTTGCGTATTCCCATACTCGACAAAGGTCTTGTTATCCTCGGCGGTCTTGCCGTTTTTTGCGTAAGGCGGAGCATCGAGAATCCCAATGATCGGATACAGATCCGACAGTTCGGGCAGCTGCGCCCAATCGGTGGTTAGAACCTTCGTGCGCCGCCACCAGCCCAGGGGCGTCGCCGGTATATGCGCCTGGATATCCTTCCGGAAGGTCAACGTGGCCGTGTTGTAATGGTATTGCCCCCAAAACACGATAAAATAGCCTTCGAGGTTTTCCGGATCGAGGCGTTGGAAAAAGACGGCGCCGGTGGGGCCCCATTCCGTTTTGTCAGTCCAGACGGTTTCCGTCTCATCCCATGTCCCTCGTTCCCCTAGGCCTTCCCGAAAAGTGTGCATCACGATCTGATCGTTTGGGTTTTTCCACATCAAAATCACCTGGCCTTGCCCGAGGTTGACCAGGCCTGGGCGGGCGGTGGCTTTATTGGCCTCCGGCAGGGGGTAATGGATCACCGAAGAGGGATCTTTCCCGTCGACGAAGAAAATATCGATCTGCTGGTTGGCGGCGGAAGTCGCGAGCATGGTTTTTACCGTTTTGGCCGTGCCCAGTTGCACGAATGCCGCGCTTAAAGCCACCGGCGTAGCGTGGGTCATATATGAGGTTTGCAGGCGGCTGGAAGCGGTCCAGTCCAGTCCGTTCGTAGTTTTGGAGTAATAAATGGCTTCCTGGGTGAGGTAATACACTTCGAGGGCCTTGGTCTCCGTATTGTAGACCGGGGCGACTTCGCTCGTGGCCAGGGCTCCCGGCACCGCCACCGGTGGGTCCCACGTGTCTTGCCCAGTTTCGTTCGGGCCGGCGTATTTCGTGTAATACACCCCGTACGGCGCGGTGGGCTCCACGAAAAATACGTATAAGAACTGATCAAAGGCCAGGATCGGGGAGACGGCGTAGGCTGCGCGAATCCCTTTGCCCTTGGAATCCTTGAGTTCATTATACTTGCCCCAGGAATTGGTGACCGAGTCCAGCTGGCGGTAGAGAATGAAATCGGTGGCGCTCACCGCGTTTTGCGGGCCCAGCAGGAACGCCCAGAGGCGGTTGTTGTAATACAGGGCGGTGGCGTTTTCTTTGACCACGGGATAGAGCCCTTCTTTCCAGCCGTTGACCTGCAGATTGGTGCCTTCAGCCAGAGTTCGAGCTGCGGGAGCGACCAGCAGGAAGGCTAAAATCGCCACCGGCCATCGGCTCCGAAATGGATTGGAAATTTTCATAATATATTTTGAGTTGACTAATTGCCTGATACGCCGGCGCAGGCTCACCTCGTCGCCACCGTTAAGGATTTCCTGCGCCATGGCCTCACGTTATCGCATACCCGCGGTGTTCCGGGAATCGGTGTGAACACGCAAAGCACCGTACGTATGAACACGTACACCCGTTTGCGTATTCACACGGATTCCCGTTCGCCGCGCGTTCTGCGATAAACCAGGGCTGTGACGTATCAAATCCTCATTGCTGACGACGATGCGCGGATACGCAGGCTCATCCGCCAAATCATTGCCGGCTTGGCGAGCGTGATATACGAAGCCGCCGACGGGGCGGAAGCCCTGAATGTCTGTGCGGCCGCGCGGCCGGACTGGGTGTTGATGGATCTGCGCATGAGCCCGGTGGATGGCCTCCACGCTTTGCTCGCAATGCGGGAGCGGTTTCCCCACATCCGGGTGATCATGCTCTCCCAATACGATGAGGCGAGCCTGCGAGCCAAAGCGCTGCACCTCGGCGCTTGCGCCTATGTGCTCAAGGAAAACCTCGCGGACTTGACAGGCATCATCCAGGACGCCCCAGCCCCAGGGGAGCCGGCCAAGCCAGCGCCGTGCCGCAGCGCCTCGACGATTTGAGGGAGGAAAAATCCCTCCCAGATACGCAATCCATGGAATAAAACATGAATGAACCAAACCCAAACCCATCAGAATCGATACCTATGAAAAAAAACAGACCTCTACATCGCGATGCGGTGCCCCTGGCCGCAGCGCTATTGGCCGCGTTGGTGCCGAACCCCGTGCACGGCCAATTGGCGATCAACTCGTTAACCCAGGACGGTAAGCTGAGTTGGAGCGATCCGGGTGGGACCGGATCCCACTACGCCGTGCAATGGTCCGCCGCCGGGCTGACGAATTGGTATTCCTGGCAGGAGGCTCAAGCGCGCCTGAGCGGCTTGGGGGCCACGGGCAGCGTGAATGTGCCCATGTTTTATCGGATGGTGTCGCCGGATCCTTCCTACCAGCCCACCGCCAGCTACAGCTACTTCCAGACCCTGGAAGGCTTCAATCCGCTCACCCCGCTCGAAACCAACGAGATGCGCATCACCTTTATGGGCTCCATGATCCCCCTGCCGGTGCGCCGGGCCCAGGCGGAAATGAGCATCTTCGTCGAAGTCGGCTGGAAGCCCAATCCCAACGATCTCGTCTACAAAGGCCGGGCGCTGGACCAGTTTATCTTTGACTGTGGCGCCGGCGTGTCGGCCAACTACGCCGCCGCGATGGTGGGATTCCGCCGCATGGACAAGGTGTTCATCAACCACCTGCACGGCGATCATATGAATGATCTCACCCACCTTTACTGTTTCGGCGCGGCCAGCGACCGCAAGTCGCCCCTGTACGTCTTCGGGCAAAGTCCGTCCGGCGTTGCTACTCCGGGCACGGGCGTGATCTACGACGATGGGGTCAGCAATTTCTGCGCGCTGGCGCGCGGCGCGTGGCGGTGGCATTCGGAAAGCTTCAGCTTCCAGCAGACGGCGTACGCCAGCTACACCCTGCCCACCAAAGACAGCTGGGGCCTGCCGCACGACCCGGTGCCCGTGGGCGATGATCCGCCGGACGATGGCTACGCGCTGGTCCCGGTCACGCTCGACTGGCAAAAAATCGGCGGCGTGGCCTACCATAATCAAGCCACCGGCGCCAAGGTGACGCATTACCCGGTCATTCACTGCCGCAAAGGCTCCCTCGGCTACAAGCTCGCCTGGACGCCGCCCGGCGCCACGCGGCCTTTAACCATGATTTACAGCAGCGACACCAAGCCCGAAACCAACAGCGTCAACGAAGCCATCAACGGCGGCCAGGGCGTGGACGTGTTCATCCACGAGATGGTGGTCCCTCCCGAGGTGTGGGCATACAAGAACATGGGCCTCAACGCCCCGCCGCCCACGAACAGCCCGGTGTACACGAGCTACCTGGGCACTATCGCTCAACTGCAGGACGTGCAGAACAGCTCCCACACGCCGCAAGGCGCCTTTGGCTACCTGCTGAGCCGGATCGAACCCAAGCCCCGGCTGACCGTGGCCACGCATTTCCCGGTGGCCGACGACACGGTCGCCTCCGCCTTTCAGAGCGTTAGTAACCATTGCCCCAATATCAAGATGGGCAAAGACATTGTCTGGTCCTTCGACCTGATGGTACTCCGCGTGTTCCCGGACCGCATCGAGCAGCGCCGGGCGGTGGTATCGGATTACTGCTTCAACCCGCCGGTCCAAATATCGGGCGCCATGAAGCCGGCGAAATACAACAGCGCCTACACCCAGCTCGACCTGTCCACCTCGCTCTCCCGCACCAATCTGGACGGCTCGGTCAATTGGAGCGCCGACGGCTACTAAGCCGCTTTCACCAGGTTGCCCCGGCCGAAAGAACCGGGAAGGCCGCGGGGCTGGGGAATCGTGCTCGAATCCCCAGCCCATCCCCGCAACCGGTGGTGCTGAACCGAGGACAATGCACAGAAGAACCTTCAGGTTGAACCGCCCATTGCGGTGGAAGGTGGTCACGAAATCTTCCCACGCCCTTCGCGATACACAAAGTCACGGGCGGAACACCCCCACTGAACCCCAGTAGCGGGCATGTTATCTACAGAAAACTATGCCCAAGCATAGCGATAGGAGTGCAAACGGACGACGGCGGGTCTCGCCGTTGCCAAGCCGCGGGGTCATGCCACTTGGTTGTCATCGCCCGAATTTCCACCATTTTCGCTCGGGATTGAAGCCACAAAAAATCCCAATAACACGCTGACATCGTTGATTCCTATACCGCTCACGAGAATTGACCCGGGTCTGCTCAGATAAACTGACCCGCCCCTGATCTCCAGGAACATCGCCCGGCAGCCTTTTTCCTTTCCAAGCA